>CAYQSE010000087.1:0-3488 GCA_964419905.1 uncultured Enterobacteriaceae bacterium
CGTCCCGGCCGGCCGCCTCCGCGGCGACGAGCATGGTCGCCCTGGGCGTTTTGGCGGCAGGAGCGCCACAACGAGGCGTCGCGCGTGGTCGGTGAGCGGATCCGTGGGCCGGCCGTCTCGGCCGGCCGCCCCACTGCGACCGGCGCGCGCTGTGGTCGCAGCGTGGGTGACGGCCGCTCGCAGGGGCATGGCGACCGCTCGGGCGATGGGGACGACCGCTCGCGGGTTCGGGGGGCGACTTGGGGCTTTGAAGGGGGTCCATTGGGGGAACCATCGGGAGGTTCGACATGGACTGGAAGCCCTGGCGTGAGCACTTCGAGCGAAATCGGGGCCGGGCGCGCCCTTCGGCGGCGCGTGCGGCGGACGGGCTGCCGGCGGCGTGGCTGCCGCGGCTCGCGAGCACGGTGGCGCGGCTGCAGGCGGGCGAGACGGGGGAGGGGCGCATCGTGAACCAGGTGCGGCGGCACGGGCTGGGGGACGCGGAGTACCAGGAGGCGATGCGGCTGTTCGTCGCGGAGGAGGGGCACCACGCGGGGCTGCTGGGTCAGGTGCTGCGCGCGCTGGGCGGGCGCGCGCCCGAGGATCCGTGGACGGCGAGGTGGTTCACGCGGGGGCGCCGGCTGGCGGGTCCGCGCGCGAAGCTCGTCGTGTTGCTGGCGGCCGAGGTGATCGCGGTGCGGTTCTACGGGGCGATGGCCGAGGCGCTGCCCGACGGGCCGCTGGCGTCGTTGCTGGCGACGATCCGGGATGACGAGATCGCGCACCTGGAGTTCCACGTGGCGTTCTTTCAGGAGGAGGCGCGCGGGCAGGTGAAGGGTGCGGCGTTCGCGGCGGCGTGGTGGCCGGTGGCGCTGGCGTGCTGCACGACGGTGCTGCTCGATCACGCGGACACGCTCGCGCTGCTGGGGATCGACCGCGCGCGGCTGGTGCGCGAGATGGTGGCGACGATCGGGCACGTCGACCGGCGCGTGCGCGCCGACGCGGCGCCGTGGTTCATCCCGGACGCCGCGCCCGCTACCCTGTCGGCGTGACCCTCTACCTCGACACCTTGCGCGCGCTGACCGCGCCGCGCCGCGCCATCCCGATCGCCTTGCTGGTCGGCGCGATGCTGTGGTCGCAGGCGCGCACGCTGGGCGGCGGGCCGGGCACGCTGCGGCTGCTCGCGCCGGGCCTCGCGATGGCGCTGACCTTCGTGGCGCTGGCGCCGTACGCGTGGCGGGCGCTCGCGCCGCCGGACGCGCGCGTGGGGCTGCTGCGCTGGCTCGCGTTCGGTGTGCTCGCGACGGTGCCGAGCGGTGTCGGGTGGGCGGTCGGCGAGGTGCTCGGGCTCGGCTACACCTTCCTCACCTGGCGGTTCCACCTGCCGATCACCGCGGCGATGTTCGCGGTGGGTGGCTGGGGGCTGGCGCGCGACATCGAGCAGGAGGAGGGGCTCGCGCGGTCGCGGGCGCGCGCGGCGGCGCTCGAGCGCGAGGCGGAGCGGGCGCGCCTGCTCGCCCAGCGCGCGCACCTCGATCCACACTTCTTGTTCAACACGCTGAACGCGCTCGCCGAGTGGACGCGCGAGGATCCCGCGACGGCCGAGGATGGGCTGCTGCGCCTGTCCGCGCTGCTCCGCGAGCTGCTGGGCGGGCTGAGGCTGCCGGCGTGGTCGGTCCAGCGCGAGCTGGGGCTGGTGCGCGACCTGCTGGAGCTGCATCGGCTGCGGGATCCGGCGTGGTTCACGCTGGTGTGGGACGTGCCCGACGGGCTCGACGCCGAGGTGCCGCCCCTGTTGCTGCTGCCGCTCGCCGAGAACGCGGTGAAACACGGCCCGGCGAAGGGACACCGCGGTGAGCTGGGCGTGCGGGTCCGCCAGGGGGCCCGCCTGACGGTGAGCGTGTGGAATCCGGGCCCGTTCGCCGGTCGCCGCGCGGATGGCGAGGGGCTGAGCACCCTGGAGCGGCGGCTCGATCTGGCCTATGGAGGCGACGGACGCCTCACCATCCACGGCGAGGTGGACCGCACCGAGGTGTCCGTGGACGTCCCGCTGCGCACGGTGGAGGTGGCTTGAGCCTGCGCGTGCTGATCGCGGACGACGAGCAGATGGCGCGCAAGCGGCTCACCCGGCTGCTCGGCGCGCTGCCCGACGTCGAGGTGCTGGGCGAGTGCGTCGATGGCGTCGAGGTGCTCGCGCGCGTCGAGGCGGGCGACGTCGACGTGCTGCTGCTCGACATCCACATGCCGCGCCTGTCCGGCGTCGAGGCGCTGGGCCTGCTCGGCGTCGACGGCCCGCTCGTCGTGTTCACCACCGCGCACGCCGAGCACGCGGTCGACGCGTTCGACGGCGGCGCCGTCGACTACCTGCTCAAGCCGATCGAGGCCGAGCGCCTCGCGCGCGCGCTCGCGCGCTGCCGCGAGCGCCTCGGGCCGACGCTCCCGGAGGGGCCGCCTGGCCGACTCGCCGTGCCGACCGCCCGCGGCGTCGAGCTCCTGCCCCACGACGCGCTCTCTCACGCCGTGATCGAGGGGGCGTCCGTCGTGCTGCACACCGACCGCGGGCGCCTGTTCACCGACTGGCGGCTGGCCGATCTGGAGCGCCGCCTGCCCGCCGAGCGGTTCGCGCGCGTCCACCGGCAGGCGATCGTCAACCTCGAGCGCGTCGTCCGGCTCGAGGACCTGCCCAGCGGCGGGTGGGTCGCGCACCTGGCCGGCGGGGCGACCGTCGCGGTGTCGCGGCAGGTGGCGCGCGCGCTGCGTCGCCGCTGGGGCGTGTGAGCGCGTTCTGCGGAAGCCGCGGGGCCTCGGCGTGCTTAGGCTCGATCATGGCCGATCCACTCACCCTCACCGCGGAGGCCGCCGCGGCGCTCCGCGCGGTCCTCGAGGCCCATCCTGGCAAGGTGGTGCGCCTGCAGGACGACGGTTGCTCGTGTGGCGGCAAGCAGCTCGGGCTGGTGTTGTCCGAGGCGTCGCCGCGCGACGTCGTATGGCACGATCGCGGCGTCCCGGTGCACCTCTACCGCTTCGACGCCGCTCGCGTACCCGGCGCGCGCGTGGAGTGGATCGGCGGCCCGGACGGCTTCCTGTCGGCGCGCCCGATCCGTCCGCGCGGCGATCCCGCCACGTAGTCACAGGGGCGGATGGTGTGATTGTGGATAACTCTAGAAACGACTTGATGTAAGAAGTTGACAAGTCAACCTTTAGAAGGTTGGCGCTGGGCGTTGAACGTCGCTTTCTTTGGCTTCGCCAAGCGCTCGGGGGGGTGCGGATGAAGCTGTGGACGGTGGGCGGTGGGGCGCCCGCGGCCTGCCGCCCGACTGGAGCGTCGTTTCCCCATCGGTCGGCTTCCCAAGCACATCGACAACCGGCATGATCCGCAGCGAAGGGGGTGCGGTGATGAAGCATGGAGGCCTGCTGGCGTTGCTGGGTTGGCTGACCCTGGGCTGTCCGAGCCCGTCGGACAGCGGCGACACGTCGGACAGCGGCGACACGTCGGACAGCGGCGACAC
>CAYQSE010000087.1:3740-20551 GCA_964419905.1 uncultured Enterobacteriaceae bacterium
GTCCGACACGTCCGACACGTCCGACACGTCCGACACGTCCGACACGTCCGACACGTCCGACACGGCTGACCCGCCGGGCTCCTCCCCATCGAGCGCGGGCGTGAGCTGTGCTGCGTTGCTCGCGGACGGCGTCACCGAGTCCGACGTCTACTGGCTCGACCCAGACGGCGAGGGGGCCATCGCCCCGTTCGAGGCGTTCTGCGAGCAGGTCGACGACGGCGGCGGGTGGGCGCTGGTGTTCCGGGCGACGAACGCCGGCGGCGTCGCCGAGAACGGCATCGTGGACACCGCGGACGCGCTCGGCGCGACCCCGATCACGCCCACGTCGACCGGGCTCCACAAGCTCTCCGACGACGTGGTCGCGGCGCTGCGGAGCGGCGACGTCGCCAACGACCTGCGCGTGGACATCACCTACGACGGCGCGCTGCTCGGGCGATCGTGGCATCCGAGCGACTGCGTCCTCGTGACGAGCCAGAACGCGGCAGCCGAGGCGCGGTGCAACGCGAGCACCCGGACCGGTCGCGACGCGACGGACTACACCCAGAGCGCGCACCAAGGCGTGCTCTCTCGGTGGTACGTCGACGCGGAGCTCGGCTACATCCTGAGCGGCGCGACGGATTGGGGCCTCCACATCGGACCGGTCTCGGGCGGCACCGACCACGGCGGCAGCACGCCCTCGCCGTACTGCACCTGGTACGACCACCGCCTCTGCCCGGCCGCGAGCGCCTTCGAGCTGTGGGCGCGCTGACCGCCCCCCGCGCCGTCAGCCGAGCAGGACGCCGTGGCCCGCGGTGGGGCCGCGCACGAGGCGCGGGCGCTTCGCGAGGCGCTCGAGCCAGTCGACCCACGCGGGGATGCCGGCGCCGGTGCGCGCGCTGACCTCGAGGATCTGCGGGTCGGGCATGACGCGGGCGAGGTTGTCGCGCAGCAGCGGGAGGTCGAAGTCGAGGTGCGGCGCGAGGTCGAGCTTCGTGATCACCACGAGATCGGCGTGCTGGAACATCACCGGGTACTTCAGCGGCTTGTCCTCGCCCTCGGTGATGGCGAGCGCGACCACGTTGGCGTCCTGGCCCAGGTCGTAGATGGCCGGGCACACGAGGTTGCCGACGTTCTCGATGAAGAACCAGTCGGACTCGCGCCACGGCATGTCGTGCAGCGCCCGGTGCACCAGCTCGGCGTCCAGGTGGCACGCGGTGCCGGTGGTGATGGCCTCGGACGGGATGCCGGCGGCGTTGAGGCGGTCGGCGTCGCGCGCGGTGGCGAGGTCGGCGCTGACGGCGCGCAGCCGGCGCCCGCCGGACTGCTTCGCGGTGGCCTCCAGCAGCGCGGTCTTGCCCGAGCCGGGCGAGCCCATCAGGTTGATCGCGAGCACGCCGGCCTCGCGGAAGTGCTGGCGCAGGTGCGCGGCGACGGCGTCGTTGCGCGCGAGCAGGCGCTCGTGCACCTCGACGGGGACGAGATCGGTGTCTCCGCAGCCACAGACGTCACACATCGGGAACCTCCAGCTCGAGGCGCTCGAGCAGCAAGCAGTCACCGGCGATCAGGCGCGCCGGGACGGCGCAGTCGGGGCAGCGCAGGAAGCCGCCGGTGGGGATCTCGGCGCTGCACTTCGGGCAGCCCCACGCGGCGGGGACCGGCCGCAGGATGAGCTCGGCGCCCTCGCAGAGGGTGCGCTCGCGGAACGTCTCCCACGCGAGCGCGAGGAGCGCGCGGTCGACGCCGGCGAGGTCGCCGACGGCGACGGTGAGGCGCTTGACGGCGGTGGCGCCGTGCTGCCGCGCGTTCTGCTCGGCGCTGTCGAGGATGGACTGGACCAGGCCGTACTCGTGCATCAGCAGATCCGCGGCGCGGGCTCGCCGTCGGGCTCGGCGAGCAGCCTTCGGCCGAAGCCGGTGTCGAGCACGACGCGGCCCGCCTGCTCGGCGATGACGGTGCCGATCGCCGCGGCGTCGCGGCCGAGCGGGTGGGCACGCAGCGCCGCGAGCACCTGCGCCTCGGCCTCGGGCCGGACGCCGAGCACGATCTTGCCCTCGTTCGCCATGTGCATCGGCTCGATGCCCAGCAGCTCGCCCACGGCCGCGACCTCGGGTCGGATGGGCACGGCGGCGGACTCGATCAGCACGCCGTGCACGCCGCCGCCCATCTCGTGCAGCGCGGCCGTCAGCCCGCCGCGGGTGGGGTCGGTGAGCGCGGTGATGGCGTCGCCGCCGGCCGCGAGGGCTGCGGCGACGAGCCCGTTGACCGGGGCCACGTCCGAGCGGAGCGCCCCCTCGAGGCCGAGATCGTGCCGCACCGACATCACGGTGAGCCCGTGATCGCCGACGGTGCCGCTGACGAGGATCCGGTCGCCCACCTGCGCGCCCGCGGTGCGGATCACGCGGTCGGCCAGCCCCACGCCCGTGGTGTTGATCACCAGGCCGTCGACCTCGCCGCGGCCCATGACCTTCGTGTCGCCGGTGATGATGGTGCAGCCGGCCTCGCGGCAGGTCGCGTGCATCGACGCCACGATGCGCTCCAGCTCGTCGCCGTCGAAGCCCTCCTCGACGACGATGGCGCAGGTCAGCCCCAGGATCTCGGTAGCGCCCATCACCGCCAGATCGTTGACCGTGCCGCTGATCGACAGCCGGCCGATGTCACCGCCGGGGAAGAACCGCGGCAGCACGACGTGGCTGTCGGTCGTCACGATGAGATAGCGGCCGCCGAGCGGGATCGCCGCGCCGTCGTCCATCGCGAGCGGCCCGGTGCCGCCCTCCGGGAACGCGCCGTCGCGGTCGAGGAACAGCTCGCCGATCAGCTTGCGCATCGCCGGGCCGCCAGCGCCGTGCGCCAGCACGATCCGTTCGCTCACGCGCCACCTCCGAGGTCGGGATGTCCACCATACTCGTGCCAGATCCGGCAGCTGCCCTCGCTGCTCACCATGCACGCGCCGACGGGCTTCCGCGGGGTGCACGCGGTGCCGAAGATGCGGCAGTCGGTGGGGCGCTTGCGCCCGACCATCACATCGCCGCAGATGCACGCCTGCACGACCTTCTTCTGCCCCTCGGCCTCGAGCGCGCTCGTGTCGATGTCGAACCGCTGGCGCGCGTCGAGGTGCGCGAACGCGGGCCGGATGTCGAGGTTGCCGTCGGCGACCGGGCCGATGCCGCGCCAGCGCCGCGTGACCTTCTCGAACACCGTCCACAGCGCCTCTTGCGCGCGCACGTTGCCCTCGTAGGTGACGCAGCGCGGATACGCGTTGTGCGCGATCGGCTTGCGGTCGCGCACCAGCTCGGAGAGCGAGAGGAGCGCGGCGAGGATGTCGAGCGGCTCGAAGCCGCCGACCACGACCGGCACGCGGTGGCGCGCGCAGAAGTCCTCGAACAGCCCCCAGCCGGTGACGATCGCGGCGTGACCGGCGGCGAGGTAGCCCTGGATGCGCGTGTCCGGGAGGCTGGCGACGAGCTCCATCGCGGGCGGCACGTACTTGTGGCACGAGAGCACGGTGAAGTTGGGCGGCGGATCGCCGAGCATCGCGGACGCGCACGCGACCGCCGTGGTCTCGAAGCCGGTGGCGAAGAACACGACGTCGCCGTCGGTCTTGCGGGCCCGCTCGACCGCCTGATCGACGCTGTACACGATGTCGATTTCGCAGCCCTCGGAGCGCGCGTCGGCGAGCGAGCGCCGCGTGCCGGGCACCCGCATCATGTCGCCGTAGGTGAGCACGGTCTTGCCCATCTGGGCGAGCGCGACGCCCTCGTCGACCTCGTGGATGTCGGTGACGCACACCGGGCAGCCTGGCCCCATGATGATCTGCAGCCCGGGCGGGAGCGCCGCGCGCAGGCCGTAGCGGGCGATCGACTGCTCGTGCGAGCCGCAGACGTGCATCAGCGTGACCGGCTCGCCGATCTCGTCGAGGACGTGCGCGAGCGCGTCGCGCAGCGCGCGGGCGCGGGCGGGGTCGCGGAACTCGAGCGGGTTGGCCGTCATTGCCCACCCCCGCGCCGCGTCGCGGCCAGCTCGCCCTTCACATCCGCCGACATCAGGTCGTCGTCGGCCAGCCGCAGCAGCTCGTCGTAGAGCGCGAGCGTCTCGCCGATCTCCTCGGCGGGGATGCGGCGGATCGCGTAGCCGACGTGGTTGAGCACGTAGTCGCCCACCGAGACCGGCTCGTCGCAGATCTCGAGGCGCACCGAGCGGCTCACCCCGAAGAAGTCCACGGTGGCGACGTTTCCGTCCACGGCCAACACCTTGCCTGGGACCCCGAGACACATGGCTACCCCTCCCTGGCCGCGCGCCGCGCGCCCGCGACGACCGCCTGACCGAGCGCGATGCCGCCGTCGCCGGGCGGCACCTCGCGATGGACGAACACCGTGCACCGATCCCGCAGCGCCTCCTGGAGCCCGCCGACGAGGATCGCGTTCTGGAAGCAGCCGCCGGTGAGCACGACCGGCAGCGCGCCGTGCGCCGCGGAGGCACCCAGCACCAGCTCGGCGAGCGCGCGGACGACGGTGGCGTGGAAGCGCGCCGAGACGACGCCGGACGGCACGCCGGCGGCGAGATCGGCGACCACGCCACGCACGAGCGGGCGGTGATCGACCACCCACGGGGCGCCCGCGGTGATCGGCGCGTCGTAGGCGCCGTGATCGCCGGGCAGCGCCGCCTGCTCGAGCGCCATCGCGAGCTGCCCCTCGTAGCCCGCCGTGGGGCGGCGCAGGACCAGCGCGGCGATCCCGTCGAACAGGCGACCCAGCCCGTGCGCCGAGGGCGCGTTCACGCCCGCCGCGAGCTGCCGGCGGACGACGTCCACCGCGCGGCCCTCGACGGACGCCCACAGCGCGACCGACGGCGGCGCCTCGTGCGCGCTGTCGACCAGGTCGAGCGCGACGCGCCACGGCTCCTTCATCGCGCGGTCGCCGCCCGCCAGGCGCATCGGCCGCCAGGTGCCGAAGCGGAGCGCGTCGGTGGTGCTCGCGACGAGCACCTCGGCGCCCCAGCCCGCGCCGTCGTGCCCGTAGCCGGTGCCGTCGCACGCGACGCCGATGGCCTGGGAGAGCCCATGCTCGGCCAGCGCGGCGGCGACGTGCGCGTGGTGGTGCTGCACGCCGATCCGCACGTCGGCGTCGCGCTCGCCCGCGAACCGGGTGGACAGGTAGTTGGGGTGCAGGTCGTGCGCGACGACCCGCGGCGCGACCCCGAGGAACCGCTCCAGCCGGTCGATCGCCTCGCCGAGCGCCTCGTAGGTCGCCAGGCTCTCGAGATCGCCGACGTGGGGCCCGAGCCACGCCGTGTCGTCGACCCCCAGGCAGAACGCGTTCTTCAGGTCGGCGCCCACGGCCAGCACCGGCTCGGGGAACGGGACGGCGACCGGGATCGGGCGCGGGACGTAGCCGCGGCTGCGGCGCAGCACCGCGGGCGCGCCGGCGAGCACGGTGGCGACCGAGTCGTCGGTGCGGGTGGTGATCTCGCGGTCGTGCACGAGGAACGCGTCCGCGACGTCGCCGAGCAGGCGCAGCGCGAGCGCGGTGGTGTGCGCGATGGGCTCGCTGCTGAGGTTGCCCGAGGTCATCACCAGCGGGCGTCCGACCTCCGCGAGCAGCAGGTGGTGCAGGGGGGTGTACGGGAGCATCAGGCCCACGCGCGGCGCGTCGGGCGCGACGGCCGGCGCGAGGGGGCCGCCGTCACGCGGCCGCAGCAGCACGATCGGGCGCTCGGGGCCCGAGAGCAGCGCCGCCTCCATCGCGTCGACGTGCGCGAGCGCGGCGGCGGCGTCGAGGTCGGGCACCATCACCGCGAACGGCTTCTCCTCGCGCCGCTTGCGGGTGCGCAGCCGGCGCACCGCGCGCTCGTCGGTGGCGTCGCACGCGAGGTGGAAGCCGCCGAGGCCCTTGATCGCGACGATCTTGCCCGCGCGGAGCGCCGCGGCCGCCGCCGCGAGCGGATCGCGGACGGGCAGCGGCGCGCCGTCGGGGCGCAGCCAGGTGAGCTGCGGCCCACACACGGGGCACGCGTTCGGCTGCGCGTGGAACCGGCGATCCGCGGGATCGTCGTACTCGCGCTGGCAGTCGGCGCACATCACGAACCCCGCCATCGTGGTGGCGGGGCGGTCGTAGGGCACGCCCTGTGCGATGGTGAACCGCGGCCCACAGTCGGTGCAGTTCGTGAACGGGTAGCGGTGCCGGCGGTCCGTGCTGTCGCGGACCTC
Organism: uncultured Enterobacteriaceae bacterium; assembly: GCA_964419905.1. Lineage (GTDB taxonomy): Bacteria > Myxococcota_A > UBA796 > UBA796 > JAFDJI01. Next base: position 9,922 of record CAYQSE010000087.1, read on the forward strand.
GGCGAGGCACGCGGGGCAGGTCGCCAGATCGGCGGGGATGGACGGGCGGCGCGGGCCCGCGTCGTCGCTGTGCTCGATGTCGAACGCGTCCAGCGCCTCGGCGGGGATCGGCGCCCACGCGACCGCCGCGACGCGCGCCGCGGGGGGAGGGGACGCCAGCCGGTCCAGCAGCCGGTCGAGGTCGGACGGTGCGCCGAACGCCTCGATCGTCACGCCGGCGGCGCCGTTGCGCACGCGCCCCTTCAGCCCGAGCTCGTGCGCGAGCCGCCAGACGAAGGGGCGGAAGCCAACACCTTGGACGCTCCCGCGCACCTCGATCCGGCGGCCGTCGATCACGCCGTCTGCTCCAGCACCGGTGCGGGCTGGCGCAAGCGCAGCGGGAACCCGAGGCGCGCCGCCTCGCGCACCACCCGCGCGACCAGATCGTCGACCGCGCCCTCGACCTCGGGCGTCAGATCGAGCGTCAGCTCCATGCTCGCGGGGACGACGCCGTGCAGGATCATCACCGGCGGGGACTGCCCGAGCAGGCTCGCGCTGTCGAGCAGGTCGGCCACGCCGATCTGGTGCACCGAGAGCCGGTGCGCCGCGGCGTGGCTGACCTCTCGGCCCTCGAGCCGCACCGGCGAGCCGGGCGGCGCGTCGGCGAGGATCGCGTCGACGAGGATGACGCGCTCGGCGTCCTGGAGCCACGGCAGCAGGGACAGCCCCATCGTACCGCCGTCGAGCGCGTACACCCCGTCGGGGAGCACGTAGTCGCGGTGCAGGCGCTCGACCGCGACGATGCCGACGCCGTCGTCACCGCACAGGGTGTTCCCGAGACCGAGGATGAGCAGCGGCGTGCGGGTCACTCGTCACCCCCCTTCGGCGTGCGGAACCACTTCCAGCCCGAGAAGATCGACTCGAGCGTGCCGTTCTTCTCCAGCACCGAGGCGAGCATCCCGCTGTAGAAGTGCTGGACGAAGAACGCGATCAGCACCCACATCACGATGTGGTGAAGCGTGCGCGCCACCTGCGCGCCGCCCATCCATGGGAGCAGCGCCGCGAAGCCGCCGAACGGCCCCTGGGTCGCGAACATCCCGTACAGGGCGAGCCCGCTCAACACCATGAACAGCTCCAGCATGTAGATGCCCAGGTAGGCGGCACCCGCGACCGGGTTGTGCCCGATCACGTTCGGCGGAAGCTCTCGGTTCAGGTACAGGTAGAACTTCAGCGTGTCGACGAACTGCCTTCGGCGAAGCGCGTTCAACGGGACGAACTGGTGCCAGCGCGCGAAGTAGGAGCCGGTGATCATCCACACCAGGCGCGCCATCAGGCTCACCCCGAACACGATGCCGGCGTAGAAGTGCATCGCGCGCGCCGTACCGGTCACGAAGCCGCCCTCGGCGGGGGCGACGAGGAACGGCGAACCCAGGTAGATCCCAGTGACCGAGAGCACCACGAGCGAGAGCGCCAGGCCCCAGTGGGTCAGCCGCACGACCCCGTCCCACACGTAGATCCGGCTCATGCCGCGCTCGCCGTGCGCGAGGGCGCTGTCGACCGCGGGCTCGGACTTGGGGGTCATGGGACCTCCTCGCCGCAGACCGGGCAGGCATCCACGGTGCCGATCGGGGGGACAGGGCGGGCGTGCACGTCGATCGACAGCACGGGCGCGCCGGTCGGATCGAGGACGTGCACGCCGCACGCCATGCACGGATCGAACGAGTGGATCGTCCGCAGGATCTCGAGCGGCATCGTCGGGTCGGCCACCGGCGTTCCCAGCAGCGCCTCTTCGTAGGGGCCGCGCGCCGCGCCAGCGTCGCGTGGTCCGGCGTTCCACGTGCTCGGGACCACGCATTGGTAGTTGACGATCCGGCCGTTCTTGATGTGGACCCAGTGCCCGAGCGCGCCGCGGGGCGCCTCGTGGAAGCCCGCACCGGTGCACTCCTCGGGCCAGGTCGACGGCTCCCACTTGCTGTTGTCGGCGATCCGCAGCTCGCCGCGCGCCATGTTCGCGGCCAGCTCGTCCACCCAGTCGCCCATCTTCTCGGCCAGCACGAGCGTCTCGATGCCGCGGGCCGCGACGCGACCGAGCGTCGAGAACAGCGCCTCGGGACCGACCTCGAGCTTGCCGAGCACGTAGTTGACGAGCTCGGTCACCCGCGGGTGACCCTTCGCGTACGCGACGAGCATCCGCGCCAGCGGGCCGACCTCCATCGGCTGCCCGTCGTAGCGGGGCGCCTTGAGCCACGAGTACTTGCCGTCGGTGTTCAGGCGCTCGTAGGGCGGCTCGGGGCCGGTGTAGTTCGGCTTGGTCTGCCCCTCGAACGGGTGCAGCGCCTGGTCGTCGCCGCCGTCGTAGCGGTACCACGAGTGGGTGACCGACTCGGTGATCTTGGCGGGGTCGACGTCCTCGATGCGCGACAGGTCGCGCCCGCGGATCACGCCGCCCGGGAGGTACTTCTCGGGTGCGGGACCATCGTCGAGCGGGTACTCGCCGTACACCATGTAGTTGCCGACGCCGGCCCCGATGGCCGCCCAGTCCTTGTAGAACCCCGCGATGGCGACCAGATCGGGCACGTAGACGCGCGCCACGAAGTCCTTGGCCTTCGCGATGTAGGACTGGAGCGACTTGATCGTGTGCAGGTTGAGCGACGCCTGCTTGTCGGGATCGACCGGGGTGGCCATGCCGCCCACCAGGAAGCTCTGGAGGTGCGGGTTCTTGCCGCCCAGGATCGCGTGCATCTTGATGATCTCACGCTGCCAGTCGAGCGCCTCGAGGTAGTGCGCGACCGCCATCAGGTTGGCCTCGGGCGGCAGCTTGTAGGCCGGGTGGCCCCAGTAGGCGTTCGCGAACGGCCCGAGCTGGCCCTGGTCGACGAACGACTGCAGGCGCTGCTTGACGCCCTGGAAGTACGATGGGCTCGACAGCGGCCAGTCCGAGATCGACTGCGCGAGCAGCGCGGTCTCGGCCGGATCGGCCGACAGCGCGGACACGATGTCGACCCAGTCGAGCGCGTGCAGGTGGTAGAAGTGGACCACGTGGTCCTGCACCATCTGGCTCGCCATGATGATGTTGCGGAGCAGGCGCGCGTTCGGCGGCGGCTTCGCCCCGATCGCGTTCTCGACCGCGCGGATGGACGTGATCGCGTGCACCGTGGTGCACACGCCGCAGATGCGCTGCGTGAACGCCCACGCGTCACGCGGGTCGCGCCCCTGCAGGATCAGCTCGATGCCGCGGAACATGGTCGAGGACGACCACGCCTCCTTGACCATGCCCTCGTCCACTTGGGCTTCGATGCGGAGGTGGCCCTCGATGCGGGTCACCGGGTCGACGACGATATGTGTGCTCACTTGCCACCTTCCTGGCTGGGAGTCTCAGCCTCGGGCTCGTCGTGGACGACCCGGTCACGGATCACCTTGACCGTGGCGTGCACGGCCAGCGCACCCGCGACGCCGGCCACCGCGGCCGCGCCGACGGTGTCGATCGGCGTCAGGACGGCGAACCCGGGCACACCCTTGAGGTGCTCGTAGAACGGCGTCATCTTGTCCCAGAAGCCGGCTTCGGCGCAGCCGATGCACGGGTGGCCGCAGCCGATCGGCCAGTTCGTGCCGTCGTTCCAGCGGACGATGGGGCAGTTCTGGTAGGTGACCGGGCCCTTGCAGCCCTTCTTGAACAGGCAGAAACCCTCGCGGTGGGCCGCGTCACCCCACTGCTCGACGTACTGGCCGGCGTCGAAGTGCGCGCGGCGCTCGCAGTTGTCGTGAATCGACTTGCCGTACGCGAACAGCGGCCGCTTGTAGCTGTCGAGCGGCGGGAACCGCTTGAACGTGAGGTAGTAGAGCACCAGCGCCGTGAGGTTCTCGGGGTTCGCCGGGCACGCGGGCAGGTTGATCAGGTTCTTCACCTGCGGCACCGCCTCGCCGACCGACATCGCGCCCGTGGGGTTCGGCGCCGCCGCGGGCAGGCCGCCGAACGCGGCGCATGTGCCGATGGCGATCGTGGCCGCGGCGTTCCCGCACACCTCGCGCGCGATGTCGAGCGCCGAGCGCCCGCCGATCGTGCAGTACGCACCGTTCGCGCCGGCCGGGATCGAGCCCTCGACCACCGCGATGTAGCCGCCCTTCTCGACGGCCGCATGCAGCGCTTCCTCGGACTGGAACCCGGCCGCCGCCATGATCGTCTCGTGGTAGTCGATCGACAGGTGGTCGAGGATGACCTCGGCGGCCGACGGGCGGGCCGCACGGAGGAACGACTCGGTGTTGCCCGCGCAGTCCTGGAACTCGAGCCAGACCAGCGTGGGCTTCTGGACCGACTCGACGGCGTGCGCGATCCGCGGCCCCACCGACGCGGGCAGCGCGAGGAGGCTCGCGATGGAGCCGCAGAACTTCATGAAGTCGCGGCGGTCGACCCTCCCGCGCTCGATCTCTTCATCCAACCACGTCTGTTCGATCTCCATGGCGCACCCCGGGGTGGTGAACGCCATGCTGCTCGTGCAAGTTCCAGGCCGAACCTCGTCAGGCCAGGTGCACCGCGGCGCCGATCATCCACCCGATCCCGACGGCGATCGCGGCCACGCCCGCGAGCACGTCGAGCGACCCGCGGTGGTCGGGCCCGAGCCGTCGAGAGGCGGCGCCGCTGAGCAGCCCCACCGCGGTCATCGCGCCGGCGGCGCCGACGAGGAACGCGACGAGGTAGACCACGGCGGGCACCAGCGGCAGCCCGAGGGCTGGGATCAACCCCACGAGGTGGCCCATGCCCGCCGTACCGTGCAGCGTGCCGACGCCGAACGCCGGCGCCAGGTGCGTGTGGCCGCGGTGCGCGGGCCGGGCCCGCCGCAGCGCCCACGCGCCGATCAGCACCAGCAGCGCGCCCACGACCAGCTCGGACCAGCCCGACACGATCTCGATCACGAAGAACTGGCGCAGCGCGAACGCGATCACCGCGAGCACGGCGACGCCCGCGCCGTGCCCCGTGCCCCACGCCAGCCCGGTGCGCGCGCCGCGCCACGGCGTGTCGAGCGACATCGGGACCACGGCGGCGAGGTGGTCGGGCCCGGTCACCGCGTGCACGGCCCCCACCGACAGACCCGCGAGGACGGCGGAGACCATGGAGCACCTCCCGGAGTGGGCGTCAGCAACTATCATGCCGCCCGGTCGCGTCGCCGCTCTGGGTGGGCGGCTGTGCGTGAGCTGTGCGAGAGTCACCGATCTCAGCGGGATATCACACAGCCGTCATTCAGCGTACGACCGGTCGCAGGCGGCGCAGGCGCAGGTGATCCTCGCGCTCGCGCTCCTCGAGTACCCGCCGGATGCGCGCGACGTCCCGCCGCAGCGCGGGACCCAGCCGCTGCTCGAGTACGTTGACCTGCCGCGTGGCGCGCGCGAGATGTGCGCCAAGACGCTCGAGTGCGATCTCGCGCGCAGCCGCGCGCAGCAGGTCTTCGGTGAGCTGCTCGAACGCCGCCGCGGCGCGCTCGGCGGCGGGGCCCATGCTCGCGGGCACGACGTCGCGCAGCGCGAGGCTGCGCACGACGGTGGGCGGCTCGGCGACGTCGGGAATCTCCACCCCCCACACCTTGCGGGTGTTCAGGTCGACGATCACGTCACGCAGCGGCAGCCCCAGCGCCTCCAGCTCGTCGCTGCCGCGCACCGCGAGGGCCTCGAGCAGGGCCGCCCACGCCGCGCGCGCCGACGCGTCCACTGTCGCGCGCGCGTCCATCGCGGGTCTCGCGGCCTTGAACAGCTCGGCCACGAGCGCCTCGCGCTTGCGGTGCAGCAGGTCGACGCCGCGATCCACGCGGTCGAGGCGTCGCCGCATCGCGAGCAGCTGGCTCCGCGTGGGTGGGGCGCGCTTCATGGGCTCCCCCGCCGGTCCTGTCGGCGCGCGAACACCGCGTCGCTCAGGCGCAGCAGGTCGTCGCGCGGCAGCGCGTCCAGCAGCCGCCAGCCCGCCTCCAGCGTCTCTGCGACGGTCCGGCGCTCGGGCTGGTGCACCACCTCGCGCTCGAACCGCTCGGCGAACTCCAGCGCGCGGCGGTCGGCGTCGCCCAGCCCGGCGCTGCCGAGGATGCCCGCCATCAGCCGCGCCTCGCGCCCCTGCGCGTAGAGCGCGTAGATCTGGTTCGCCCACGCGCGGTGGTCGAGATCGGTGCGGCCCTCGCCGATGCCAGCGTTCATCAGCCGCGACAGCGACGGCAGCACGTCGATCGGCGGCCACACGCCGCGCTGGTGGAGCTCGCGGTCGAGGACGATCTGGCCCTCGGTGATGTACCCGGTCAGGTCCGGGATCGGGTGCGTCACGTCGTCGTCGGGCATCGTGAGCACCGGGAGCTGCGTGACCGAGCCGGGCCGGTCGGCGAGCAGGCCCGCGCGCTCGAACAGGCTCGCGAGATCCGTGTACATCGAGCCCGGGTAGCCGCGGCGCCCAGGCACCTCGTCGCGCGCGGCGCCGATCTCGCGCAGCGCCTCGCAGTAGTGGGTGATGTCGGCCATCACCACCAGCACGTGCGCCCCGTGCGTGAACGCGAGGTGCTCTGCGGCGGCGAGCGCGAGCCGGGGCGCGAGCAGCCGCTCGATCGTCGGATCGCGCGCCCGGTTGAGGTAGACCACACTCCGCGAGCGCGCCTCGGCCTCGAAGCCGTCGAGGAACGCGTCCGCCTCGCGGTCGGTGATCCCGATCGCACAGAAGATCACCGCGAACTCCTCGCCGTCGGTCACGCGCGCGTCGCGGACGACCCGCGCGGCCACCTCGAGCGCGGGCAGCCCCGGACCGGCGAACAGCGGCAGCTTCTGGCCGCGCACCAGCGTGTTCAGCCCGTCGATCGCCGAGAGTCCCGTCTCGATCAGATCCTTCGGCGGCCTGCGGCGCACCGGGTTCATCGGCGCGCCGCCGACCGGGACGAGGGCCTCGGCGACGGGCTCCGGCATCCCGTCGAGCGGCCGCCCGAGCCCGTCGAGGATGCGTCCGAGCAGCTCGCGGCCGACGCGGGCCTCGGTGGGCCGCCCGGTCAGCGTGATCTCGGACTGGCTCGGCACCACCCCGAGCGTCTCCTCGAGGATCTGCACGACCGTCAGCTTCTCGCCCGCGTCGATCACCTGCCCGCGCAGCGGCGGCAGCCCCGGCGACGCGATGCGCACCTCCTCGCCGAGCATCGCCACGCTCGCGCCCTCGAGGAAGAGCAGCGGCCCAGCGGCGCCGCGGGCGCCTCGGTACGTCCGTGCGGGGATCATCGAACCTCCTTCGCGACGCCGAGCGCTCGAATCGCTGCCTCGGCGTCGGTGATGCGTGCCGCCCGATCGGGCTCGGGCGCGTCGCGCACCCCGAGCAGCGCGCGGCGCGCGGTCGAGAGCTCGAGCGCGTCGAGGGTCAGGCCGCCGTCGAGCGCCGTCCGCGCCGCGTCGAGCAGCTCGAGCACCAGCGAGGCGAGCGCCCAGGTCTTGCGGGGCGGCGACGAGGCGTCGTTCGGGTCGAACGCGCTCTGTCCGAGCACGATCTCGCGCACCAGCCGCGCCACCTCGAGCAGCAGCCGGTCGCGGTCCTCCAGCGCCGCCTGCCCGACCAGCTCGGCCACCTCGCGCAGCGAGCGGTCCTCCTGCAGCAAGCCGAGCACGCGCTGTCGCAGGTCGCTCCACCCCGGCCCGCCGTTCGCCTCGAACCACGGCGCGGTGCGCCCGGCGTACGCGGTGTAGCTGACCTCCCAGCTCACGGCGGGGAACTGCCGCTGGTGCGCCAGCTCGGCGTCGAGCGCCCACAGCGCGCCACCGACGCGCATGGACGCCTGGGTCACCGGCTCGCTGAAGTCGCCGCCCGGCGGCGAGATCGCGGCGACGAAGGTGATCGAGCCGACGCGCTCGGGCGCGCCGAGGCAGCGCACCCGGCCCGCGCGCTCGTTGATCACGCCCAGCCGGCTCGCCAACGTGGTCGGGTAGCCCTCCTCGCCGGGCATCTCGCCCAGCCGGGACCCCAGCTCGCGCAGCGCCTCGGCCCACCGGGACAGCGAGTCGGCGAGGACGGCGACGCGCAGGCCCTGATCACGGAAGTACTCGGCGATGGTGAATCCGAGCTGGATGGACGCCTCGCGCGCGGCGACCGGCAGGTTCGAGGTGTTCACGACGAGCACGGTGCGCTCGGAGAGCGCGCGCCCGGTGCGCGGATCGGGCAGCGACGGCAGCTCGTCGAGCAGGTCGGCCATCTCGTTGCCGCGCTCGCCGCAGCCGACGTACACGACGATGTCGGCGTCGGCGCCGCGCGCGAGCGACTGCTCGATCACGGTCTTGCCGGTGCCGAACCCGCCGGGCAGCGCCACCGCGCCGCCCTCGGCCACCGGGAACAGGAAGTCGAAGATGCGCTGCCCGGTGAGCATCGGGCGGTCGCCGGGCAGCCGCTCGCGCACCGGCCGCGGGCGACGCACCGGCCAGCGGTGCGCGAGCGCCAGCGGCGTGCCGTCCTCCAGCGTGGCGATCGTGTCGCGGACGGTGAACTCGCCGGAGCGGATCTCGGCGAGGGTGCCGGAGATCCGCGGCGGGACGAGGATGGTGTGCACGACGTCGTGGGGCAGCGCCACCGTGCCGAGCACGTCGCCGCCTGTCAGCGCGGCACCCGGCGTCGCGGTCGCGTCGAAGCGCCAGCGTCGCTCCGGGTCCAGCGTCGGCGCCTCAGCGCCCACCCCGATGAAGTCGCCGAACAGCGCGGCCAGGGTGTGCAGCGGCCGCCCGGTGCCGTCGAGGACGTTGCCGAGCAGGCCCGGCCCGAGCTCGATCTCGAGCGGGCTCCCGGTGGGCGCGACCGGCTCGCCGACCGACAGCCCCTGCGTGTCCTCGTAGACCTGCAGCGTGGCGGTGTCGCGATCGACGCGGACGACCTCGGCGAGCAGCCCGCGGTGTCCGACCCGGACCAGCTCGAACAGCCCGACGCCGCCCATCGGGCGCGCCTCGACCAGCGCGCCGGCCACGCGCACGATCCGCGCGGCGCTCACAGCCGCACCCGGTAGCCGATCGCGCGGCGCAGGATCTCGACGATCCGCTCGTCGGGGCGACCCGCCTCCCACGAAGGGCCGGGGAAGGGGACCGCGAGCATCCCGTCCTGGACCGGGCGGTCTCGGTACAGCACGTCCTCGACGAGCACCAGGCCGGCCGTGCCGCCGCGGAGCGCGTCGATCTCGGCCTCGGCGCGCTCCGTCGTGGACGCCTCGCGCACGGGGAGTCCGGCGAGGCGGAAGCCGGCGGCGACCTCGGGCCGGCAGACGACGACGAGGGTCTTCATGGGGTCACCAGGCGCAGGACGAGGTTGGCGGACGGGGCGCCGAGGGCGACGCCCCACACGACGGTGCGCAGATCGACGGCTTCGGCGCGCAGCCCGAGCGCGAAGCGGAGGATCGGCGCGGTGGTCAGCGGCTCGCGCAGCGCCGCCCGGCGCCAGCGCAGCAGCATCGGCCGCAGCACCGCGCGCTCGGCCTCGCCGAGCCCCGCGTCACGCACCGCGGCGGCGAGATCGTCGCCCAGCGCCGCGCCCAGGGCCGCGATCACGGCTGGGCGGTCGCCGTCGAGCAGGCGCCGCCACGTCGCGTGGTCGAGCCGCAGCCCGCCGGGCAGCCACGCCTCGGGATCGCGCGCCGCGGCGGGCTGCTTGACCGACACGAGGAGCTGCAGCGCGTTCTCGACGTCGATCAGCGCGCCGGTGTACGCGCGGAGCGCCGCGTCGCCGCGACGAGCGCCCGCAGCGGCGCGCCGCGCGAACGTCGCGTGCAGCGCGTGCTCCTGTGCGATCAGGTCGTCGGCGCGGAGCAGCGGCGGACCGTACGGATGTCCCCACGCGACGAGCAGGCTCGCGACGGCGCGCGCGTCCTTCTGCTCGGCCAGCGTCTGGAGCTCGCGCTCGGTGAGCGCCGGCGTCGGCGTGAGCCCGGCGAGCACGCGGGCGGTCGAGCCCGATGCGATTGCCCGCAGGATCCGATCGAGGCTGCGCCTGTCTTCGTCGTCGAAGATCACCGCGAGCGCCTCGCGTCGGTCGCCGCTCCACCGGGCGAGCCGGGCGAGCCGGTCGGCGCGCACCCGGCGCAGCGAGCGCTCGATCGCCGCGGGTGTCCGGTCGCCGCCGCTGATCAGCCCGCGCGACGCGAGCCGGTCGGCGAGCGCGGACAGGTTCGGCGAGCGGGCAAGCTCTGCCAGGGCGTCGCGCGACAGCAGGTGCGCGGACATCCCGCGCGACCGCGCGACGAGATCGTCCCAGCTCGTCAGCGCGCGGGCGATCATGTCGACACCTGCGTCAGGATCAGGTGCTCGAGCGACGGGCGCAGCGCGCGCAGCCGGGTGGGGAGGGTCGCGTCGATGTGCACGCCGCCGTCCGCCGAGCGCACCTCCAGCCCCGGCGCGGCGTCCGGGGCGGGCTCGACCGTGACGTCGCGCCCGGCGACCAGCGCGCGGACGTCGTCGGCCACCGACGGGCGGCAGCGGACGATCGTGGGCCCTTGTACGCACGCGAGCGCCGCGTCGAGGGTGGCCGCGAGCGCGGGCCGTGGCGGTGCGTCGGGCAGCGACGCGCGGGCGGCCGCGAACACCCGGTCGATCAGCCGCTGTCGCGCATCGAGCACGACGGCGGCCGCCTCGCGGCGCACCGGCTCGAGCGCGCGCTCCGCGGCGGCGACCAGCGCCT
>CAYQSE010000088.1:0-20259 GCA_964419905.1 uncultured Enterobacteriaceae bacterium
AAAACCGACTCGCAACGGGGTGAAACCGCGAACATGGCCGAACGGTGACGACCGCGCGACAAAACGGGCCGCGCGGGATCGCCGCACGGCCTCGCTCAGGATTCTCAAGGCGCCGAGACCGGGGGGACGCCCCGGCCGCGGCGGCCGGTGTCAGGCGGTGGCGCCGATCGCCTTCACGCGCTGCGCGAGGCGCGAGACCTTGCGCGAAGCGGTGTTGCGGTGGATCACGCCCTTGGTCACGCCGCGCATGATCTCCGGCTGAGCGGCGCGGAGCGCCTCACGCGCGGCCACCTTGCCGGCTTCGGTGGCCGCGGTGCGCTGCGCGCCGCGGAGCCAGCCCTTCAGGTCGTCCCACAGCGCCACGCTCGCCTCCTCACACGCCCCGAAGGGCTCACGGCACGACGTTACAGCCGGCTGCGTCGGTGCACGCGAAGTTCTGGATCAGCGCGGTGTTGAAGACCTCGAACGTCGGATGCGCGATGTCGCCGGTGACGTTGTCGTTCGTGCGCGCGGTCGCGCCCCAGTCGCAGAACTGCGAGGTGAGGATGGTGGCGGACGGATCGTTCGCCGCCTCGAAGTGCACCCCCGCGGCGCGGGGCCCGAGATCGGCACCCATACTGATCAGGAGGGTGTTCAGGACCACACCCGCGATGCCGTTCGACGTCGCGATGCAGTCGAAGGTGGATCCGGCGACGTGGAAGTAGACCGCACCGCCCTCCATCGCGCTGTTGCCGCTGAAGTAGCCGTCCGTGATCGCCACCGCGCACTCATCGACGCAGGCCACGCCGCCACCCCAGTCCAGCGCGTCGTTGTCTTCGATGTCGCTCGCGACCAGATCCAGGATGCTCGTGTCTGAACCGAGGAACACCGCGCCACCGTCGGTCGCGGTGTTCAGCGTGAACAGCGAGCTCCCCGTCGCCTCGACGAAGCACGAGTCGCTGCACGCGATGCCGCCGCCGTACCACGTCGCCGCGTTCTCGGTGAAGGTGGTCGCGTCCAGCGACACCGTGCTCCCATCGCCGAAGATCAGCATCCCGGCGCCGTCCTGGGCCGTGTTCTCGCTGAACAGCGTGTCGTTCGTCGCGATCACGTCGCATACGTCGAGGCACGCGATGCCGCCGCCGCCGACCTCTCCCGTCAGGTCGATCTCGGTCGCCTCGTTCTGGTGGAGCGTGCATCCGTCGAGCGTGATCGTGCTGACCTGCTCGACGGCGCCGCTGTGGTTGACGAGGATCGCGCCGCCGTTCTGGGCGCTGTTGCCCGAGAACGTCGTGTTCGTGGCGTCGATGGTGCACACGTCGTGGCACGCGATGGCGCCGCCCCAGTCGCTCGCCGTGTTCCCGGTGAAGCTTGCGTGCGTGAGGGAGAGCTCCGCGCCGGGCCCGTCCAGCAGGTAGGCGCCGCCGTCGTTGTCGGTCGCCTCGTTCTCGGTGAACACCACCGGGTCGAGCGCGGTGCCCTCGACGCTGTGCTTGCCCGCGATCAACGCGACGGCGCCGCCACCTTGTCCGCCGCCGCCCTCCGCCGAGTTCCCGTCGAACGTGGTCCCGCCGAGGATCGTGGTGGATCCGTCCAACTGATAGATCGCCCCGCCGGAACGATCCGCGGTGTTCCCCGCGAACGACGCGCCGTTGACGGTCAGACTCCCGTCCACCATGTAGATCGCGCCGCCGTCCGCGTCGACCACCGAGGCGGCGTTGCGGTCGAACACGACACCCTCCTCGACGTCGACCGTGCCCGCGGCGATCCACAGTCCCCCACCGCCGATCTCCGCGGTGTTCTGGCGCAGGGTGACGTCCTGGAGGGTGAGCGTGCCGCCGCCGACGTACACGCCGCCGCCGCGCTCGGCGATGTTCTCGGCGATCACGACGTCGGACACGGTGACGTCGGGCGTGCCGGTGATCGACAGGCCGCCGCCGCCGCCCGTTCCGACCTTCGAGCCCTTGAGCAGGGTCAGCCCGGTGAGCTGGGCCTCGCCCGTGCCGGACACCGTCACGTTCACCGCGCTCGGCTGCCCCCCGGCGTTGATGCCGGTCAGCGTCGTGACCGCGGCGCCGTAGCGACCGACGATCGCGATGTCTGCGGAGCTCACCACGAGGCTGGTGCGGTAGAAGCCCTTGCACAGATAGAGGGTTCCGACCCTCGCCGCGCCCAGGTTGACCGTGGTCCGGCTGCCGCCCGCTCCGGTGGCCGTGTAGGCGAACGAGCCCGACAGGTCCTCCCAGCTGCCGTTGCCGCTCGGATCGTAGAACGTGACCTTCCCGTCCTCGTCGTCGGTGCCGTTCACGCAGTTGTTGTCGAGGCCGTCGCAGAGCTCTGCCGCGCCCGGGAACACGAGCACGTTGCCGTCGTCACAGTCGCCGCCGCCGACGACCGCCGGCACCTCCACGTTGGCCCAGTTCCCGGCGTTCACCCCGTCGGCGAACACGCACTCGACGTAGCCGTCGTCGTCGTTGTCGATCTCGTTGGCAGGGAGCGTGCCGCCGCAGGTGTTCACCTTGCCGTCGCAGAGCTCGGGCGCGCCGGGGTAGATCGTGCCGTCGGCCGGCTCGCAGTCGTCGCCGCCGATCACCGCCGGATCCTCGGTGTTGCCCCAGAGCTGCGCGGTGACGCCCACGGCGAACGTGCACGCGACGTAGCCGTCGTCATCGCCGTCGAGCTCGACCGCGCGGAGCGTGCCCGGGTCGCCCGGACCGTCCCAGTTGTCGCAGTCGTTCTGGAATCCGTCGCAGCGATCGGGCGCTTCGGGGTACACGAACCCATTGCCGTCGTCGCAGTCGCCGCCCTGCTTGAGGCTCGCACCCTGCCAGGCACGATCGAGGGTGCACGCGACGAAGTCGTCGCCGTCGACATCCGTCTCGGCGATCGGCAGCGTGCCGCCACAGGTGTTCACCTTGCCGTCGCAGATCTCGGGCGCGCCGGGGTAGGTGAGGCCATCGGCCGCGTCGCAGTCGCCGCCTCCGACGACGGGCGGCGCCTCGGTGTTGCCCCAGTTCCCGGCGTTCACGCCCTCGGCGAAGGTGCACGCGACGAAGCCGTCGTCGTCGCCGTCGAGCTCGACCGCGCGCAGGGTGCCCGGATCTCCCGGTCCATCCCAGCTGTCGCAGTCGTTCTGATACCCGTCACAGCGCAGGGGGGCGTCGGGGTAGACGAACGCGTTGGTGTCGTCACAGTCGCCGCCCAACTTGGTGCCTTCGCCCTTCCATGGCCCATCCAGCACGCACACGACGTGACCGTCGCCGTCCTGGTCGGTCTCGACGACGGGCAGCGTGCCGCCGCACGTGTTCACGATGCCATCGCAGCGCTCGGGCGCGCCGGGGAACACGGTGTCGTCGGTGTCGTCGCAGTCCAGCGCGTTGTCGGCCTGGTTGTCGGCGGCGCTGCACGCGCCGGTATCCGAGACCACCTGGTCGCCGTTCATGTCGCCGAAGCCGTCGCCGTCGGCGTCGAGCGTGCACCAGATGCCGTCATGGCCACTACAGGTCTGGTCGATGTCGTCGCCTGGGATCTCGGTGGCGTCCGGGTTGATGCCGTCGTCTTCGTCGTCGCAGTCGTCGTCGTTCGCGACGTAGCCCTCGGGCGCCTCGCACGCGCTGATCGTCGGCAGCAGCGGGTCGCCGAAGCCGTCGCCGTCGCCGTCGACGTACCACACGGTCGCGTCGATGGCGTCGACGTCGATCTCACCGTCGCAGTTGTCGTCCTTGCCGTTGCAGACCTCGTCCGCGCCGGGGAAGACATCTGCATCGTCGTCGTCGCAGTCGACGTCGCTGAGGAACCCGTCGCCGTCAGCGTCCTCGAGCAGGCCCCAGCGGGTGTCGACGTCGGTGTACCGGCAGGCGGTGGCGCCCAGCAGGGCGATGAGGAGCAGGCTGCGCATGGTCGCTCTTCGGAAGGAGTGGATCAGGGGGGAGGGGTGCAGGCGGTCCGGGTACAGCTGAAGGTCGCGTCTTCGCCGAACGTGCGACGGAAGCCGGTGCCGCTGACGTCGCCTGGGGTGTTCGTGCCCCAGTCGCACTGGACCGAGGACGCAGTGGAGTTCGAGGCCAGCAGCTCCACGCCGCCCGCGGCCCAGGTGCCCGACGCCGGGTCGGGGTCGACCGTGGTGGCGACGTTGTTCGCGACGCGTCCGCCGCTCGGCGTGGTGCCCACGCAGTTGAACGCCGAGGTGCCCGCGAACATCACCGCGGCGCCCCCGCGTGCGGCCTGGTTGCCGTGGATGTTCGAGTCGGTCGCGGTCACCGTGCACGTGTTCCGGCACATGATCGCGCCGGCCTCGTCGGCTGCGGAGTTGCCGTCGATCTCGACGCCGGTGAGGGAGACCGCGACCGACCCGCCGGTGTTCGCGACGAGGATCGCACCCGCATCGCTCTGCGTGGCCTGGTTGGCGGTCAGTCGCCCGCCGATCAGCGTCACCGGGCCGGCGGTCACCGCGATCGCGCCGCCGCCCTGGCCGCCGCTCGATCCGGTCGCGAGGTTGCCGCTCGCGGTCAGCGCGGTGTGGGTCGAGCTGCCCACGCTCTGGTAGTAGGCGCCGCCGCGCACCGCGGTGTTCTGCTGCATCGTCACGTCGAGCGTGGTCAGCGAGCGCGTGCCGCCGCCGCCGCCGCTCACGCTGATCGCGCCGCCATCCACCGCCTCGTTCCCGGTGAACGTGGTGCTGGTGACCGAGATCGTGCCGGTGGAGAGGCGGAAGCCACCCCCAACGCCGCCCGCGGTGTTGCCCGTGAACGCGCCGCCCGTGATGGACGCGTTCGAGTCGAACCGGATGCCGCCGCCGTCGTCGAGCGCGTCGTTGTCCTCGAAAACCACGTCGATCAGCGTGGTCATCCCGCCGGTGGTCATCGCGCCGCCGCCGTCGTCGGTCGCCTCGTTCCCGATCACGAGGAGATCCTCGCCACGGAACGTGCCCGCGTTGACGAAGAATCCGCCGCCGTCTCCGCCGGCCGCGTTCCCGCGCAGCTCACCGCCCTCGACGGTGACGTCGCCGCCGTTCACGTACAGCCCACCGCCGCTGACGAGGGCCTCGTTGTCGACGAGCTCGGTGTCGGTCAGCGTGACCGTCCCGTTGTCGACGTAGATCGCGCCGCCGTGGTTGCGCGAGTACGACCCCTCGATCACGCACTCCTCGATGTCGACGGTGCCGCCGCCGGTGATGCGCATCGCCCCGCCGTCGAGGTTGGCGCTGCCGCCACCCGACGTGGGCGTGGCCCCGTTGATCAACGTGAGCCCGCGCAGCAGGGTGGTCCCCGACGTGTTGACGACGACGCCTCGATACAGCCCCTCTCCGTCGATGACGGTCTGTTCTGCTCCCTTGAGGCCGATCAGCGACACCCCGCCGGTCGTGATCGTGGTCGTCACCGTGTAGGTGCCCTCGCACAGCCGGTAGACGCCCGCGGCGTTGATCGTGAGATCGGTGTCGGGCGCGAACTCCTCGGACACGTCGGTCCAGGTCTGCCCGACCTGGAGTGACACGAGCCCGGCTTCGGTGGTCGAGGCGTTACAGTCGTTGTCGAGCCCGTCGCAGATCTCGTCGGCGCCGGGGTTCACGCGCGCCTCGCCGTCGTCGCAGTCACCGCCGCCGAGGATGTCGTTGTCGCCTGCCCAGGCACCCGGTTCGAACGTGCACGGCACGTAGCCGTCGTCGTCGCCGTCGATCTCGTTCGCGGGCAGCGTGCCGCCGCAGGCGTTGACGAGGCCGTCACAGAGCTCCGGCGCGCTCGGGAAGACGGTCGGATCGGTGTCGTCGCAGTCGTTCCCGCCCAGCACCGACGGCACCTGAGTGTTGCCCC
This sequence comes from uncultured Enterobacteriaceae bacterium, assembly GCA_964419905.1. Taxonomy (GTDB): domain Bacteria; phylum Myxococcota_A; class UBA796; order UBA796; genus JAFDJI01. Next base: position 5,790 of record CAYQSE010000088.1, read on the forward strand.
AGTTGGCGGCGGTCACGCCGTCCGCGAACGCGCAGTCCACGTAGCGGTCGCCGTCTCCGTCGACCTCGACCGCGCGGAGCGGGCCCGGTGTGCCGCTCACGCCCGGAGCGCCTACGGTCGTCCAGTCGTCGCAGTCGTTCTGGAAGCCGTCGCAGCGGGCCTCGGCGCCGGGATGGATGTGCGCGTTGCCGTCGTCGCAGTCCCCGCCCACGGTGGTCTGGTCGAGGTCCTCGTCGCACGCGCCGAGCGGGTTGAGCACCACGCCGGCGAAGATCGAGCCGAAGCCGTCGTCGTCGAGGTCCACGAAGCAGGACACGGTGTCGAAGCCGTTGCAGTCCTGGTCGATGCCGTCATCGGCCACGTCGACCTCGCCGGGGTTCCGGTCGGGGTCGTTGTCGTCGCAGTCGCCGTCGATCGCCACGTACCCGGGGGGCGCCTCGCAGGCCCGCGCGGTGCCGCCGCCGGTGCGTCCGTACCCGTCCTTGTCGTTGTCGATGTAGAAGATCCGCTCGTCCACCGGATCGTTGTCGATCTCGCCGTCGCAGTCGTCGTCCACACCGTTGCAGAGCTCGGGCGCGCCCGGGTAGATGTCGGGGTTCTCGTCGTCGCAGTCGACGTCGACCGCGAAGCCGTCCTCGTCCTTGTCCTCGATGTCGACGACGGGGATCAGGTCCCACGTCTCGTCCGCATTCGGGTAGCGGCATCCGAGCGAGAGGAGGGCGAGGAACAAGGCGTTGCGAAGCATGGGCGAGGCTCGGGCGCGGAGGGTTCGTGCTCCGACGCAGCCTAGCCGCAGATCGCGTCGATGTCGTCCCCTGGCGGTGGGGATCGCGTCATGGTTGCGCGGACATTACATGCCCGCTTCCGCTGCTGGAGGCGCGTTGTCCCTCTCCCCCACCGTTCGCGACGCGATGACCGTCGCGCGAGACCACGTCGCGAAGGGTGCTCTGTCGATGATCGACTGGGCCAACCACAAGCCGGAGAATCGAGGGCGAAAGCCCAAGGTGGGCGGTCACCAGGCGTCGTCGATGTCGTCGGTGGATCTGCTGTGCGCGCTCTACCTGCACGTCCTCACCCCTAGCGATCGGGTAGCCGTCAAGCCGCACGCCGCGCCGGTGCTGTACAGCCTGATGCACCTGTTCGGGGTGCTGCCGCCCGAGCAGATGCTCCGACTGCGCGAGAAGGGCGGGCCACAGCCCTACCCGACGCGCACCAAGGACCCGCGCTTCGTCGACTACACCACCTCGAGCGAGGCGCTCGGCGTCGCCGCGACGATCTACGACGCGTACGCCGCGCGGGTGCACGACCAGTACGTCGGCGCGCGCGCCGGGCTCCCGCCGGTGGGGGCGCGCTACTTCGCGCACTGCGGCGACGGTGAGCTGACCGAGGGGCAGATCGACGAGAGCCTGTACGACGCGGGCCGGTGGGGGCTCGACAACCTGGTGTGGGTGGTCGATCTGAACCGGCAGAGCCTGGATCGCGTGATGGACGACTCGGGGCGGCTCGAGGCGTGGGTCGCCGCGAAGTTTCGCGGGCAGGGCTGGGAGGTGCGCGACCTGCGCTGGGGGGCCCGCGCCGAGGCGTTGTTCTCGCGGGACGGGGGGGATGCGCTGCGCGCGCTGCTCGAGCGCCTCCCCGACGCGCTGTTCCACCCGCTCCTGCTCGTCGATGGCGCGACGATCCGACGGGCGCTCGCGGGCGAGGCAGACGCCGAGGCGACCAGCCGCCGCGCGCTGCTGGATCGCTTCGCCGCGTTCCCGCGCACCGACGCCGAGGCGCGCGGGATCCGCCGCGCGCTCGAGGGCGTGGCGGACGACGCGCTGAAGGCGGCCATCGGGCACCTCGGCGGGCACGACCTCGCGGCGCTGTGCGACGCGTTCGAGGCAGCTGCGGCGCACCAAGGCGCGCCCGTCGTCCTGCTCGCGCACACGGTCAAGGGCTACGACACCTCGGACGCGGGCCACCCCGAGAACCACGGCGCGCTGCTGTCGGAGGAGGAGGTCGCCGGCTGGGGGCGCGATCGCGGGCTGCCCGAGGGCGAGCGCTTCCCGCGCCCCGCCGCCGACAGCCCGGCGGGCCGCCTGCTCGCCGAGCGCGCGCGCACCCTGTTCGAGGTGCCGGATCACGGCTGGATGCCGCCACCGCACGCCGACGCGCGGGCCGCGCTGGCCGAGGTGCCGCTCGCGCGCCGCGACGTCGTGTCCACCGGCGAGGCGTTCCAGGCGCTGAACCTGGCGCTGCTCCGCACCGAGCTCGCGCCGTTCTTGCAGTTCGGCGCGCCCGACGTCGGCCAGACCACCCACCTCGGTCCGGTGATCCGCCAGACCGGCGTGTTCGCGCCGCGCGACCTGCCCGACGCGTTCGACTTCCTCCGCGAGGAGCGCGCCTCGGTGTTCCACTGGCGGCCCGCCTCGGACGGCCAGTTCCACGCGCTCGGCATCGCCGAGGGCAACGCGATGCTGTGGGCGTATGCGTTCGGACGGCAGGTGAAGCGCTGCGAGGGGCGCGCCCCGATGCTGCCGGTGGTCACCGTGTACGACAAGTTCTTCGAGCGCGGCTTCAATCAGCTCGACTACGCCGTGTACAGCAACGCGCGCTTCGTCGCGGTGGGCGTGCCGAGCGGCACCGGGCTGTCCCGCGAGACGGCGACGCACCAGAGCATCCAGACGCCGCGCATGGTGATGGACCTCCCAGGCATCCTCGCGTACGAGCCGGCGTATGCGGCCGACGTCCACGCCATCTACCTGCACGCGCTCGGGCGGCTGTGGGAGCCCGACGGCGAGGCGTTCTACCTTCGGCTGACCACGCAGCCGCTCGACCAGCCCGCGGTGCTGCCCGACGATCACGCCGCGCAGGCGATCGCGGGCGGCTACTGGCTGCTCGGGGAGGACGCGCGCGAGCCGGCCCCGGGGGCGGGCACCGTGATCTTCGTCGCCAGCGGACGCAAGCTGGACGATGTACGGCGCGCCGCCGCCCTCCTGCACGCCGAGGACGGCGTGGGGAGCCGGATCCTGAACGTCACCAGCTACGAGGCGCTGTGGCGCGACTGGGACGCGTTCAACCAGGATCCTGCGGCGTGGCAGGATCCGTCGCGCAGCTATCGCCTGCACGACCTGTTCGAGGACGCGTGGGTCAACGCGCCGCTCCTGCTGGTGGGTGACCACGTGCCGAGCGTCGCGGAGTGGCTGCCGGGCGCGCTGCAGCGGATCCGCGGCTACCGCTTCCTGGGCCCGCGCCGCAACGGCGAGGCGGGCGATCTGGCGTCCATCGATCGCCTGCATGGCATGGCGGTCGAAGACGTGGTGCGCGCGGCGCGCGACGAGCTCGCGTGGCGCCGCGCGCTGGCGCGCTGACTACTCGCCGGCCTCGATGCCGACCAGCTCGACCTCGAACACGAGCACCGCGTTGGGGCCGATCTTCGGCGGCGAGCCGCGCTCGCCATAGGCGAGGCCGCCGGGGATGTAGAGCTTGTACTTCGCCCCGGTCTTCATGAGCTGCAGCGCCTCGGTCCAGCCCTTGATCACGCCGTTGACGCGGAACGTGGCGGGGCGCCCGCGCGAGTAGCTGCTGTCGAACTCGGTGCCGTCGATCAGCGTGCCCTTGTAGTGCACGGTCACGCGGTCGGTCGGGCCCGGGATCGCACCGTCACCCTCGGTGAGGACCTCGTACTTCAGGCCGCTGTCGGTGGTCTTGATCGCGGGGTTCTCGGCGAGCTTGTCGAGGAACGCCTTGCCCTCGGCCTCGTTCCCCTCGGCCTCGGCCTTGCGCTTCTCGGCCTGCGCGGTGCGCTGCGTCTCGCGGAACGTGCGCATCGTCTCGCGCATCTGCTCCTCGGTGAGCAGCGGCGTCGCGCCCTCCGTCATCGCGTGCTGCATGCCGAGGTGCACCACATCCAGGTTCAACTCGAGATCCTGGCGTGCGAACGTCGAACCGACGTCGTGGCCGATCGCGTAGCTGACCTTGTCGAGCTCCTCGGTGAGCTCGGTGGGCGGGGCGGCTGGGCCCGCCTCGGGGGTGGCGCCGTCGCAGGCGGTGAGGGCGAGGCCCAGGATCCACATCGTACGCATGTCTGCATCTCCTTCGCGGTGGCGGACCTTGCTCCGCCGCGGGCCGCCTGTCAACCCGCTGCGCCCTGGTCGCGGGCGCCCAGGCCGCGTCGGAGGAAGTCGATCGTCTCGCGTACGACGTCGAGGATCGCTGCCTCGGGGAGCTCGGCGGCTCGCAGTGGATCATCGTCGAGCTGGGTGAAGTCCAGGCCCGCCTTCGTCAGGTAGGCGCCGAGCAGACCCTGCTGCATCGTGCCCAGGAAGAGGTGCGTCGCGATGTCGAGGTCGAGGTCGGTGCGGAGCGTGCCCTCGCGCTGGGCCTCCGCGAGCTCGACGCGCATCGCGTCGAACGCCATCTGGGCGAGCTGACGTCGGAACCCGTCGAGCGCTTCGTCCTTAGAGGGCTCGAACATCCGCAGCCCCAATCGCGCCCACAGCGGATCGGCCCGCCAGAAGTCGAGGCCGGCGCGGTACTGGAGCTCGAGGCGGTCGAAGAACGTGCTGCCTGGCGGGACCTGCTGCAGGGTGACCGCGGCCTTCTTGCGGCGGAACGACTCGAACGCGAGCCACTGGAACAGGTCGCGCTTGCCGTCGAAGTACTGGTAGACGCTGCCCTTCGCGATGCCGAGGCGCGCGATGATCGCCGAGACCGAGGCGGTGTCGTACGGATGACGCGCGAACTCGTCGAGCGCGGCGGCGACGAACCGCTCGCGCTTCTCGTCTGGCAGGTTCAGGAACGTCGGCTTCGGCACCTGCGCGCCTCCCACCGTTCTCTTAATGGCGACGGGGCGCCTCGGCTCACTCCGCGACGGTGACCGCGCCGCGCCACACCGCGGCACCCCCGACGCCGTCCTCGACCACGACGAACAACTCCGCTTCGCCCGCCTCGGCGGGCGCGAACCACGTCAGCGTCGCGTCGCCCTCGATCAGCGGCACGGCCGGATCGCCGAACCCACCAGAGGTCGCGAACGGGAGCGCGGACAGGGCGTCGCCGTCGTCGGTGGCGCGCACCTGGAGGTCGAGCGCGCTCTCGGGGGCGGTGGGGGTCGCGAGGTACGCGACGTCGTCGATCACCGGGTTGCGGTTGCGGGCCTCGGGCGGGCGGCTCGAGACGGTGAGCGCGCGCACCGCGAGGCTGACACCCTCGGCGGGCAGGTCGGCGATCCAGGCGCGCGGATCGGCGAGGTCGACGGCGAGGTCCTCGGGGGCCGGACCGCCTGCGCGCAGGGCCGCGCTCACGCGCCCGACCAGCGGGCACAGCCCCGGCTCGCACGCGAGGATCCACAGCGGCAGGGGCACCCCGTCCGGCGCCTCGGCGAGCGCGCCCGCGAGCAGCGCGCTGGGACGCAGCGTCACCTGCACCTGCTGATCCTGGAGGGACGCGAGCGCGACCTGATCCGTGAGGTCGTGCGCGGTCGCCTCCAGGCATACGCCCCCGATGGGCGCGCACGTCCACACGACGACGTCCGCGCCTGCGGCGAGCGGGTCGGCGACCGTGAGGGTGAGCGTCGTCGCCTCGCCTGGCGCGACCTCGGGTGGCTCGGCCACGACCGCGATCACGCGGAGCTCGCTGAGCAGCGTCTCTTCTTGGGGCCCCGCGCCGCACGCCGCGAGGAACACGAGAGGCAGGATCCGCTTCATCACCACTCCGCCCGTAGCCCGAACGTGGGCAGGACCGGGAGCCCGGCGATCGGATCCTCCGCGGCGTAGTCGTAGGTCCAGGACATCACCTCGACGTTCTGGCGCGAGGTCGCGTTCTGGATGTCGAGGTAGGTCACCAGGCGCCAGCCCTTGAGCTCCCACGCCTTGTCGACGCGCAGGTCGAGCGAGAAGAACGCCGGAAGTCGCGCGCTGTCGGCCTTGCCGTACACCGGCACGAACGCGCGCTCGTCGAGGAGGTAGATCCGGTTGACCACCGGCGTGTACGGGTTGCCGGCGCCGTAGCGGACGCGCGCGCCGGTGCGCCATCCGCGGCCGAGGTCGACCGAGCCGAGCGCGTTGAGCACGAACGGCTGGTCGTAGGCGAACAGCTTGCGCTCGGCGTCCGGGCGGTTGACGCGCTCCGAGCGGCTCGAGGTGAACGCGATCAGCGCGGTGACGCGGTCGTGGGTGACGCGGGCCTGGGCCTCGACGCCGTAGATGCGCCCCGTGCCGTCGTTGGCGTAGGCGCCGGTGTCGAACGGGCCGGTCGGCGGCGGGCCGGTGAAGAACCGGAACGTGTCCTCGCGACCGACGATCAGCTGGTCGAGCTGGTTGGCGAACGCGACCGCCTCGACCTCGAGCCACGGCGCGAGGCGCTGCGTGAACCCGAGGCTCGCCTGCCACGAGATCTCCGGCCGAAGTCCGGCGTCGGCGCCCCCCTCGGCCTCGATCTGGCGCAGGGTGGGGAGCTGGGAGTAGCGTCCGAAGCTGGCCTTGAACGCGGTCGTGTCGGTGGCCTGCACGCGCGCGCCGAGCCGGGGGTCGACCGACCAGGTGGTGAAGCCGTTGTCGACGATCAGCGGGTCGAGGCGCACGCCAGGCGTCAGCGTGACCGGCCCCGCGCGGAACGACGGCTCGATGTACGGGGACGGCGACGCCCACCACGCGGCACCCTCCTCGCGCTCGCCGAACGCGGCCACGTCGTAGAGGAATCGCTCGTTGACCACGGCCAGATCGAGCCCGGCGCGCAGCCCCCACCACGCGTCGTCGCGCAGCGGCTTGTAGATCTCCTCGCGCAGCCCGACGCGGAACGCGCGCTCGTAGGCGTCGCCGTTCGGCGCGATCTCGAAGCCGTTGGTGTCGGGCCCCATCGCGAGCACGACGTCGTTCTGCCAGCCGCGCCCGAGCGCGCGCGTCCACCGGGTGCGGCCCTGAAGGAAGGTCGTGCCGAGGCTGATCTGCACCTGCTCGGCGTCGTCCTCGTCCATCCCGCCGATCACGCGGAACTTGTCGTCCGAGAACACGAAGAACGCGTCCACGGTGCCCGCTGCCCCTGCGTCGACGAGCAGGCGTGCCGAGGCGTCCCAGTAGCGGGGCGCGCGGAACTGCGTGTCGGCGTTGCTGAGCACGGGGGTGAGCACCGCGTCGGCATACGAGCGGCGCGCCGAGACCTGCAGCGCGACGCGCTCGGACAGGCGCTGCTCGACGAACGCGGTGGCCTGGAACAGGTCGAGCGAGACGTAGCCCGAAGACGTCTCGGGCAGGACCGGATCGAAGCGGAGATCTACCGCGCCGCCGAGCGTCCGCCCGTAGCGGACGCCGTAGTTGCCAGGGAGGAACGCCACTTCCTGCAGCGCCTCACCGTTGACCACGGTGGACAGCCCGGCGAAGTGGAACACCAGCGGCACCTTCGCGCCGTCGATGTAGTAGGCCGAGTCCTCGGGATCGGTGCCGCGGATCAGCAGTTGGCCGATGTTCAGCGGCGGGCGCGCGACGCCGGGCAGGTTCTGGATCGCGCGGACCACGTCGCCGTTCGTGCCTGGCAGGAAGTAGACCTCCTCAGCGCTGAGCACCCGCTCGGTCAGCTCGGGGTCGGGCCTGCGGGCCGCGAACACCTGCACGACCTCGTCGACGTCGGGCGGCGGCGCGACGACGCGCGGCGCGTACAGCGTGAGCTCCGCGACCTTGCCCTCCTCGATCGAGAGCGCGGCCTCCTGGGGCTCCCATCCGTCGCCCTGGACCGTCAGGCTCCACGCGCCAGGCGCGAGGTCCGCGAAGCGGAACGACCCTTCCTCGTCGGTCTCTGCGAGCCGGGTGGCGCCGTCGGGGCCGATGGCGACCACCTCGAAGCCGGACAGCGGCAGGCGGGTGGTCGCGTCGAGCACGCGCGCCTCGACCGAGAGCACCGGCGCGCGGTCGGCGCTGAACCGGTAGCGGTACAGGATGCTCGCCGCGGTCGGGCGACCCGCCTCGTCGCGGGCGGGCGCGAACCGGAAGCTGCGGGCCGCTTGCGCTGCGGCCTCGTCGAAGCCCAGCCCGGCGGGCTCGATCACCGCGACGCCGACCACCGCGCCCGTCGCGTCGACGTCGAGCTGGAGCAGCACGTCGGCCTCGATCCCGTCTGCCAGCGCGGCGGGTGGGTAGGCCGCGCGGACGCCCACCTCGAGCACGGGCAGGGTCGGCTCGGCGGCGAGCGCCGGCCCTCCGGCGAGGAGCAGCACGAGCAGCGAGAGGGAGCTGGCACGCATGCGGTTGGACCTGCCCAAAGAGTGTGCAAACTATATACACAAGCTGTGCGCCAAGCGCAACGTCAGGGTGACGCTTCGTTACGCCGGCGCGACGGCGAGCGGATCCTGGAATACCTCTGACGCCTGCGGCGTCGCAGTCGCGGCAACGGAGACTCCCCCATGCGCACCCTCGCTCCCGTCCTCGCCTCGCTCCTCCTGGCCGCCTGCGATGGTGGTGGCCTCAACGTGTTCACGCTGCAGGACGACATCGAGCTCGGCGGGCAGCTCCGCGACGAGATCCTGGCCAACCCGGCGGAGTACCCGGTCGCGAGCCGCGCCGAGCATCCCGAGGCCTACGCCGACCTCGATCGGATCGCCTACGAGGTGCTCGACGAGGGGGACGTCGCGCACCGGGACACGCTCGACTGGGAGTTCTACCTGATCGCCGACGACGACGTGCTGAACGCGTTCGCGGCGCCCGGCGGCTACGTCTTCGTCTACACCGGGATCATGAAGTTCCTCACCACCGAGGACGCGTTCGCGGGCGTGATGGGCCACGAGATCGCGCACGCGGCACAGCGACACTCCACCCAGCAGCTCACCCGCGCGTTCGGCATCTCGATGCTGCTCGACATCGCGCTCGGTGACGGCACGGCGCGCGACGTCGCCGAGCTGGCCTCGAGCCTCGGCACGCTGGCGTTCTCGCGCGAGCACGAGACCGAGGCCGACGAGTACTCGGTCCGCTACCTGTGCGAGACGCTGTACGCCGCAGACGGCGCCGCGCACTTCTTCGAGGCCCTCGGGGCCCAGCCGGTCCCCGAGTTCTTGTCCACGCACCCCAGCTCCGAGCGGCGGGTCGAGGAGATCGAGGAGCTCGCCGTGGAGCTCGGCTGCGACACCAGCCTGTCGACGAGCACCGATTGGCAGGCCGTTCTGGATCGCCTCCCGTAGGCGCGCAGGGGCCGGGACTCCCTCGCCAGGGGCATTCGACGAGACGCGCCCCGGATAGGGACGATTTGGTGGTACCGTCGCGCATCAACGCACCCGAGGGGGTCCCATGTGGCGTCGGTTGTTGGTCCTTGGTCTGGCGGTCGCCCTGGGTGGCGCGCCCGCATACGCGCAGTCGACGACGAAGCCGCCGAAGGCGCCCGCGGTGGTGAAGCCGCCGAAGCCCACCAAGCCGGACGGCCCGCCGCCGGCCGAAGAGGAGGCGGAACCCGAGATCCCCAAGCACCGGCTGTTCTACGAGAACCTGTTCGCCGCGCGCATCAACCCGCTCGGGCTGCAGGAGTACCTCACGGTCAGCTACCGCCTGCGCCTGATGGACAGCGACTCCGTCCTGTTCCGGGACACCTTCTTCAGCATCGGGCCGACCATCGCGCTCTCGCCCGCGTTCGCGAAGGGCGGCCTGGTCGCGCGCGTGTCGCCGATCGCGCTGCTCGATCTCCAGGCGATGTACCGGTTCCAGTACTACTTCGGCACGTTCGATCAGATCCTCGGCTTCCCGAGCACGACGTCGGACTGGAGCGACAGCGGGATCAAGGCCCGTGGCGACGAGGCGGGCCCGATGGCCGGTCACGAGATCACGCTCCAGTGGCGCGTGCAGGCCGCGGTCAGCAAGGTCGCGATCCGCAACACCGCCCGCTACGTGTGGCAGACGATGGATCTGCCCGAGGGCATGATCGCGTTCTACGACCAGACGCCCGACATCATGGCGCCGAACAACGGGTGGGTGTGGGCGAACGATCTCGACGTCATCGGGATGTTCGGCAAGCTACGCGCCGGCGTGCGCTACACCGCGGTCGTGCCGTGGTACGGCGAAGGCGAGGGGTCCGATGGGAACCAGGTGCACCGCGTCGGGCCGCTGATCTCGTACACGTTCAAGAACAAGCCCGGCAGCACCTTCGACCAGCCGGCGATCGTGCTGATCTCGCAGTGGCACGTCGTGCATCGGTTCCGCACCGGACAGGACGTGAGCCAGGCGCTGCCCTACCTCGCGCTCGCGTTCACCTTCCAGGGCGACCTGATCCCCTGGAAGTAGGCGCTCACGGACGCCAGGTGAGGCCGAGCCAGCCGCGCCAGTCGGAGGCCTTCGCGCACAGTGCCTCGGTGCGGGCGGCGCGCGGGTCGTCGAGCAGGCAGGCGAGGCCGCCCCACGCGTGCAGGGACGGCGTGCGGGCGAGCCCCATCGCCGGCAGGCTGCCGTCGAAGCTCGCGCCCACCAACACCACCTCGGTGCGCTCCGCGCACGCGAGACCGTCGCAGTCGCCGACCATCCGATCGCGCTCGATGCCGAGCTGGATCCCGATGACGTCGAGGAACGCGCGCTCGGTGGTGAAGCCCTCGCCCGAGGTCGCCATCACCGGGATCGCGGGCACGAGGATGCGCGACCACAGCCACGCGCTCGGCACCAGCGCCGCGTCGAACCCGCCGAGCCGGTACCGGTCGACCTCTGCCGTGGCGTTGGTGCGCCCCATACCCAGCTCGCCGCCCACCGCGACGACGCCGAGCCCGCCCGAGACCCGCGCGAGGCCCTCGCCCGCCATCCACGTCGGGTGATCCTCGGTGAACCCGAGCCGCCCGCGGGCTTCGACATCGAGCCCGGCGCGCGCAAGCCCCCACGCGCCGCGCGGGTGTGCCGCGCCGCGGACGAACGCGACGGTGCGGGATGGATCCGTGTCTGGGCCCCACGGGGTCTCGACGAACGCACCGGCGCTGGCCTCGAGCCGGGTGCGCTCGACCCAGCGGTCGAGCGACGCCTCGAGCGCCGCGCCGGCGCGCTGGAGCGGCACGTCGCCGCCTTGCGCGACGGCGTAGACCTGGGCGCCGAGGGTGACGGGCAGCCCGCGCCACGCATAGGCAGCCGACAGGCCACGCCACGACGTCTGGTCACCGACGCCGCCGAGGATCAGCAGGCTGTGGCGCCCCACCACGTCGCCCAGGCGCAGGCCGAGGTCGGCCTGGTTCGTGCCGGGCGCCACGGCGATGCCCGCGATCGTGGTCGGCTCCCAACGCCCTGCGCCGTAGCGGCGCGGCGTGACCTCGGCACGGTCCGGCGGCGCGATCGGTGGCGGTGGTGGGGGGCGGACGACCGGTGCCGCGCCCGCGAGCGCCTCGACGGGTCGCGCGGACGCCTCCGCGAGCGCGACGCGGTGTACGTCGAGCCCGTCGGCGTCGAGCGAGAGGAAGTACAGGGACGCGCCATCGGCGGTGACAGCGGGTGAGGTGGCGCCGCCCGGCGCGTCGGTGAGCCACTCGGGGTCGCCGCCGTCGACCGGCACACGCGCGATCTGCAGCGCGCCGCCGTAGCCGAGGCTGACATAGAGCGCTTCGCCGTCCGGGCTCCACGCGGGCGCGCTCACGTGGCTGCCCTCGGGGAGCGCGAGCTCGCGCGGATCACGGGCCTCGGCGTCTCCCAGCATCAGGTGCCAGCCCTCGCGGTGCTCGAGCCACGCGAGGCGCCCCCCCGACGGGTCGAAGCGCGGATCGTCGAGCACGCGCGTCGGATCGGCCTCGGTGAGCGGGGTCCACGCGCCGGACTGCAGGTCGATCCGCACCAGGTGCTGCACGCCCCACGACGTGCGCACGCCCACCGCCCACGCGCCGTCCGGGTGCGGATCGACGTCCACGATGTCGGCGCCGCGGGTGATGCGCGTCTCGCGGTCGGTCTCCGGATCCCAGCGGTAGAGATCGGGCCGTGTGAGCCCGTCGCCCCCCGTCCGCCAGGCCGGGTAGAGCAGCGCCACGCCGTCCGATGTCCACCGCGGATCGCCGGGCGGGCGGGCGTTGCGCACGCGGGTCGCCTCGGGGGTGCGGGGCGCGGCGCGCGAGGCGACCGGGGCGACGTCCTCCGGGTCGCGCGCCAGCATCTCGGCGATGTCCTTGTCGCGCTCCGCGCGCGCGTCCGCGTCGTCTGCGGTCGCGTAGACCGCGATCGCGCTCGGACCCTTCTCGGGACGCACGACCAGGGCCACGCGGGCGCCGTCGGGCGAGAGCGCGGGCGCGCCGCTGCCGCGGCTGAGGTCGAGCCAGATGCTGTCGGCGACGTCCTCCTCCAGCGTCATCGCCGCATGGGTGATCTCCGCCTGGAACCGACCGTAGAGCACCTCTGGGCTCGCGCCGAACACCCCCTCGAACGCCTCCTCGAAGGTGCGGGTGCGGCGCGCGGTCATCCGGCGCCACAGGTCGACGAGCGCGCGGTCGTGCGCGCGCGCCTCGAGCCACTCGAGGAACGCCGAGCCGACCATGTAGCGGAACGCCCCGCCGAGGAAGCGCTCGGACTGCGAGAGCTCGGTATACGTCGGCAGGCGGCCCTCCTGCGCGAGGCGGCGCAGCATCAACGCGCGGAAGTCGCTGTTCGGGCGGCCCATCCCGGTCAGCCGCCCCTCGATCACCGTCGCGTAGCCCTCGGTGACCCACGGCGGCGCGTTCAACGTCATCGGGGTCATGCCGCCCGTCAGCGCGGTGAACAGCGCGGTGAGCGGGTCGCGGGACGGCCGCAGCAGGTGCACGAGGTGCGCGTCCTCGTGCGTGATCAGCTCCTCGGACCAGCTCCGGTAGTAGCCGAACGAGGGATCGGCGTCGGGCGCGGTCGCGAACAGCGCCATGCGCGGCGCCGAGGTCATCGGCAGCGCGAAGCCGTTGGGCTGGCGGAACGGATCGAGCACGAGCACGTCGACGATCTGTGGCGGCGCGTAGCCCACCGCTTCTGCCACCCGCGCCCGGATGTCGTCGAGCTCGGCCGCGGCGAGGAGCGCCCACGCCTCGGCGCGCAGCGGGTAGTGCAGCCGGTAGTGCGCTGTCTCGACGGTGCGCCAGCGCCCCGCGGGATCGTGGGTGGTGGGGACCTGTGCGGTGGCGAGGGTCGGGAGGGCGAGGGCGAGGGCGACGAGCAGGGTGCGCAAGGGACCTCCGAGGCACGGCATGCTTATCTCCGCGTTCGCTGTGGGGTAGCCTGCGCGGGCACGGAGGGCGGATGCGACGACGCGAGTTCCTGGGCGGCGCGCTGGTTGGGGGGGCGGCGCTCGCTGCCTGTGGTGGCGGAGGCGCCGACGGTCCCGCGGTGCAGACGCGCAAGCGGATCCGCTGGCGCATGGCGTCGAGCTTCCCGCGGTCGCTCGACACGATCTTCGGCGCGGCCGAGGTGATGGCCGAGCGGCTCGCGGCGATGTCCGACGGTCGGTTCGAGATCCGCGTGTACCCCGCCGGCGAGCTGGTGCCGGGCCTCGAGGTGCTCGACGCGGTGCAGCAGGGCACGGTCCAGGTCGGGCAGACCGGCAGCTACTACTACATCGGGAAGAACCCGGCGCTCGCGTTCGACACCTGCGTCCCGTTCGGGCTCACCTCCCGGCAGCAGACCGCGTGGCTCGAGGAGGCCGGCGGCCGCGCGCTGCTCGACGCGCTGTTCGCGGACTTCGGGGTGCGCTCGTTCCCGGCGGGGAACACCGGCGTGCAGATGGGTGGGTGGTTCGTCCCCCAGGTGCGCGGGCTGGCCGATCTCAAGGGGCTCAAGATGCGGATCCCGGGCCAGGGCGGTCGGGTGATGGAGGCGCTCGGCGTCGCCACGCAGACGATCGCTGGCGGTGAGATCTTCCCGGCGCTCGAGCGCGGTGCGATCGACGCCACCGAGTGGGTGGGCCCCTACGACGACGAGAAGCTCGGCTTCCACAAGGTGGCGAAGCACTACTACTACCCGGGCTGGTGGGAGCCGGGGCCGTCGCTGTCGTTCTACGTCAACGAGGCCGCGTGGGCCTCGCTGCCGGTCGACTTCCAGCACATGTTCCACGCCGCGTGCCGCGAGGCGTCCCAGGTGATGCAGGCGCGCTACGACGCGAAGAATCCGGCCGCGATGGAGCGGCTGATCACCGCCGGCGTCCAGCCGCTGCCGTTCCCCGACGACGTGATGCGCCGCGCCCGCGAGATCTCCGAGACCCAGCTCGAGGACGAGGCGGCCAAGGACGCCGCCTACGCGAAGATCCACGCGCACTGGAAGGCGTTCCGTGCGTCGTCGTTCGCGTGGTTCGACCTCGCCGAGCGCGCCTACCAGGACTTCGCCTTCCCCAGCCGATAGCGCCCGCGAGCGCCCGGCCGGCATGGCTTCGGCGCGGTGGTAGGCCATCCAGCCGAGACGTGGGCCGGGCGGGCGAGACGCCCGTCGATTGAACACTTCTCCAAGAAGTCCGGATGAAGGCGGGTTCGCGCGGATCTGGGAACGTGGGGCGGGCGTCCCGCCCGTCGATTGATCACTTCTCCAAGAAGTCCGGATGAAGGCGGGTT
>CAYQSE010000089.1:0-20146 GCA_964419905.1 uncultured Enterobacteriaceae bacterium
GGTGCGCGCCGAGGTCCGTGTCGACGCGGTGGCCTCGCTCACGCCGCGCCCGCCGCGCGGCGATCCGTTCGCGCGTGCGCGCCACCGGGGCGTGCTGAGCGCGCTGGTGCTCGGCGATCGGCGCGCGGTGCCCGAGGAGGTGTGGGGGCTGCTGCGTCGCACCGGCACCGCCCACCTCTTGGCGATCTCGGGCTTCCACGTCGGCCTGGTCGCGCTCGCCGTCGGCGGGCTGCTGAGGGCGCCGTGGCGCGCCGTCGCGCTCCTGCGCCCCGCCGGACTGCCCGAAGCCCCGGTCTGGCTGGTCGGCGCACTCGCCGGCGTCGCGTACGCGCTGGTCGTCGATGCCCCGGCCAGCGCGTGGCGGGCCGCGGCACTCGCGGTGCTGGTCGCCGGCGCCCGCACCACCGGACGCGACGTGGCACCGCTACGCCTGCTCGCGGTGGTCGCCGCAGCCCAGGCGCTGGTCGATCCCGGCGTGGTCGCCACCCCGTCGTTCCAGCTCAGCCACGGCGCGGTGGCGGGCCTGATCCTGGTGACGCCCCGATTGCTGCTGTACGCCC
Organism: uncultured Enterobacteriaceae bacterium; assembly: GCA_964419905.1. Classification (GTDB taxonomy): domain Bacteria; phylum Myxococcota_A; class UBA796; order UBA796; genus JAFDJI01. Next base: position 561 of record CAYQSE010000089.1, read on the forward strand.
CCCCCGACGCCCCACGACCGCTGCGCTGGGTCGCCCAGGCGGTGGCGGTCACGCTCGGCGCGACCGTCGGCACGCTGCCCGCCGCGGCGTGGTGGTTCCAAGAGGTTGCGCCGACCGCTCCCCTCGCGAACCTGATCGCGGGCCCGCTGGTCGCGTGGGGCACCGCACCCCTGGCTGCCAGCGCGCTGGTGCTGCCCGCTCCGCTCGACGCGCTCGCGCTGCACGGCGCCGACGCTACGCTCGTCCTCCTGTTCGCGGCGCTCGGTCCACTCGACGCCGAGCCGTGGACGCCCGCAGTGGGCCCCGTCGGCGCCGCGCTCTTGCTCGGCGCGCTCGCGCTGCCACGCAACCGGCTCCGCGTGCTCGCGTTCGCCGGCGTCCTCGCGGCCCGGCCCGCCCCATCGCCAGGGCTCACGTTCCTCGCGGGGTCGACCGCGGCGGTCGCCTACGTCCACGACGACGGGCGTCGCTGGTTGGTGGATGGCGGGGGCTCGCCCCGCGCCCTGCTCGGCTGGCTGCGCCGCGAGGGGCTGCGCCGGCTCGATGTCGTCGCGTGCGTCACGCCGGCGCAGGGGCGCTGCGACGCGCTGCCGGCGGTCGTCCGCGCGCTACCCGTCGGCCAGGTGTGGGTGCCGTCCGACGCGCGCCTCGAAGCGCTCGCTGAGGCCGCGCACGCCCGCGGCGTCCGGGTGGTGCCGATGGACGGGGCGCTCGCGAGCGACGGCGCGCTGCTCCGCGTCGACCTCGACGCCCACCTCCCTGCGGCGGCGGTCCTCATCGCGCCGGGCGGCTCACCTCGCGGGGGCGCGAACGGCGCGTGGCTCGACGCGGTGCGCCCGGCCGTCGCGATCGTGCACACCTCGCCCCGGCTCCGCTCCGCGGAGGGCGCGCTCGGGCACGACGCTGCGCGTGGGGTCAGCGTGCTCCGCACCGACCGTGACGGCACCCTGCGCGTGCGGATCGAGCCGGACGTCGTGCGGCTGCACACCTGGAGGCCCGCGCGGGGTTGGCGCGCTGCGGGCGTGTTCCCACGCCGCGATGTCGCCGCTCAGCGCTCGGCGGGGCGGGAGCCGTAGAGGGCGCGAAGCTCGCGCGTCTCGACCCGGGCGTGGTCTCCCTTGGGCACGATCTCGGCGATCTGCACGACGTCGCGCCCGATCGCGAGCACGACCAGCGACGCGCCCGGCAGCAACGTGCCCGGCTGCACGACCTCCTCGGTGCCGTCGGGCATCCCGAGGATCGCACGCGGAGGCTGCGCCTCGGTCACGGTCGATACGAGCCGCACGCCCCACGAGCCGTCGAGGCGAGCGCCCGGCGTCCAGGTGGGCGCTGCGAGCGGTGGAGCCGTCGGCTCGGGCGCGACCTCGGGCGCGACCTCGGGCGCGACCGGCGACGCGACGAGCTCGGTGAGCGTACCGTCCGCCGGCGGCAGACCGGAGATGCCCATCGCGCGCGCCAGCGCGCTCGGATCCTCCTCGGCGGGCGCCTCCAACGCGTCGACCACCGGCGCGTCCGCGTCGAAGTCGAAGCCGACCTCGCCCTCGGCCGGCGCGACACGCGGCGCCGGCGCCGCCACCGGCGCGGAACGCACGGGCTCGAAGAGGGCCCCGCTCGACGGCATGGGTTCGCACGCCGTCAGGAGCGCCATCGTCAGCCACAGTCCACGCATGCTTCCTCCAACGGGGGACAGACTACCGCGTGCGCGACGATCCGCTGCCACGCCAGGCCGCGGCGCCGGCCGGATCCCCGAGCTCGGCGCGCAAGGTCGCGATCGCGGCGCGCGTCGCGACGTCGTCGGGGAGGCGCGCGGCGACGCGCTGCAGGGCGATCAGGCCCCCCTCGCGGTCGCGGTGGCGGCGCGCGAGCACGACGATCAGGTGACCGGCGACCGTGAGCGCCTCGCCGTCGAGCCCGTCGAGCGCGCGCACCAGACAGTCGCGCTCCGAGGCGTACACGCTCCCCGAATAGGTGCGGGTCCACAGGTGGACCAGATCGCGACACGCCACCAGGTCGTCGGCCGTCGGGCGGCGCGCAGGCGGCACGGCAGGCGCCACGGGCAGAGCACACGTCTCGATCGGCGCGAGCTCCGCGCAGGCGGCGCGTGAGCGCGTGAGCGGCTCACCGAGCACGCCGAGCCACGCCACCGTCTGCGCCCAGGCCACCGCGCGCGTCGGATCGAGGACCGCCTCGGCCGCTGCCAGGCGCGCCAAGCGGTCGGCGCGCTCGATCGGATGCGTCCACGTGTTCGACAGCGCCACCGTCCGATCCAGGGCCTGCCGCGCGAGCGCTTGCTCGTCGCGAGCGAGCGCGCGCTCGGCGACGAGCAGCGCGTCGTCGGGTCGCGCCGCGGCCGGGAGCCACGCAGTCGCGCGTGCCGCGGCCTCCGGTTGGTCCTTCCGGGCCAGATCGTCGAGCACGACGAGCGTCACCCAGGCGGGCTCGGCGTGCCGAGTGACGCACGCCCGAGACCTCGGCGAGAGCGCCCCGGCGTCGACCTCGGTGCGCAGCTGCGGGAGCGGTGGACAGCCCCCGTCATCGTGCGCCGAGGCAACGGACGTCCACAGCAGCGCAGCCAACAAGGCGAGCAAGGCACCTCCCCAAGGGGGGGCTATCCGAGCGGACCCCGTCCTCGCCACAGCGCACGCAGCAGCGCGTCGCGCAGGCGCTCCTGCTCGCGCAGGCGAACCACCCGATGCCGGATCCTGCGCCGCGCGAGCACCAGCCCCACCATCGCGAACGCGCCGGTGAGCCCCCAGAACAGCTCCCCGCTCTGCAGCAAGGCCCAATAGCCGCTGGACGGCCTGGGCAGCCGCGCCCGCCACGCGGCGTCCAGATCCTCGAAGAACTCTCCGGTGCCGCGACGCAGCGCACCTCGAACGTCTGCGCCCGCACGCATGTCCGCGATCACGGTCCGCAGCGCGTCGTCCCCGTAGGCGTCGCGCAGCCACGCGACGAAGTCGGCGGACTGTGCATACGCGAGCCCGGCACGCCGAGGATCGGAGGGGAAGCCGACCGTCAGCTCCTCGAGCGTGTACAGTCCGCGCCCGCTCGTGTTGCGCGCGATCTCCTGCGTCGTCTCGGGCCCGTACTCGCCCGCGTACACCTGCGCGACGCCCTCCTGGAGCCAACGCGGCGGGACCTGCGGCGCGAACGCCCGCCCGAGCAGGATGTGCACCAGCTCATGGTCGAGCACGATCGGGAGGGGTCGGGACGCGCCGCGGATCAACGGCCGTCGCAGGAAGATCTGGCCCAGCGACGGATAGGCCGTTCCGTCCGCCCACTCGGGCGCCTTGCCGGGCTGCAGCGCGAAGAACGACTCCTGCGTCGGCGCGACGACGACGTGGACCGAGCGCCCGATCGCGACCCCGAGCTCGGCGGCGAGTCGCGGCAGCGACTTCGACCCGTGCCGTGACAGGTCCATCAGCACCGCGCCACTGTCGGGCGCCCCGTAGACCTCGAGGTAGGTCGCGCTGACGCGGTCCCAGCCCTCCGGCACCCTCGGAGGCGCGTCGGCGAGCACGACGTGCTCCTTGGCCGCCGAGAACTCCTGCGCCCACGCTGCAGGGCTGGCCCACAGCAGCCAGGCGAACAGCGCCGCGAGCGGCAGCCACAGAACGGATCGTAGAGAGACCATCGACACTCCAGTGCAGGAGCCTGGGATCCACACCCGCTGCCGGCAACCTCCCCACCTCGGCAGGTCGCCGGAACGACATCGGGACCTCCGCGCGCCGGAGCGCTTGCCGAGCGACGGCGGCGTGTCCAGATCGTCCCCACCTCGCCCCCGGACCGGAGAACCCCCTTGGCGCTCGAGATGGACCTGCACCTGGACGACCGACAGCCCGATCGGGTGCGCGTCACGGTGCGTCTCGAGCCCGACGACGCCGGCCATCCCGTGGACGGTGTGGCGCTGCAGCTGTGCAGCGAGGGTGGCGAGTGCCTCGGTCCGCGCCTGCTGCTCCCGATCCAGGGAAGGTTGGCGGGCCCGCTGGTGACCCGCGTCGAGCTGCGCAGCCTCTCACCGATTCCCGAGAACGGGCGGGTCGTGGCGGTCGCGTGGTGGGGCTGCGAGCAGGTCGAGGTGACCTGCCCGTCCGACCGCCACACGACCCTGCGCGATCATGTGCGCGGCGCGCATCGCGCCCCGCTCGCTGGGCGCGTCGGACTCGAGCGCCTCGACGACGACGAGCGCGCCGCGTTCTACCGCCTGGCACCCTGGGCCGCAGAGCCGCGCGTCCCGCGATCGCCGCGGCTCGAGCCGGTCGACCCCGAGCCCAGCGCCGAAGAGATCTGTGAAGAGCTCGGGCTCGAAGGCGAGGACGCCGAGTGGCTCAAGGATCTGCTCGAAGAGGACGACGACCTGATCTAGGAGCCCGCGGCGCGTAGCGCGCGGCACGCCTCCCATGCCCGTGCCCGTGCCCGTGCCCATGCCCGTTCAGGGCGCTGGCAGGGCCGGGGCGATCGCCGCCAGCGGGTCCGCACGCCGGGCCGCGTCGCAGCGCAGCCCGATCTACAGGGGCAGGGGCACCGCTCGCTCCGCGAGCTGGGCGGAGCCAGCGGGCGTGCGCGCTTCGCGCGCTGCGCTCGCTGGCTCCCAGCGGTTCACTGCGCGCCGACGCGCTCGAGCACCATCGCGACCGAGTGATCGAGCGGCGCCGTGCCGTCGAGGACCAGGTCGGCCCAGGTGCGCGAAGGCTCGACGTAGCGCTGGTGCATCGGCCGCACCGTGCTCTCGTAGCGCGCGAGGATCTCGTCGACCTCGCGCCCGCGGGTCTCCACGTCGCGCCGGATCCGCCGGATCAGGCGCACGTCGGCCGGTGTGTTCACGTAGACGCGCAGATCGAGCATGTCCCGCAGCCGCTCGTCGGCGAGCACCAGGATCCCCTCGACGAGGATGAACGGACACGGCGCGACCTCCTCCTCCTCCTCGCGGCGACTGTGCGTCGCGTAGTCGTAGTGCGGCAGGCTGGCCGGGTGACCCGAGCGCAGATCGGCGAGGTCGCGGATCATGCGCGACGTCTCGAGCGCGTCGGGGTGGTCGAAGTTGTGCGCGACCGGGTCGTGGCGCAGGTGCGCGGGGAGGGAGTGGTAGTAGCGGTCGTGCAGCACGAGCAGCGCGCGCTGACCCAGCGTCTCCTTGAGCGCCGCGGCGAGCGTCGACTTCCCCGAGGCGCTTCCGCCGGCGATCCCCACCAACACCGGTCGCATCGACACCCCCCGACTCCCGGCCCAGGTAGCCGGCCGAGCCAGGCGGCGCACGCCGCGATCAGCGCTCCGGAGCGAGCTGTGCGATCAACGCGTCGAGCTGGGAACGATCGCCGAAGTCGATCACGATGCGACCGCCACCGTCCTTGCGCGGGCGCACCTCGACCTTCGCGCCGAGCGCGCGGGTGAGCAGCTTGCCCGCGTGCGCGACGCCGCGCGCCAGCTTCCGCCGCTCGGCCTCGCGCGCCGCCGGGTCGCCCTGCCCGTGCCGACGCACCAACCCCTCCACCGCGCGCACCGACAGGCCCTCGTCCGCGATGCGCCCGATGATCTGGCGCATCGCCGCCGGATCGTCGAGCGGGAGCAGCGCGCGGGCGTGCCCGGCGCTGAGGTGTCCGTCGCGCAGCGCGTCGAGCGCGAAGTCCGGCAGCGCGAGGAGGCGGATCGCGTTCGCGACCGTCGACCGATCCTTCCCGACCCGCTCGGCGACCTCGGCCTGGGTGAGGCCGTACTCGCGCACGAGCCGCGCGTAGCCCTGGGCCGCCTCGATCGGGTCGAGATCGGCGCGCTGGAGGTTCTCGACCAGCGCGAGCTCGAGCTGGCGCGCCGGCCGCGCGGCCTCGCGCACCACCACCGGCACCTCGGTCAGCCCCGCGAGGGCCGACGCGCGGAGCCGCCGCTCGCCGGCGATCAGCACATAGCGACCGTCCTCGCGACGCACGATCAACGGGCTGAGCACGCCATCGGCGCGGATCGAGTCCGTGAGTCCGCGCAGCTCGTCCTCGTCGAAAGCCTTGCGCGGCTGCTCCGGGTTCGGACGGATCTGGTCGATCGGCACGAGCCGGGCGTCGAGCGTCCCGCCACCCGACGGATCGTCGAACGCGCTGTCGGGGATCAGCGACGCGAGCCCTCGCCCGAGCCCGCGCCGCGCCGCCCGGCTCAAGAGGCCTCCCGCACGGCGAGCGCGGAGCCGTGGGACGCGAGCAGCTCGTCGGCGAGCGCCTGGTAGGCGACCGCGCCGCGCGAGCTCGGATCGTGCCGGACCAGGGGCAGCCCAAAGCTGGGCGCCTCGCCGAGCCGTACGGTCCGTGGGATGACGGTGCGGAACACCTCATCGCCGAAGTGCGTCCGCGCCTGCCCCTCGACGTCGCGCGCGAGGTTCGTGCGCGGATCGCTCATCGTGATCAGCAGCCCCTCACGCTTCAGGTCCGGGTTGAGGTGCTTGCGCACCTGCTGGATCGTCCGCAGCAGCGCCCCGAGGCCCTCGATCGCGAAATATTCGGCTTGAAGCGGGATCAACACCGAATCCGCCGCCACCAGACCGTTCACCGTGAGCATGCCGAGGCTGGGCGGGCAGTCGATGAGCACGTAGTCGTACACGTCGCGCACGGCGTCGAGGGCGCGATGCAGGCGGCGCTCGCGCCCGAGCTCGTGGACCAGCTCGACCTCGGCGCCGACCAGGTTGCGGTCGGCCGGAAGCAGCGTCACGCCCTGCACCGCGGTCGGCACCTGCGCGGCGGCCACGCCCATCACGTCGAGCAGCACGTCGTAGGAGCCCGCCTTCGCCTCGGACGCGTCGACGCCGAGGCCGCTGGTCGCGTTGCCCTGTGGGTCGAGGTCGACGACCAGCACGCGGGCGCCCCGCGCGGCGAGGCCCGCGGCGAGGTTGATCGCGGTGGTCGTCTTGCCGACCCCGCCCTTCTGGTTGGAGATCGCGATGACACGCGCCATGATGGCTTTCCTGGGTGGGATTCGGGGGGAGGGGAGTCGGCGGGGCCCAGTGGCCAGGGGCAGGAACGCGCAGCGCGCGCCCGCCCAGGATACCCGACGCGCTGGCGTGAAGCCAACGCGCGCACGTTCCACGTGAAACGTCACCCGCAGAGTCACCCGTGAAGCTCGAAGAACGCCCGCTCTCCCAGGTCCACCTCGCGTTGCTCGAGCGGTTCCGCGCGTCGATGAACCTCGTCGGGCCCGGAGAAGCGAGCTTCCACTTCCGGGACTGCGCCGAGGCGCTGCGCGTGATCGACGCACCGACGGGCCGGTGGGTCGATCTCGGCTCGGGCGCCGGCTTCCCGGGGCTCGTGTTCGCGGCGATGTTCCCACGGATCCCGCTCGATCTGGTCGACAGCCGGCGGAAGCGGTGCGTGTTCCTCGAGCAGGTGGTGGCCGAGGGGCGCGCGCCAGAAGACGCGCCGGTGACGGTTCGATGCGCGCGCATCGAGGCGCTTCCCGAGCACGCGTGGGACGGCGCGATGGCCCGCGCCCTCGCGCCGCCGGTGCAGGTGCTCGCCTGGGCCGATCTGCTGCTCCGGCCCGACGGGCGCCTCGTGCTGCTGCTCAACGCCGGGCAGGAGATCGACACGGCGGGGTGGCGGATCGAGGCCCGACACGACTACACCGTCGACGGGAAGGCGCGCTGCGCGCTGGTGCTCCAGCGCGCGTGACACACCTTCCGTCGCTGGTGGCTCCTCTCGAGACACGCGGAGCACGCATGACGAAGATGGTCCTCGGAACCCTGATCGGCGCGGGCGTCGGCTACGCCTACTACCTGATCGTGGGGTGCACCACCGGCGCGTGCTGGATCACCGCCAGCGGCTGGACGTCCGGCGCGTACTTCGGGCTGCTCGGCTGGGTGATCGGCGGCGGCGCACGGGTGCTCGACCGCCTGTGGCAGCGCCTGGTCGCGCTGCTGCCCCACCGGGGTGCGTGAACGCGCGACCGATCCGGCGTTCTCACCGCGCGACGTGCGCTCCGCGTGAGATACCCTACGCCCCCCGCGCCCCGGAGGGCAGAGATGCACCGCGCCCTGTGGCTCCCGATCGCTGCCCTGGCCCTCGCCTGCACGCCGTTAGATCCCGACGACACGAGCGACACGAACGACACGGGCCTCCCGGACACGAGCGACACGCACGACACGAGCGACACGCACGACACCGGGGACACGCACGACACCGAGGAGCCGCTCGACACCCACGACTCGGCGGAGCCCCCCGAGGCCGCCCTCACCGTCGCCGACCAGTCGGCGGCGCTCACGACCGTCGTGCGCATCGCGTCCGCCGCGTTGCTCGCCCCGGGCTGGGTCGTCGTCCGCGACGGCGCGTGCGCCACGGACGGTGACGTGCTCGGGCACCTCGCGCTCGCCACGGGGACCCGCTCGAACTTCGACGTCGCGCTGTCCACGAGGCTCCCCCGGCCCGACAGCGGCGCGAGCGCGATCGATCTGTGCGTCGCGCTCCACGACGACGGGACCGATCCAGGCACCTTCCAGCCCGACGCCGAAGACCTCGTGCTCACGGACCTGGACGACGCCCCGATCGCTATCGACATCCAGGCCACGGTGGGCGCGAGCACGCCCGATGTGCGGCTGACCCTGACCACCCAGGGCCTCACGAGCTACCGCTATACCGCGGTGGTGCCCGAGGCGCTGACGGCGGCCGTCCTCGGCACGGCGACGCTCCCGGTGGACGACCCGGCGCTCACGCTGTGGCGCGGGTTCCGCTACCAGCTCGACCACCCGTCGAGCCACCCCTGGGCGCTCGTCGCCCAAGCCACCGCACAGGGGGCGGACACCGTGCTGCTGACCACGGGCACGACGCTCGGCGCGGGCGCGTGGAACACCGACGGCGACGTCGATCGGGTCGCTGCGAGCGGTCGGCTCACGTTCACCGCCACCGACGCGCTCCTCACCGCCCTCGAGGACGACTTCGTCGCGCGGCGCTATCGCTGCGAGATCCACCCCGCGATGAGCGGTGCTGTCACCCCCACCAACGGTCCCACCTCGTGGTAGTCCCACCCGGAGAACGCATGTCCGCTCGCCTGCTCGCCCTCTCGCTCCTCGCCTTCGGCTGCGACCCGGATCCTGTCCCCGCGGCGGGTACGGCCCGCCTCACCGTGGCCGATCAGGACCTCCCGCTCACCAGCGTGCTCGTGATCGACGAGGTGGTCACGTCTGCGGCGACCTGGGTGCAGGTGCGCCAGGGCACGTGCGAGGCGCCCGCCGGCTCGGGAGACGGCACGCTCCTGTTGAGCGCCGGCACGCACACCGACCTCGCCGTCGAGCTCGAGGCGCTGCTCCCGCGCCCGACGACCGGCAGCACCCCGAACCGGTTCTGCGTGCGCCTGTTCGACGACGTCGCGACCCCAGGCACGCTGACCGCGGAGGACCAGCCGCTGTCCGACGACGACGGGCCCGTCGCGGTGGAGCTCACCGGCGCGGTGACCCCCAGAACGCCCGATCTCCGCCTGACGTTCGGCGCGATCGGCACCTCGGACTACGAGCTCCGCGCCGTCGAGCCGGCGCGGTTCACGTTCGCGGTGCCCGCGGTGGAGCCCGCTCTGCCGCTGACCGTCGGCCTGCGCTACGCGCTCGCCTATCCGGCGTCGCATCCGCTCGCGATCGTCGGCACCGCCACCGGCGAGAGCGCCGAGGAGGTGCTGATCTCCGCGTCGGGCGGCGGCGCGTGGGACGACGACGCGACGATCGATCGCGTCGTGTCGAACGGCAGCACCGAGTTCACCGCCAGCGCCGACCTGATCACCGCGCTGGCCGACGACCACGACGACGTGTCCTACGTGTGCGAGATCCACCCGAGCGCGATGCGCGGCGCGATCACGCTCCCGTAGCCTGCGCGCGGAGCAGCCACGCGGCGACCACCTGGACGGCCGCGGGCGTGACCCCGGGCAGCCGCTCGAGCTGCCCGAGCGTCCGCGGCGCGCCGCGCGCGAGCCGCTCGCGGACCTCCCACGACAGCGCGTCCATCGCCGCCCAGTCGACCCCGTCCGGGATCGCGAGGTGCTCGGATCGGCGCGCGATGTCGGCGCGCTGCACCGCACGCTGTACGTAGCCCGCGTACTTCACGTCGATCTCGACCTGCTCGGCGGCGTCCTGGGACAGCGCGGGCAGCCCGAGCGCCGCCGCCAGCGCCGCGTAGCTCGCCTCGGGGCGGCAGAGCAGCTCGGCGCCGGTGGCCTGCTTGCGCAGCGGGCCGAGGCCGGCCGCCTCGACGCGCGCCTTCGCCGCCGCGGTCGGGAGCACCGGCGCGTCGAGCGCCACGCGACCGCGCGCGATCGCCTCCTCCTTGGCGACGAACGCCGCCCACGTCGCGTCATCGATCAGGCCGAGGGCGCGCCCGCGCGGCATCAGGCGACGGTCCGCGTTGTCCTCGCGCAGCAGCAGCCGGTGCTCGGCGCGGCTCGTGAACATCCGGTACGGCTCGCCACCGACGCCCTTGCTGACCAGGTCGTCGACGAGCACACCGACGTAGGCCTCGTCGCGGCCGAGCACCAGCGGCTCGCCGAGCGCGGCGGACGCGCCGGCGACGAAGCCCTGCGCGGCCGCCTCCTCGTAGCCGCTCGTGCCGTTGATCTGACCCGCGAGGTACAGCCCGGGGAGCGCGCGATGCTGCAGGTCGGGTCCGAGATCGGTCGGATCGGCGAAGTCGTACTCGACCGCGTAGCCGGGCTGCACGATCACGGCGTCGGCGAGCCCGGGGATCGAGCGCACCATCGCCTCCTGCACGTCGCGCGGCAGCGAGGTCGACAGCCCGTTCGGGTAGACCCGGTGCGTTTCGAGACCCTCGGGCTCGAGGAAGATCACGTGCCGCTCGCGATCGGCGAACCGCACGATCTTGTCCTCGATCGACGGACAGTATCGTGGGCCACGCCCGACGATCGCGCCTGTGTACAGCGGGCTCCGCGCCAGCCCGCCACGGATCACCGCGTGCGTCGCCTCGGTGGTGTAGGTGACATGGCAGTCGACAGCCGGCAGGCGAGGCTGCGGGGGCCCGAACGAGAAGCGGCCGTCCGGCACGGTGTCGTGCTGCACCGGCACCGCGCCCCACGCGATCGTGCGGCCGTCGAGGCGCGGCACCGTGCCGGTCTTGAGCCGCCCGAGCCGCAGCCCGAGGTCCGCCAGGTTCGACGCGAGCCGATGCGCCGCGCCGTCGCCGACCCGCCCGCCGATCGTCTGCACGTCGCCGGTGTGCAGCACACCGCCGAGGAAGGTGCCCGTGGTCAGGCAGACCGCGGGCGCCTCGAGCACCGCGCCGTCCGCGAGCACGACGCCCGTGACCCGACCGCCGGTGGTGCGGATCGCGGCGACCTCGCCGGCGATCAGCGTGAGCCCGGGGATCGCGTCGAGGGCCTCCCGAACGAACGCCGGGTAGCGATCGATGTCGACCTGCGCGCGGCTCGACTGCACCGCGAGGCCCTTGCGGGTGTTCAGTCGCCGGAACTGGATGCAGGCGCGATCGGCCACGCGTCCGATCAGCCCGCCGAGCGCGTCGATCTCGCGGACGAGGTTGCCCTTCGCGAGGCCGCCGACCGCCGGGTTGCACGACAGTCGGCCGACGTGCGCGAGCGAGAGGGTGACGCACGCGACCCGCCGACCGAGGCGCGCGGCGACCGCGGCCGCCTCGGCGCCGGCGTGCCCGGCGCCCACCACGACGAGATCGAAGGAGCCCACGCGCCCGCTACTCGCCAGCGGCCTCGGCAGCGCCCTCGGCCACCTGCACCGTGATCGTGGCCCGCATCGCGTCGCCGTAGGACTGGTGCAGCCCGTCGGCGAACTGCAGGTGCAGCGTGCGCGGGCCGGGCTCCAGCGTCAACTCGGTCTCGGTCTGCCCCTGGCCGAAGTGGATGTGCGTAGCCGTCGCCGGGACCACCTCGCCCTGCGGCGTCGGCGGGGCGTCGATGATGATGTGGTGGTGCCCGGTGCCCTCGACCAGCTCACCGGCCGCCTGCACCTTCATCCCGTCTACGCCCATCACCACGCGCAGCGGCGAGGTCACCGTCGCGCCATCCGTGGGCTCGACGAAGTACACGCGCGCGGCCGGCGCGGGCGCGGGTGCCGCCTCGGTCGGGGCGGGCGCGGGCGCTTCGGCGCCTCCGCAGGCGGTGAGGGCGAGCAGCAGCAGGACGGTGCGCATCGGAGAGCTCCACGGTGAAGACACCGTCCTAACCGCTCCACCGGGAAAGCTCACCAACGCGGGGGCGGGTCGAGCGCGAGCAGGCGCGGATCGTGCGGCCACAGCGTGCTGATCTCGACCGCGATGGCGCGGGCGAGCGCGCGCGCCGCGCCGTCGGCGTCCATCGCGCCCACGAGCAACGCGTCGTAGGTGTCGGTGTAGCGGAGCACCACCTCCCCGTCGCGCGCGACGAGCGCCATCCCGACCCGCGCGCTGACCAGGAACGGCTCGTCGTGGTGGTCCACGACCACCGGGCCCGCCTCGGTGACGATCAGATCGCCCGGGAACCCGCGCGCGGTGATCGGCTCGCCGTGCAGCCGTTCGACCCACACGAACAGCGCGTGGTCGCCGCCGACCCGCGCCGCGAGCGCGCCGAGGGTGGCGGTCAGGTCGGCGCGCCCGGTGATCGCGGCCTCCCAGCGCTCGCGCCCGTTGGAAGGCAGCGCGCCCGCCACCAGCCGGCCCGACCAGCCCTCGCCGAGCGCGGCCGCGACCGCGCCGGGCACCGCGAGCCCCAGCGCGTCGGGGATCCGCGACAGCTCGCGGACCCGCTCGTCGCGCGCGAGCACGCGCGGCGTGGTGAGCGACGTGCCGAGGAAGCTGGCCCGCGCGAGCGTCGGGCGCTCACTCGCCACCAGCACCGGCACGACACGGATCTGCCCGCCGACCGGCCGCGCCGAGACGTCCCACGCGAGCGTCGGGGGCGCTGTGGACGGGCGGTGCGCGCACGCCGAAGCGACGAGGAGAGCGAGGAGCCCGAGCCGAGGTGAGGCGCGCATACCCGGATGCTCGCACGCAGCGCCCTCGGCCGCGTCAAGGAGCGGTCAGCACCGCGGACGGGATAGTCCGCGCGCGTGAGCACGAACGATCCCGATCTGCACCGCGCGCTGGTGGTCCCCGAGGCCGGCGCCGGGCTGCGCCTCGATCTCTTCCTGTCGCTGCGCTTCTCGGAGTGGTCTCGGAGTGCGCTCGCCCGTGGGATCCGCGCCGGCCTGGTGCGCGACGACGCCGGCCGTCCGCTGCGCGCCTCCACCACGGTGCGCGCCGGGCAGGCGCTGCGCCTCTACATCCCCGGCCTCGCGCCAGGGAGCCCCGCCCCGCCGCTGCCGCCGATCCTGTACGAGGACGATCGCGTGGTGGTCCTCGACAAGCCACCGGGGCTGCCGTGCCACCCCGGCGGCGCCGCGTTCACATGGGCCGTGGTCGGCCTGGCGCGGGCGCGGTGGCCCGGGCTCGCGCACGTCGACCTCGCGCACCGCCTCGACAAGGAGACCTCGGGCGCGCTCGTCCTCACCAAGGATGTGGAGGCCAACGCGTTCCTCAAGGCCCTGTTCAAGGAGGGCGGGGCCGACAAGGAGTACCTCGCGCTGTGCCGCGGCCACGTCCCGTGGGCACACCAGCTGATCGACGCGCCGATCGGCGAGGCCGACGGCCCGATCCGCATCCAGCGCGCGGTGCGCGACGACGGTCAGTCCGCGCGGACCGAGGTGTGGGTCGAGGCGCGCAACACCAGCGCGGCGTGGCCGATGACCCGGGTGCGGATCCGCTTGTACACGGGGCGAACCCACCAGATCCGCGTGCACCTCGCGCACGTCGGGGCGAGCCTGGTCGGTGACCGGATGTACGGCGTCCCCCCCGAGGTCTTCCTGCGCTACTACGACAGCGGTCTCGACGACGAGGTCATCGTCGCCGCCGGGGCGCCGCGACACGCCCTCCACGCGCATCGCGTGCGCTTCGCGCATCCGGACGGCGGCACGGTCGACGTGACCAGCCCGCTGGCCGACGATCTGGCGCGGTGGTGGGACGACCCCGGCGTACTGCCGCTGGACCGCCCTCCTCCGCATGACGCGGCCTGACGCGCCGTTCTGGGACGTGCCGTGCTAGCCTGTCGCGTCGCCCCGGAGGAGTGCCGCTCGATGTCGCGTCCCGTTCATCGCGCCCGTTGGCTGCCGATCGCGCTCGTCGCGCTCGCGGCGACGCCGTCTGTCGCCTCCGCGCAGTCCCGCATCTGCACCTACGCGATCGCGGACTGGATCAGCGATCTCGACGGCATCGACACGGTGCTCCAGGCGTCGGACTACCGCGAGGCCCGCATCCTCGTCGAGGTCCTCGATCGCGAGTGGGAGTGCCTCGCCGAGCCCGTCCCGCCCGATCAGCTGCTGCGCTTCACCCAGCTTCGCGCGCTGCTCGCGTTCCACAGCAGCGACTCGGAGGGCGCGCTGCGCTGGGCACGCGCCGCCGAGTTCATCACACCCGGCGCGGACTACCCGGCCTGGGTCCCCGAGTTCCATCCGATCCGCAACACGTTCGAGATGGAGGAGCCCGCCGAGATCGTCACCATGCCGGGCAAGTACGTGCTGCAGCCGAAGCGCGGCGGCGGCGTGTTCATCTCGGGGCGCTTCGCGACGACACCCACCGGGCCCGAAGAGACACCGATCCTCGTGCAGGTCTTCGATCGCTCCGGCGCGCGACTGGAGGGCTTCTGGCAGGAGGGCGCACGCCTCCCCGACCGCCTGCTCACGGACGACCCGAAGGCGGCGAACGCGAAGCCGCCGAAGTGGTGGGTCGTCGCCCCGCCCGCGCCCGCGCCCGCGCCCGCGCCCGTTCCCGTGCCCGAGCCCGAGCCCGAGCCCGTCGCCGTGGTCGAGCCCGAGCCAGAGCCCGAGCCAGAGCCCGAGCCCGTCACCGTGGTCGAGCCAGAGCCCGAGCCCGTCACCGTGGTCGAGCCAGAGCCAGAGCCCGTCACCGTGGTCGAGCCAGAGCCCGAGCCCGTCACCGTGGTCGCGCCAGAGCCAGAGCCCGCCGCAGAGGCGGTCGTCGTCGAGGCGGCCCCCCGCGAGGGCGACGACCCCGACGTCGCGCCCGGCTCTGCCGAGGACGAGGCGACCTCCCGCGCGCGGCGCATCGCCGCGGCGCGCGCGGTGCTCGAGGAGCAGGCGCGCCAGGAGTGGGGGGCTGCGATGGCGATCGCGGCCGCCAACCCCAAGACCGCGATCCCCGCGGTGGAGCGCTTCGTGGGCCGTTTCGCCGAGGCCGGCGTGCGCGCCGACGGCGAGCTGATCCCCGTCGAGGTGCCCGAGGTGGCCGAGGCCCGCGCCTGGCTGGCAGACCCGAAGCGCCCCGAGCGCCCCGCGCGCCCCGAGAAGCCGTCGCGCGAGCTGCCTACCGAGCCGATGCCGGGCCCGAAGCGCGCGATGATCACGGCGGGTGTGGGAGTGGGCGTCGCAGCCGGGCTGGCCTACGGCGCCTCGTGGCTGCTCCGCTCCCAGTACGACGCGAAGCCCAGCGAGGGGCTCTACCAAGCCACCAACGGCACGTTCGTCGGTGCCGCGGTGCTGGGCACCACGGCCGGCGGCTTGCTGATCGGCGGGATCATCGCCAAGGGGAAGTGAGCCGAGCGGTCGTTGCGGGTTCGCCCCTCGACTGCGCGAGATCGCCCATGTCGACGCGCGTGAGCGGCTTCAGGCCCACGGGGCAGCGCGCGCTCGCCCGTGAGCGCGGTCGCGGAGGCCGGCACGCCGCCTGCAACAGCATCGAAGGACAGGAGCGCTTCGATGTCCACCGACCTCGCCACGATCGACGCCTTCCTCGCGCTGCCCCGAGTCGCCCTCGTCGGCGCGAGCCATGATCCGAACGGCTTCAGCCGCGTCGTGATGAACGGGATGCTCGCGAAGGGCTACGACGTCGTCCCAGTGAACCGCAAGAGCGGCACGATCGCCGATCGCCCGTCCTACCCCGACGTCGCGTCGATCCCCGGCGGTGTCGACTTCGCGCTGGTGATGGTCCCAGCGGTCGCGGCGAACGACGTGCTGGACGACTGCGCGCGCGCTGGCGTCCGCCGCGTGTGGCTGCATCGGGGCGCGGGGCCCGGCGCGACGAGCCCCGAGGTCACCGCGCACGCGCGCGCGCTCGGTCTCGACGTCGTCGACGGCGAGTGCCCGCTGATGTTCATCGATCCGACCGGGCCGCACGCGGTGCACGGGGCGCTGCGCCGCCTCGGCGGCAGCTACCCCGAGGGCGGCACGACGCCGGCGCCCCCGGGCGTCGTCGCGGGCCTCGCCACGATCCAGGGCCTCGTCGGCGTCAGCGCGACCGTGTCGGGCGCGCTGCTCGTCGCCGATCCGACCGGCGCCCTGCTCGGACTGCCTCCCGACACGCTGGCGCACGCTCCGTTCGGCTCGTTCCTCGTGCCCGGCGTGGTCCTGCTCGGCCTCGTCGGCGTCGCGCGTCTCGTCGCGCTGGGGATGACGCTCCGGCGACACCCGAAGGCACCCCTCGTCGCCGTCGCGCTCGCCCTGGTCCTCTTCCCGTGGATCGGCGCCCAGTGGTTGTGGCTCACCGAGACCTCCTGGCTGCAGCCCGCCGTGCTCGCACTCGCCGCCGCCGAGATCGTCTTGAGTCTGAGCGCCACGCGGGCACGCCCCGTCAGCGCGGGCGCGAGGACCTCGCAGTAGCCCGCACGCGGTGGACGCGGGACGGAGGAGACGTCTGCCTCAGTACAGGAGCGTGAGCGTCAGCGTGCCGTCCGCCTCGAACGCCGGGGCGCCGCTCGCGTAGGTGTCTCCGGCTTCGGGCGCCGGGACGTCGTCGGTGCATCGGTACGCGAGCGTGACGACGCCGCCGGGCGTCGTCACCTCGGGCATCCGGTAGACGCCTGTGTAGGACGCGATCTCCGAGGTCTGCCCCGAGGCGTGCTCACCCGACGCCCACGCGAGGACGCCTTCGGCGTCGAGACCCAGGCGACCGAACTGACCCCAGCGGAGGTCGTCGCCGGCAAACGAGACGACCGGGGCGTTCCCGCCGTGGAGGGGCGGACAGATCGCGTGGTCCTGCCAGGTCACCGCGTGGGGGGTCTCGACGTCGGCGTACAGGAAGAGCAGGCTCAAGCAGCGCTCGGGCGTGCAACCCTGCGCCAGGTACGAGCCGGCGGAGCCCAGATTGGTGTAGTACGAAGCCTTCGCGAACCCATCGAGCGACGGCAGGACCGGCGGGTTGCCCGCGGCGTAGGGCTCGGAGAACTGCCCTACTTGAAAGTTCGACTTCATCCAGTGCGTCGGATCGAACACGACAAAGACCTCGGGTGCGCTCTCCTCGCTCAGCTCCAGCGCGTCTGAAAAGAACAGGCGGGCGTGCGTGTCCTGTCCGCCAGAGTTCTGATCGACGACCGGGATCGGGCGAGGGCCGCCCTCCGGACGGGTGGCGACGAGTCCGCCCGGCGCGTCCGGATCCGAGAAGATGCCCACCTCGGAGTCATCGACGACCATCATCGCCTCGTCCGAGAACCGTAGGATCAGCCCATCGTACCGTCCGGGGGCGACCTGCGCCCCACACGCGCCGAGGCTGACGAGCGAGCCGAGCGCTCGGTCGTAGGTCGCGGTGCAGTCGTCCACCGGCGCGATGGGAGCCCCGTCGGGATCGCCCCCGGCGCCGACGAAGCCGATCCCGGTGACCGTCAACGTCATCGTGGACGGTGAGAGCACGTACACGCCCTCCGTGGGCAGCGGGTGAGGGACCGCGGCGCGGACGGTCGCCGCGTCCGCCTCGCCGGTCGCGCCGTTCAGGACGTGGAGCGTGACGTCGATTCGCGTACACCCGGCGGCCGACAGCGCACCGAGCGCGAAGAGGGCACCGCGGATCGGGCAGGAGAGCATCGTGGCCTCCTTGGAGGCCACGCGCGCGGGGGCCTCGAGATCGCCTAACCCGAGACGGTGGCTTCCGCGGTAGGCAGGTCTACCCAGCCAACAGGCTCATCCAGGCGGAGCGGAGAGCGCGACCACTCGCGCGGGCCGCGCGACCCGCGACCAGTCGACGACCCCCATGCGCACCGAGCGACTCGGGCTGCCGAGCGTGAACGCGATCTCACCCTGCGCGAGCAGCGCCGCGTCGGCGATGAGCGGTAGATCGAAGACCGGCGCTCCGAACGGCGGCACGCCCCCCGGCGCGAGACCGGTGAGCGCGCGGAGCTCGTCGAGGCGTGCGAACCGATAGCGCTGAATCCCCAGCCCGGCGCGCAGCGCGCGCCCGTCGAGCCGACGATCCCCGCCCACCACGACGACCGCGAAGCCGAGCCGCTCGAGCTTCATCACCAACGCCTTGCCGCCGATCTCGAGCGGCGTGCCGCGCAGGAGGGCCGCGTGCTCCGCCGAGCGGATCGGGGCATGAGCGAGGACCGTGTAGGACAACCCACTTCGGGCCAGCAGCGCCTCGACCCGCGCCGCGACCGCCGCCTCGGCCTCGGTCGTCTCTCGCTCGCGCTCAGCCATGACCGACCTCGATCCCGCAGGGCGCGCCGTGCAGGATGACGAGATCATCGCGATCGGCGTTGGGCCACAACTCTACCCCGTATCCAGCTTGACGGAAGATCCACGAGGCCTCGGGGGTCGGAGACAGTCTGAGTCCTGTGCTAGGCTCAGCGTCTGCAGGGGTCGTTTCCAGAACCGTTCGTCATCGAGGTCCCCGATGTCACGCATGCATGCCGGCTTCGCAGCCGGGTTGATGGTCCTCGGCTTGCTCGCACCGGTCTCCGCGCGCGCGCAGATGCGAATCTGCAGCTACGAGATCCCCGTGTGGCTCGATGACGTGCAGAAGGTCGCCGACGCGCTCGCCGCCAACGACCTGAAGGAGGCGAAGATCCTCCTCGAGGTCATGGACCGTGAGTGGGAGTGCCTCGCGTCGCCGGCCCCGCCCGACGGGCTCGCACGGTTCATGCAGCTCCGGGGCTACCTCGCGTTCCACAGCTCGGACTCCGAGGGCGCGCTGCGCTGGACGCGCGCGGCCGCGTACGCCGATCCGAACATGCCCTGGCCGGAGTGGGTGCCCGACTTCCACCCGATCCGCAGCCTGCTCGAGATGGAGGAGGCCGCCGAGGTCGTCACCAAGCCCGGGACCCTCGTGGTGCCGAAGAACGGCGGACTGTGGCTGAACGGCAGGTGGGCGACCGTGCCCACCGCACCGGAAGAGACGCCGGTGCTCGTGCAGATCTACGACAAGGCCGGCGCGCGACTGGACATCCACTGGCAAGACGGGTCGATGTTCAAGCCCGCGCTCGTCTCCACCGACGACAAGGTGGCCAAGGCGGTCGCAAAGGCCAAGGTGCCGAAGTGGTACACGCCCGTCGGCGTGGGCGCGTTCGGTCCGAGCGAGGCGGTGGCGAGCGCCGACGAGGACGAGGCGGTCGAGGAGGCGGTCGAGGACGCCGTGGAGAGTGCGACCGACGCGGGCGACGCCATGGCTGACGCAGCGCCCGAGGAGGCCGCCGCCCCGGTCGACAAGGCCGCAGCGGCCAAGGCGGCGACGGAGGCCGCCGCCGCCGCGAAGGCCGAGGAGGCCGCCGCGAAGAAGGCCGCCGAGGAGGCCGCCGCCGCCGAGGCCGCCGCCGCGGAGCAGGCCGAGGAAGCCGCCGCCGCGAAGAAGGCCGAG
>CAYQSE010000090.1:0-20126 GCA_964419905.1 uncultured Enterobacteriaceae bacterium
CGCGACGGCGGCGGCGCGACACCGCTGCGCGATCGCCGCCCCACCGAGCGGGTCCGCGTCAACACCGACTTCGGCGCGTTCCGCGCGCAGGTCGAGGCGTGGCTGAGCCGCCAGGTGATGTCACGCACCGAGGTCGCGCAGCCCGACGGCGGCACGGGGCCGGCGCGGCGCGAGTCCGACCTCGTCGGCGCGAGCAACCTCGCGCAGCTCCACCGACAACTGATCGCGAACGACCTTGCCGATCAGGACGTCACGCTCGAGGCGCACCTGATCGCGGGCGCGCACCGCTACGAGCGGGTCGTGTTCCGGGTGCCGGGGCTCACGCTGCTCGACCCGATCGACATCCAGGGCGACGTGGGGCTCCGCGGGCTGGCGGGTCCGAACTACCGCCCGCCCAGCATCCGAGACCGAGAGGAGCGCTGGCGACACGCTCAGCGAGTGCTCGAGCGGCGCCTCGGCGACCAGATCGTCGGCGGGGGCCCCGACCTGATGTGGACGCCCACCGTCACGGCGATCCGGCGCATGATGCCCGTGGTGCCGAGGCCGCTGGGCGGCGAGCATCCGACGCACGGCAGAGACGTCCCGCAGTCCGTCGATCCGAGTCGCCCCGCGTGGCGCCACCTGCCAGCGCCCCACAGCGCGACCGTGAAGCGCCTGGGGCCGATGCTCGAGGCCGCGGGCCGGCGCGAGAGCGGCAACAGCAGCGAGGGCGTGCTGACCGAGGCGGTGATCGACATGGAGATCTCGCGGTTCATCGACGCGTGCAACCAGGCCAAGCGCGCCCGCGAGCAGCGGTTGACGCTGCTCCAGGTCGGCGCGCAGGGTGGGCTCACCGGCGCGATCCAGCACGAGCTCGCCCTCTACGGCGCCGCGGAGCAGACCTACTTCATCGGCGACCCGACCTGCCTGTGGCGCTACGTGTAGGAAGATGGCCTACAGCGCGTCGAAGCGGTCGAACTCCATCGTGAACTGGCCGCGACCGCGGGTGATGCTGCGCAGGTCGGTGGCGTAGCCGATGAGCTGCTTGAGGCCGCACTCGGCCTCGATCGTGGTCATGCCGCCGTCGGACTCGTGGCCGAGGATGGTGCCGTTGCGCGACTGGAGCTCGCCGAGCACCGTGCCGGTGTTCTCGTCGGGCACGACGATCTCGACCTTCATGATCGGCTGGAGCAGCATGCCGCCCGCAGCCTGCATCGCCTCGCGCACGCCCTGGGCGGCCGCGATGCGCAGCGCCTGCGGGGAGCTGGCGAGGCCAAAGGTGAGGATGCGCTCGATGCGCACCTCGACGTCCTCGAGCGGGGCGCCCTCGATGGGCCCGCCGGCCAGCGCGTCGCGCGCGCCGTCCTGCACCGCCTTGAGCTGATCGGCCGTGGGCGTGAACTCAGCGGGCTCCCACTGCGGCTCCGCGACGATGCGGACGCCCGCACCGCGCTCCATCGGCGACACGGTGGCGACCGCGGTCGCCTTCAGCTCGATGCGGTTGTTGCCCGCCTCGAGCACGCGATCGACGCCGCCCTCGCGCGTCGCCTTCCCAGCGACCGTCTCGCGGTGCACGACGCGCGGACGCCCAGACCGGATCTTCAGCGAGAACTCACGCTCGATGCGCTCGAACACGATCTGCAGGTGCAGCTCGCCCATCCCGCGGAGGATGCGCTGGCCGGTGTCGGGATCCTCGTCGAACTCGAGCGTCGGATCCTCCTCGGTGACCTTCTGCAGCACCTCGACGAGCTTCTCTTCGTCGCGGCTGCTCTCGGGCTCGACCGCGAGGCCGAGCACGGGCTTGCGGGCCTCGATGCGCTCGAGCAGCACCGGGGTGGCGGGATCGCACAGCGTGTCGCCGGTGCTCGCGTGGCGAAGGCCCGCGAACAGCACGATCTGCCCGGCGACGCCGACGTCGATGCGGGTCTTCTTGTTCGCGTCGATGCCGAACACGCGCGCCACGCGCTCGACCGTGTCGGTGCCGGCGATGCGCACCTGCTGCCCGGGCTCGACCACGCCGCGGTAGATGCGCGCGAACACGTGCCTGCGCCCCTCGAGGAGCTGCACCTTGAACGCGAGCGCGACGAGCGGCCCGTCGTTGTCGAGCGCGACCTCGACCGGCTCGCCGTTGGGATCCATCCCCATCGAGGGCGGGCGATCGACCGGCGAGGGCATGATGCGCACGAGCGCGTCGAGCATCGGCTGCACGCCCCAATTGCGCAGCGCGCTACCGGAGAACGCGGGCCGGACGGTGCCCGAGCGGGTCAGGCGCGCGAGCACCGCCCAGATCGCGTCGTCCTCGATGTCCTCCTCCATCAGCACGCGCTCGGCGAGCGCCTCGTCGTGCTCCGCGAGCGTGAGCAGGAGCGTCTCGCGGTACTCGGCGACCGTGTCCGCCTCGTGCGGGAGCAGCGGGCGGGTCTGCACGATCTCGCCCTTGTCACCCGAGAACGTATAGGCCTGCTGCTCGATCACGTGCAGCACGAGGCCCTCCTCGGGCACGGGCACGCAGATCGCGACCGGCTCCTCGCCGAGGCGCCGGCGCACCGTCTCGAGCGCGCGCTCGAAGCTCGCGCCGGGGCGGTCCATCTTGTTGATGAACAGCGCGCGGGGCACCGCGAACTTGTTGGCCTGACGCCACACCGTCTCGGTCTGCGGCTCGACCCCGCGCACGCCGTCCATCACGATGACCGCGCCGTCGAGCACGCGCATCGAGCGCTCGACCTCGACGGTGAAGTCGACGTGGCCCGGCGTGTCGACCACCTGGATCAGCGTGCCCTTCCACGGACACTGGGTGATCGCGGTGGTGATCGTGATCCCGTGCGCCTGCTCCTCGGCCATCCAGTCCATGTGGGCCGCGCCCTCGTGGACCTCACCGATCTTGTGCGACGCGCCGGTGTAGAACAGCACCCGCTCGGTCAGCGTCGTCTTGCCCGCGTCGACGTGCGCTGCGATGCCGATGTTCCGTACGTTGTGGAGGTCGAGATCGGGGCGGGCGTGGGCCATCGGTGGTCTCCTCCGCGAGCGCGGACCAGTAGCGGCCTCCTATACCGTCGCGAGGCGGCAGCGTCCCGCCTCGACGGGTAGCGACGCTACGACTTCAGCACCTTGAGCCGATTCAGGTTGTCGTCACGCGTGCCGAGCACGCGCGAGAGGGCCGCGCCGTGCGCCTGGAGCGCGCGCACGGTCTTGCGATCCTCCTGCGCGGCGACCACGATCGCCCGGTTGAGCAGCTCGGCCGCAAGGGCAGATGCGGCGCGGATCGTCGCCGGATGCTTCGGGCCGAGCACCCCATCGAGCAGGCTGAACGCCGGATCGAGCCAGCCGAGCGCCTCTTCGTTGCGGCCCAGGTTCGCGAGCAGCTCGGCCAGCTCGACGTAGCGCACCGCCACCTCGGGACTGTCGTCGCCGTGCAGCATCCGCTCGGCCTCGATCGCCTCCTTCAGCACGCCCTCGGCCTCGTCGACGTGGCCACGCGACCGCAGCAGCCGCGACCAGATCGACAGCCGCTCGGGCAGCGCGGCGTGGGGCTCGCCCAGCGACCGGGTGAGCTGGATCGCGGCGTCGACGGTGCGCCACCCCTCCTCGAGCTTGTGCACGCGGTAGAGCGCCAGCCCGAGCTCGAAGCCCGCCTCGGCGACCCGCTCGGGCTCGCCGACCTGCCGCGCGTGCTCGTGGAGATCGCGGAGCACCGGCTCGGCCTCGGCGTGCCGGTTGAGGTGTGCGAGCGCCATCGCGTAGGCCCGCGCACGGGTCTGCGTGCGGTTGCTCAGCGGCCCGAACCGCTCGCGGACCAGCCGATAGCTCTCTTCGAGCAGCGGCACCGCGTCCTTGAGTCGTCCCTTGCGCACCCACAGGTCGCCGAGCTGCCCCGCGGGCCCGCCCTGGGTGCCCGGCGCCTGCTCGGCACGGATGCGCCAGGCCTGCTCATAGGCGAGCTCGGCCTCGTGGAACTGCTCGTTCTTCAGGTAGTGGGCGCCGGCGTGCTCGGCGACGATCGCCACGCGCAGATCGCGACCGCCCGCGACCGAGCGCAGCCCCTGCCACGCCTCTTCGAGCAACGAGGCGGCCGCCTCGACGTGACCCGCGCGGTTCGCGAGCGCGCCCATCGCGCCCAGCTCCAGCAGCACGTCGGGGTGCTCGCGACCGAGGCGCGTCATCCGCCGCCGGATGATCCCGCGGGTCGCCGCGATCGCCGGCCGCAGCTCGCCCAGACGCGCCCAATGATCGCGGATCACCGCGAGCCACAGCTCGCCCTCGGGGTGCGGCCCGCCCACCGCGACCCGGAACACCTCGTCGGGCAGACGCGCGAGGGCCTGCTCCCACGAGTCGCCGATGTCGCCCTCGGTGAGCACCGTGGCGCCGCCGTCTCCGAACAGCGCCGCGATATGTGCGGCGACCTCGCTCCGCGTTGCCAAGACGCTCCTCCCTGACGGGCCCGTAGCCTACCGCAATCCGGCGCGACGACGCACGATCCACGCCAGACCGGCGAACAGTCCGATCCACAGCGCCAGCAGCGGAGCGCGCCACAGCGCCGCCTCGCGGCGGTCCCACACGGTGCGACCGGCCGCCGGATCGCGCACCACCGCACCGCGCTCCCGCGGCCCGTAGTACCGACCGTCCACGCGTCCCGCGAGCCAGCGCAGGAACGCCTCGTCCGGCGTCACCTCGTCGACCTCCGGATCGCGGGTGGTCACGGCGAACACCGTCTCGGCGGCGCCGACCACCTCGGTGCCGTCGCGCACCACCACCGAGACACGGTGCGCGCCACGCTCGGTCGCCGGCACGTCGAGCACCAGCTCGCCGTCCTTGTTCGTGCGTCCCGAGAGCGCGGTGGTGCGCCCCTCGACCACGATCTCGGCCTGCGCGACCGCCCCCTCCAGCGGCGCGAACCCCGGGTCGCGTGCGCGGATCACGAGCCGTGCGGTGTCGCCGATCGCGTAGTTCTCGCGGGGCGTCTCGACCGTCACCCGCGCCGCCGTCGGATCGTCCATCAGCCAGCGAAACGCGTTCTTCCAGAACCGCAGGTAGGCCTGGTTGCCCCGCCCCTGCGCCGCCTCCGAGAACGACCACCGCCACGACGCGTCCACCGTGAGCGCCATCGTGCGCCCCTTCCCGACCTCGCGCACCGCGAGCACCGGCAGCGGCTTGCCGTCCGCACCGGTGCGGGTCGGGTGCGTGAGCAGGACCGAGGCGTCGGGGTGCGCGCCGAGCGTGAGGTTCGTGCCGTCCATCGGGTGCAGGCGATCCCACCACAGCTGATTCTCGTCCGGATCGCCCGCGAGCCGGGTGATCGGGTGGCGCATCCCGTCGGCGGTGAGCTGCGGACGAAACGCGGCCTCATCTGCGCGCTCGCCGCGGAGCCCGAGCCTGAGCGGCAGGACCGCCTCGAGCGGCGTGCCGCCGTAGTCCCCGAGATCGAACGAGCGATCGCCGCCGACCATCACCAGCGCGTGCCCCTCGGTCTCCACGTAGTCGCGGAGGTTCTGGAGCAGCATCGTGCTGTTGTAGCGGAAGTAGGGGGCGTGATCGAAGTTCTGGAACACCACCAGGTCGAAGTCGTTGAGGTCGGTGGAGAACAGGCGCTCGTGCGGGAACTCGATCAGCGAGAGCTCGTCGCTGTCGTAGCTGCCGTCCATGTCCTTTATCGTACGCAGGATGAAGAAGCTGACCAGATCGACCGACGGATCGCCCTTGAGGAAGCGGCGCAGGAACTTGACGTCCCACGACGGGTGCCCCGCGACCTGCAGCACGCGGATGCGGTCGCGCACCACCGACACCACGATCGGCATCGCGTTGTTCGACGGCACCGCGTCGTCCTCGTAGACCGGCACGCTGACCGCGTAGCTGAACCGCCCGACCTTGTCCGGGCGGACCTCGAACGACACCTCGGCCACGCCCTCGTCGTCGATGCGCACCCGCTTCTCGGTGACGGGCAGGCCGTCACGGGTGAGCGAAGCGGTGACCGTCCGCCCCTCGAACCCGACGCCGCGAAGCTGCGCCGAGATCGTGAACGTGCTGCGCAGGAACGCGAACCCGCCCGCGTCGACCTTGCGGACCGAGAGGTCGCGGAGGGCCTCGGCCTCGCCGATCTGGAACACGGTGAGCGGCCCGGGCACCACGAGCGCGGCCGCTCCGGCCCCTTCCTCTTGGAAGCGACGGCGCAGCAGCCCGCGATCGAGGCCGTCGGTGAGCAGCACCACCCCTGCGAGCCGCTCGCCCGCGGCCCGCTCGCGCAGCGCGTCCATCGCGCCCTCGATGTCGGTGCCGGGCAGCGTCGCTGCCTCGGGCAGGCCGACCGCCAGGTCGTCCCCGAACGCGTAGAGGTCGACGTCGCCGCCTGTGAGGTCGCGGATCCGCTCGCGCGCGAGCGCGTAGCGGGACGTTCCGCCCTGCAGCACCCCCATCGACCGCGAGGCGTCGACGAGCACCGCGACCCGCCCCGGCTCCTGGCGCCCCTCCTCCTCGAGCCACACGGGGCGCGCGAGCGCGACGACGACGCCCGCGAGCGCGAGCGCCCACAGGAACACCTCGGCGAGGCGGGCCAGCAGCGGGCGCTCGCCGACCCACGCGGCGCCGAGCGCCACCAGCGCGCCCGCCGCCGCGATGAGCACGACACCGTCGGGCGCCACCCACAGCAGCCGCCCCGCCGGTCCGAGCTCACCGCCGAGCCACCATGCGAGCGTCATTCGAGGCGCCCCTCGAGCATCAGCTGCCGCACGTGGGCCTGATCCTTCTTGTAGTTCGAGGTCAGCGAGTACAGCACCACGTTGATCCCGAGCTTGATCGCCTCGCGCCGCTGCCACTCACCGCCGGGCACCACCGGGTAGCGATGCCGCCCGTCCGCGCCACGCTCGAGCGCGCCCGAGAGGTCGTTGCGGGAGTAGAGCACCGGCGTGAGGTTCTTGATCGTCACGCCCTCGAGGTAAGGGAAGCGCGCGACCCGCCCCACAGGCCGGTCGAGCAGGAAGAACGAGCGGTACACCGAGTGGTCGGACGGCAGCGGCGAGAGCGGGCGGGTGGGAAACAGCCGGTCGCACAGCTCGCGAACGGACGTGTCGAAGCCGGAGTTGTCCGAGCCGCTCGTCTCGTCGATCAGCAGGTAGCCGCCGTAGGAGAGGTAGCGCTCGAGCTGGGCGAGGCCCGTGGCGTCGGGCATCTCGAAGCGCCCGTTCCCGATCAGCACCGCGAGCGGATGCTCGAAGAGCTCGGGATCGCTCGGCGGCAGCAGCACCGAGCGTGGCTCGCACTCCACCGAGGTGGTGTGCACCACCTCGTAGAGCAGCCGACGCCACGCCCCCGGCCGCGACAGCGTGCCGTCGCCGAGGTCGAGCTCGGCGATGTCGACCTTGCTGGCCGTGCCGAAGCCGAGCGCTGTGCCCGGCGCGATCAGCGATGCCCCGACGCCTGCGAGCACCTGTCGACGGGTCGGCCTCAAGACACACCTCGCACGGCCGCCAGGGACTGGAGCAGCAACAGCAACAGCACGACGCCGTACAACGCCGGCGCCAGATCGACGTGGCGCAGGAAGCGCTCGGGGTCGAGCTCGCGCTCGACCTCGGCGACGGTCTCGTAGGCCCGCACGTCGCTCTCGTCGGGCAGTACGTTGACGGCGACCCACGCGAGCGGCGGCGCGTTGTCCAGGGCGATCGCGTAGGCGCCAGGCTCTGCGGGTACGAAGATCAACGAGGAACCCTCGACGCGGCTGCGAACCGGCGCGCCGCTGGGGCCGCGCACCTCGGGCTCCATCACCACATCGGGCAGCGGGATGGCGACGTGATCGCCGACGAACGCCTCGAAGCGCGCGGTCGCGCCCCCCGCCTCGCCGCCGAGCCAGGTGACGAGACGCTGCGTCAGCGGCATGAACACAGCCTGCAGGGGCAGGTTCGACCAGCCCAGATCGAAGCTCGACGTCCACAGCAGCA
This sequence comes from uncultured Enterobacteriaceae bacterium, assembly GCA_964419905.1. GTDB lineage: Bacteria > Myxococcota_A > UBA796 > UBA796 > JAFDJI01. The sequence goes on from CAYQSE010000090.1 coordinate 7,905, forward strand.
CGCGCCCGCCGCCGACCTGCCGCTCGATGAGCGCGGGCAGCCCCCCCTCGTAGCGGAGCAGGGTGCGGATCTCGTCGGTGTCGTCGTAGGGCTCGAGGGTGAGCACGCGACGCGAGCGCACGCGGGTGAACCCGGCGCGCCCCGAGCGGGCAAACGGCGCGAACAGGCCCTCGTCGCCCCCCGGCAGCGCGAGCGGCACACCCGGCTCGTCCTCTGCGGTGAGCGCGCGGGGCTTGCGCAGCTCGGAGGGCAGCACCGCACCCAGCGCCGCGTTGTAGCGCTCGGCGGTGACGTTCTCACCCGCACCGATGACGACCGAACCGCCCCGGCGCACGAACTCGATCAGGCGCGGCCCGAACGGGCGTGGATCGGCGACGTTCGCGAGGAAGACGACGCGATGCACCTCGGGATCGAGCGTGGCCAGCCCGTCCGGGGTGATCACGTCGGGTCGCACGCCGCCGCGCGTGCCGCCCCACGGTGCGAGCGCGCGCTCGAGGAAGTAGACCTCGGAGCGGGTGGGCGTGTCGCCCGGGTCGCCGTCGACGACCAGCACGCGGGACGCACCCACGCGCGGGAGGTGGAAGTACCGCGTGTCGTCGAACGGCAGGTCCGGATCCTCGCACGTCGCGCGCCCGACACCGCCGAGCGCCTCGCGCGGCACCGTGATGCGCTCCTCGGCCTCCCCCTCGGGCGGCAGCTCGACGAAGATCGGGATCTGAGCGCCGTCGGGGAGCACCACCTCGCAGGGCACCTCGAGCGGATCGGGGCCGAAGTTCGCGACCCGGATCGTCACGATGCCCCCCTCGAGCCCCTCGCCGTACGCGGCTGCGGTGACCGCGACGTTGCGCGGTGGAGAGGCCCTCACCGGGCGCGGGATGATCGCGCTGCCGAGCCCGACCAGCCGTTCGATCTCCACCCGCGCGTCCATCACCGTGCGCGGACCCGCCTCGTCGCTGAACAGCAGCACCTCGCCCGCCTCGCCGCCGAGCAAGCCGCGCGCCTCGAGCAGCCCCTCGCGCAGGTTCGACCCGCCACCCACCGCGGTGACCTCCTCGAGCGCTGCGATCACGCGCTGGTGGTCGGCGGTGAGCACCTGGCTGAGCCGCGTCGCCTCGGAGTCGAACACGACCGCACCCACCAACGTGCCCTCGGGCATCGCGCGGATCGCCTGGATGGCCTCGGACCGAGCGCGCGCGAGCAGGGTGCTACCGCCGTCCGCCAGCGTCATCGACATCGAGCGGTCGAGCACGACCACCACCTTGCCGCTGCCGCCGAACTCCGGCACGCCGCCCGGGTAGGACCAGCGCGGCCCGGTCACCGCGAGCGCCAGCAGCGCAATCGCGAGCATCCGCGCGAGCAGCAGCCACGGATCCTTGACCCGCCGACGCCGCTTGAGCCGCTTGACCACCCGCTCGAGCAGCAGCATCGCGCCGAACGCACGCCGCTCGCGCGGGGTCTGCCGCGCGAGGTGGGCGAGCAGCGGCAGCGTCGCCAGCGCGGCCAGCGCGAGCGCGCCGGGCAAGAGGAAGTTCAGCGCCACGAGGTCGCCTCCCGATCGCCGTGACCGAGCACCGCACGCCTCAGCACCTGCTCCATCGGGCGATCGGTGGGGGCGAGCAGGTAGCGCCCCCCCCAGCGGACCACGCCTGCGCGCACCTCGGAGACGTACTCGTCGACGACCTCCTCGAACACCTCGCGCGCGCCCGCCGGATCGACCGCGAGGTCGTCGCCGCCCTCGGGGCTGAAGAAGAGCGCGGGCGCGCTGAAGTCGAGGTGCCACTCCTGGCGGTCGAACAAGTGCAGGAAGCGCAGATCGGCGCCGCGACGGGCGAACGCGCCGAGCGCGGGGAGCCAGGCCTGCGGATCCTCCATCCCGTCGCTGATCACCGTGATCCACGACCTCCGACGCACCCGAGCACCGACCCGCCCGAGCGCCTCCACCAGGTCGGCACGCCCACCGGGCCGCGCAGAGGCGAGCACCATGAACAACAGCTGGAGGTGATTGCGCCCCCCGCGCGGCGGCAGGCTGCGGTGCGCGACGTCCGTGCCGCCCACCACCTCGAGCCCGACCGGCTCACCGTGTCGATGCAGGAAGTAGAGCAGCGTCGCTGCGAGCGTGATCGCGTAGCCCGCCTTCGACCCCTCGAGCGGCGGGTACCCGCCTGCGGCCCGCTCACCGGTGCCCACGTCGCCGGAGAGGTCGACGACCACGGTGCACGGGAGCTGCGTCTCGGTCTCGAACCGCTTGATCACGACGCGATCGGAGCGGGCGAGCACGCGCCAGTCGAGGTGCCGCAGATCCATACCCGGCAGGTACTCCTGGTAGTCCGCGAACTCCACCGCAGACCCGACCCTGCGCGAGCGGTGCTCGCCCATCATCAGGTCGTCGGTGAGCGTGCGCGCCCGCAGGTGCAGGTGACGAACGCGCGACAGGACGGCGGGATCCCAAGGCACGAGCCTACCCGACCTCCTCGAGCAGCTGGCGCACGACCTGTCCGGCGGTGAGCCCCGCGGCCTCGGCCTCGAAGTTCAGCACGATGCGGTGCCTGAGCACCGACTCGGCGACCGCGCGGACGTCTTCACGCGACGGGACCTCGTTGCCTCGGAGCGCGGCCCAGGTGCGCGCACCGATGGCGAGGTACTGGCTGGCGCGCGGGCCAGCGCCCCAGCGGATCCACCGCGTGGCCGGATAGCCCGAGCCCGGCCGCGTCGCCTGGCTCAGCGCGACGCAGTAGGCGACCACGTCGCCGTTCGCCGGCAGCCGCCGCATCACGCCCTGCAGCGCGATCAGCTTGTCACGGTCGAGCACCGAGGACACCTTCGGGAGCTCGCCCACCGTGGTGCGGCGCACGATCTCCTCCTCCTCCTTCGTGTCGGGGTAGCCGACCTCGATCGAGAACATGAACCGATCCTGCTGCGCCTCGGGCAGCGGGTAGGTGCCCTCCTGCTCGATCGGGTTCTGCGTAGCGAACACGAGGAACGGCCGCTCGAGGCGGTGCGTGTGACCCGCCGCGGTGACCGAGCGCTCCTGCATCGCCTGCAGCAGCGCCGCCTGGGTCTTGGGCGGGGTGCGGTTGATCTCGTCGGCGAGCAGCAGGTTCGTGAACACCGGCCCCTTCACGAAGCGCAGGCTGCGACGGCCCGAGGTGCGATCCTCCTCGAGCACCTCGGTGCCCGTGATGTCGGCCGGCATCAGGTCGGGCGTGAACTGGATGCGGCTGAAGTCGACGCCCACCGCGTCGGCGAGCGTGTGCACCAGCAGCGTCTTCGCGAGGCCCGGCACGCCGATGAACAGGCAGTGACCGTCCGAGAGCAGCGCCGTGAGCATCAGCTCGACCACCTTGCGCTGACCGACGATGACCTGCCCGATCGCGTCGATCAGGGCCTCGCGCGTCGGCGCCAGCTCCTCGAAGAGGGCGACGTCGTCCAAAGGACTCCTCCTGGCTCAGATGTTGGGGCGCAAGATGCGCAGGTATCGCGTGTGTCGGGCTGCGCCCCCCGGATCGCCGAGCGCCTCGTAGAGCTCGGCGAGCGCGCGCTGGACTTCGGGATCGAACGGGTTGAGCTCGACGGCCGCGGTGTATGCGCGCAGCGCGCCGCGCGCGTCGCCCCGCTCGCGCAGGACCGCGCCGAGCGTCTTGTGGGAGAGGGCGAACTCCGGGTAGCTCAGCAGCGACTCCTCGAGGATCCGCTTCGCCTGCTCCGGGCGACCGAGCGCGATGTGGGACTGCGCGAGTCGGTTCGCGAGCAGCGGGCCCATCGACTCGTCCTTGGGGATCGCCTTCGTGTACTCGACCAGGGCGGCCGCATCGCGCCCCTTCTCGCGCAGCAGGTCGCCGAGGCGGACGTAGCGCGCGAGATCCTCGCGATCGTGCAGGGTGGGATCGGCGTCGAGGTCATCGCCGCCGTCGAGCACCGTCGGCAGCGGCTGCACGTCGCGGCTGACCAGCTTCAGCCCCTCGACGTACCGCCGCCAGCCCGCCTCGAGCTCGGCGAAGCTCGTCGCGCCCGCGCCCTGCGCGAGCGCGTCGCGCGGGTCCATCCCCTGCTTGACCAGCGGCAGCGTGCGCAGCAGGACCCCCTCGCCGCCGCGCTGGAACGCATAGGCCATCAACGTCGCGAGCTGCGCGTAGGCGAGCGCGGCGCGCTCCTGGCTCGGCAGCTTCGCGAGCGACGGGTGCATCTCGTCGAAGGTGACGAACTCGCCGGTGCGCACCGCCTCGGCGAGCAGGCCCTGGGAGGCCACCGAGAGCCGAAAGCGATCCGTGCCGTCGCGCCAGCGCGCGTCGAGGTACTTCGCGATCGCCTCCTGCAGCCACACCGGCGCCCGATCGTCGGTCTGGTAGGCGACGACGAGGTGGATGTACTCGTGCGCGATCGTGTCTTGCCAAGTGTAGCCACGACCGAGCACGCGGGGCGAGGTGACGAGCAGCCGGGACCACTTCGACAGCGCGACGACACCGGTCGTCAGCACATCTTGACGCGTCAGCGAGGAGGCCGCGATGAACGACCGGCCGTCCGGGTAGAGCTCGAGCGAGAGCGTGCCGGGCGGTGGGCTGCCGAGGACCGGGGTGAGGTGGCGCTCGGACAGCTCCAGCGTGCGGTGACCGTCATCGACCAGCACCGCGTCGATTCCCGGCAGATAACGCAAGCGGAACCGCCCCCGCCGCGCCTCGGTCCAGTCCTGGGTGGCCTCGCGCGTGCGCTCGAACAGCCCGAGGTCGTCCCAGCGGTCCACCCAGCCGAGCGACACCGCACGCTGGAGCAGGTCGTGCGCCTCCTCGAACCGACCCGCGTAGAACGCCGTCTGCGCCGCGAACGCCACGGTGTCCGCGTCGCGCGAGCTGCCCGCGTCGAGCGCCTGGACGACCGCGTCGGCGCACACGACGTCGTTGGCCTCGAGGCAGGCTCGCCCCTCGTGCAGACTGGCCGCCACGGCGGGTGCAGCCAGCGCGAGCCCGAGCAGGGCGACGAGCGCGCGTGCGAGGCGGGGAGACACGGTGTTCATTGGTGCACCAGCTCCTCGTAGTAGCGCTTCTTGAGCGCCCGATACTCCTCGGGCACATCGCCTTCCATGCCCTCGAGCAGCGCACGGCGGTACTCCTCGGGGGTTCGGAACTCCTCGGGGCTCGGAAGCTCCATGCGCGGGTCGCGCTCGCCCTGATCGCGCTGCTCGCCGCTGCCCTCGCCGCTCGCCTGCTCACCGGACTGAAGCTGCTGAGCCTGCTGCTGAGCCTGCTCCATCGCCCGGCGCAGCGACTCGCGCGCGTCGCGCACGCCCTGCGCCGCCATCTCCTGGGCGCCCTCGGCCTGCATCGGCTGCCCGCGCGACAGGTCGTCACCCGCCTGACCCATCTGCTGGTCGGCGCCCTCCAGGCTCTCCTCCATGCCCTCGGGGCGCACCGGGAACTCGCGCGAGAGCTGCCGCGCCTGCTGCCGCGCCTCGCCGAGCTCCTGCTGCAGCGACTGCTGCTGCTCACGCTGCTCGCGCACCTGCTTCGCGGTCTCTGGCGAGACCCTGCGCGACATCTCGTCGAGCTGCCGCACGAGGGCCTCGATCTCGAGCAGCTCGCGCTGGATCACCGCGATCTCGGGCCTTCCCGGGCCCTTGCGCTGCGGCCCGCTCATGACCTCCAGCCGCTCGAGGCGCGACTCGACCCGGCGCCAGTCCATCTGCGCCTGCGGGATCGCCTGCCGCACCCCGTTGAGATCCCGCGCGGTCGAGGACTCGGCGAGGTGCTGGAGCTGATCGGCGGCTGCGCGCGCGACCTCCTCCTCGTTGAACGTGCGCCCCGCGTCCCGAAGCCCCTTCCCGTAGCCCTGGCCACGCTCGACCAGCTGGCCCGCCCGCCGATCGATCTCCTCCCACAGCGACTCGGCCTTCTCGGCGGTGGTGGCGTCGGAGCGCTCACGCAGCTCGCGCACCTCCTCCTGCAGCGCGAGCTGCCGCTCCTCGATCTGCTCCAGGCGCTCCTCGAGCGCCTGCGCCTGCGCCATCGCGTCGCTCTCCTGGCTCATCATCTGCTCGAGGTTGTCCTGGATGCCGTCGGCCATCTGCTGGATCTGGCGCTCGAGCTGGGCCATCAGCTCGCGCGCGTCGTCGGTGCGGCCCTCGGCGACCGCCTTGCGGATCTCGTCCATCAGGCTCTTCATCTCGCTCTGGCGCTGGTTGACGAACTCCTTCAGCCCACCTTCGTCGAGCCGCGTCGCGCTCTGGGCCAGCTGCTCGAGGGCGCGCTCGAGCTTGTCGAGCCGCGAGAGCAGCTCATCCGGGGCGAGGTCGCCCTCCATCATCTCGCGCAGGTTCTGCGCCGTGGTGGCGAGCTCCTTCGCGTCCTGGGACAGCAGCCGGAGCGCCTGCATCCGCAGCATCCGATCGAGCGCGAGGATGCCGTCCTCGAGCGCCACCACGGCCTTGTCGCGCAGGTCGGTGGTGACCCCGAGCTCGGTGGCGGTGGCGACCTCGGTCGAGCCGGGGACGAACGCGACCTGCGTGTAGCGGATCAGCTCGCGGCCCGTACGCTGCACCTTGGCGACCACGTCGTTCTCGAGCGAGCCGACCGTCATGCCGGTCCAGAACTCCGCGATCGCCTCCTCCAGGGGCTCGTAGCGCGTGGCGAGGCGCATCCCCCAGTCGGCCAGCGCGTCTTGTACCCGGGACACGGGCCACGGCTCCTCGAGGTGATCGGCCAGCACGACCAGCATCTGGTCGCGCAGCGCCTCCTGTCGCTCGGCGGAGCGCTGGTCGACGCCGCGCGCGCCGAGCACCACGACCTCGATCACGCGAGAGCGGCCCGACTTGCTGCCCATGTAGGTGTCGTTGTCCCACGCGACGACCCGCAGCTTCACGTGGTCGCCGGCCTGGAGACCTAGCGCGGCCGGACGCGTGCCGACCTCGCCCACCGCCTCGGCCTGCCCTCGCGGCGAGCCCAGCGGCCGGTCGTGCTCGCGACCGTCGATCGACAGCGCGACGCGGGCGATCCCGAAGTCGTCCCGCGCCCGCCAGGTGAGCCGGATCGGCTCGTCGAGCGCGACCTGGAGCACGTCGGCCTCGGCCTCGACCGTCACGTCGGGAGGCAGGTCGGGCTCGGGCGCGATCGTGAACGGCCGGGACGAGAGCGGGCTGCCGTCCTGGTAGGTGACAAGGTGGTAGAACCCCTCCTCGGCGCGGATCGTGAACGAGCCCGACATCGACCGACGGTCGGCCCCTACCTCGGCGTCGAGCGCCGGCTCGTCGTAGGCCACCAGCGCGGCCGCCTCGACCGGATCGGCTGCCCGTGCGAGCACGCGCACCCGCGTGCCGGGCGGTCCGTGCGCATCACCGGTGGAGTTGTTCACGGTGACCGGCTCGAGCCCGGTGTAGTCCGGGTAGGTGTACTCGAGCACGAGATCGCCCACGCGCGCGTGCTCCGCGTCGACCTCGAAGGAGGCCACGTCGACCGCGGCGCGCGCGCTGCCGCCCGCGAACCACCACCGCCAGGTGCCCGCAGGGCCGCCGGGCGCGACGATCGCGAACACGAGGCTGGCGAGCCCGAGCGCGGCGGTGGTCAGCGCGAGCCGCAGCACCTTGCGCGCCGGGTGCACCGCCCCCGGATCGACGCGCCCCAGGCGCTCCTGCGCGCGCCGGGCGACGAGGGCGAGCAGCTCGGGGCTCTCCTGCCCACGCACGCCTCCGGTGCGCTCGACCGCGGTGAGCAGGCGACCGCGAAGCTCGGGCGCCAGCCCCTCGACGAGGTGCGCCTGCCGGAGGGCATCACCCGTGCGGCGCCACTCGCGCGCGAGCGGCACCACCACCGCTGCCCACCCTCCGACGCCGAGCGCCAGCACGAGCGAGGCGATCGCGAAGGAGCGCTCCCACCGCCCCGCCGCCGCCGCGACCAGGAGGATGAGCGTCACCACCCCGACCAGGGCGACGTACGACGCGACCCGCAGCAACAGCAGCGTTCGCTCGCGGCGGGTCAGCGCCAGGATGAAGCGCCGGATACGGCTCAGGTCGTCGTTCACGTGGCGTTCTCGGCCCCTGTCAGGCGCTAACCGCTGCGCCCGAGCGTACAAGATAGCGTGACGGACGATGACCGCCGCCGCGGGTTCCGTTCACCGACCGCGTGTGACAACGCATGACAGGCCGCTGTGCGACCTAGATGCGCCGGTAGAGCCCCACCGCCTCGCCGACCACCTCGACCTCGCCGGAGCGCGCGTCGACGTAGATCGGCTTCATCGCGCTGTTGGCCGGCTGGAGCCGGATGCGGTCGCCCTCGCGGTAGAACCGCTTGACCGTCGCCTCGCCATCGACCATCACCACCGCGATCTGACCGTTGCGCACCGTCTTCTGTTGGTGGACGAACAGGTAGTCGCCGTCGTGGATGCCGTCTTCGATCATCGACTCGCCGGTGACGACGAGCGCGAACACCTGACCGCCGAACGGGAGCAGGGTCGCGTCGACCCGCAGCGCGCCCTCGTAGCTCTCCTGTGCGAGCAACGGCGCGCCCGCGGCGATGCGCCCGATGATCGGCACACTGAGCGCGGAGTCGTCGTCGCGTCGTGAGGCGCCGTCGCGCGTGATCCGCAGCGACCGCGGCGCGCCTCGACCGCCAGTGCGCTCGAGGTAGCCCTTGCGCTCGAGCGCCTTGATGTGGTCGCTCACCCCGTTGGTCGAGCCGATGCCGAGCGCGGCGCCGATCTCGCGGTAGCTGGGCACGACGCCGTTCGCATCGACGACGGCGGTGATGTAGTCGAGGATCTGGCGCTGGCGCGGGGAGAGGTCTTCCACGGTCGACTCCGGGGTCTGCACGGACGTCCAGTGAACACCCGTACAGTATTCCCCGCCCGCGCCGAGGTCAACCCGCGGACACCCGCTACGGCACCCGGTAGCCGATGCGGGTGCGCAGGACGTCGAGCTGCCCGCGGCTCACCGCGGCGTCCACCTGCACCGCGACCTCGACGTGCTCGTCCGCGACCATGTAGTGCCCGCCGCGAAACGGCACCTCGAGCAGCAGGCGCGGCTCGCCGCACCCGGTCTCGTGCACCGTGAGGAAGGTGCGGCTGGGCAGGCACCACTTCTGGAGCTTGCAGTGCCAGGAGCGCGTGGAGACCTCGAGGCGCGCGCAACGCTCGGGATCGAGCGTCGCCTGGCCCGGCCCGCGGAGGTTCACCGCCTCCTCCCGCGCCGGTACCGACGCGCCGAGTCCGCCGCGGGACAGCAGGCGCATGCCCTGCAGCACCTCCTCTTCCGCCACGATCGGACCCGCCTCGGGCTCGCCCAGGAAGTTGATGCGGAGCCCGGCGCGGCTCTCGGCGGGCCCGGCCAGCGCCGCCACGGTGGCGCGCCCATAGTCGTCGAGGAACAGCCCCTCGGGGCTGCCCGAGAGCGCGGTGGTCAGGTCGGCGACGAGGGCGTGCACACCGGTGACGGTGAACGCGAAGGCGGTGGGCTTCTCGCCACCGAGGCCCACCTCCCCGGTCGCACCGGTGACGCGGACCCCGCCGAGACAGCCGTAGTCCAGCGTGCGCAGACGACCGCCCACCGTGAGGACCTGCGCGCGCAGACCGCTGACCGCGTCCTCGCACAGCAGGTAGTGGATCGGCTCGTCGACGCCCCGCGCCTGGAGGAAGCCCTTGAGCCGGTCGGGGTAGAGCAGGCTGAGGCGGTAGGGCTGCAGACGGCCGGGACCATTACGCGCGGGCTCTCCCGCCGCGACCTCCTCGGGGTTCAGCACCTCCCAGGGGCGCGCCCAGGTGATCACCCCTTCCAGTCCATACGGACGGTACTTCCCCGCGCGCCAGGTGAACACCAGGCCGCTGCACAGCTGATCGGGGAAGTCGAGGGCCGTGCGCTCCACGCAGTCCAGGGGCAGATCGCCGAGGACCTCCCACTCACCGCGATCGCCGAACGTGATCACGAGCTCGCGGGTGGGCAGCCGGAGCCAGAGCTCGTCGACGCCGTTCCCGTCGAAGTCGGTGACCCGCCGCAGCGTCACGTCGCGCTCGTCTACGCCCCAGTCGCGCACGAACTCGATCGGGACGGGGATCACCTCGGAGGTGCGCACGCGCTGGCGCACCACCTGCGCCGCGACGATCGCGGGCTCGTAGAGGATGGGTCGGCTCGCGAGGATGGCCAGCCACAACGCCGCGAACATCACCGGGAGGCCGACCGCGAGCACCAGCCCGAGAGCGAGCGGGCCCTGGCGGGCCACGGTCATCCGGAGCACCGACTGCCCCACCTCGATGACCGAGCCCACCACGATCTCGACCGGCTCGGCGCCGACGCGCTTGCCGTTCACGAACGTGCCCGTGTGCGACTTGAGATCGTGGATGAAGTACCGGTCGAACTTCGGGACGATCTCGGCGTGATCGAGGCTCGCGTGCTCGTCCATCGAGAGGTTCACGCCGCGACTCGCGCGGCCGATCTTCATCGGCCGATCGGGCGCGAGCGGGAATCGCCCGCCCTTCATCGGGCCAGCGACAACGATCAGCTCGATGTTCTGGGACACGCTCAGCTCGTGAAGGACGGGATGGTTGTACCCTTGCGGGCGTCCCGGATCAATCCTGGCGACAGGGACGACGCGTTCCACGGACGCGCGCGTCCGACATTCCGGTGTGCGCGGTCGCGGCCCGGGGGAGCCCCAGGGCGTTTCTTGTTAGGAGGGGCCGATGCAAGGACGACAGCCCATCCGGTCCGGCGGCGGCTTCCAACTGCCCCCGCTCACCCCGCTCACCCGCAACGTGTTGATCGCGTTGTTCGTGCTCTATACCGTCGAGCTGATGGCGCGGAACCTCGCCGGCGCGCCGATCGACGTGCTGCGCTGGTACCTGTTCGGGCAGGGCTTCTCGGCGTGGCAGCCGCTCACCCGCTACCTGATCCAGGGCCAGGGCGTGCTCGGGGTCGTGCTCGCCGGCGTCGTCGTCTATTTCTTCCTGCCGGTGATGGAGCGTATGTTCTCGCTCCGACAGGTCGCCGAGGCGCTGGCGTGCGGCGCGGCGGGCGGCACCGCGCTCGGGCTGGCGCTCGACCTGCTCGGCCTCGCCGGCGGCTCGACGGGCGGCTGGGCCCCGCTCGTCACCGTGCTGATCGTGCTGTTCGGGCTGAAGATCCCCGACGCGACGATCCTGCTGTTCTTCGTGCTGCCCGTGCCAGCGAAGGTGCTGGCCTGGGGCACGGGCGTGATCGCGTTCCTGCTCCTCCTCGCGAGCTTCGACCTGTCGAGCATCGACCTGTTCGGCACCTGGCTCGGCGCGGTCGGGTGGTGGTACTGGCGCGGTCCGGCAGGCCAGAAGCGGCGCCTGCTCCGCAAGGCCAGCCAGGTCGAGCGTGAGCTGAACCGGTTTCAGGTGCTCGACGGCGGCAAGCGCGGCGCGCGCGACCAGGACGACTGGATCCATTGAGCGCGATCCGGCTCGACGGCGGGCTGGCGACCACGCTGCAGCGGGTCGGGCTCGCACCGTTCACGCCGGTGAACGACTGGCTGATCACGCAGCCCGATGCGATCCGCGCGGCGCACGGCGCGTTTGTCGACGCCGGCGCGCGGATCGTCCTCGCGGGGACGTTCCGCGCGCTGCCCCACGTCGATCCACGCTGGCCGACGCTGGTGGATCGCGCGGTGACGCTGTGCCGCGAGGCGGCGGGGGATCGCGCAGCGGTGTGGGCCTCCCTGGGGCCCGCCTCGACACCCGAGGCCCGGTTCCTCGACGCCCCGGTCGCGGCTCGACGCGCGCTCGCGCACGGCTGGGTGTGGGTCGCCGGACGCGCGGTGCGGCTCGGCTGCGCGGGGATCGCGCTCGAGACGTTCGTGGACGCCGAGGAGGCCCTCGCCGGCGTGCAGGCGCTGCGCGCCGCCCTGCCCCACACGCCGCTGATCGCGAGCCTCGTGGTCGACGCCGAGGGGCGCCTGTTCAGCGGCGACGCGCCGCGCGCGTGGATCGAGCGTCTGATGGACGCCGGCGCGACGGGCGCCGGCTTCGGGTGCGGCGACGGGCCGCACGGGGTCGAGGCCGCGGTCGCGCGCTGCGGCGACACCACGGCGCCCCTGTGGGCCAAGCCCGCCGCCGGCGACGCGCCCCGCGACGCGCTGATCGCGGCGCTTCGCCGTCTCGACGCCCGCTGCACCTGGGTCGGTGGATGCTGTGGCGTCGATCCATCCACGATCGCGGCGCTCGACTCGCCCGAGGTCCGAGAATCCGCTTGAGCGATCGCCGCCCACGCGTTCACGCTCGCACGAGGGAGGC
>CAYQSE010000091.1:0-10754 GCA_964419905.1 uncultured Enterobacteriaceae bacterium
CCCCAGCCCCCCCGGGGCCGGGGTGAGACGAGCAAAGAGCCCGACGACCCGAGCGAGCCGAAGGGGCCATGCGGAACGGCACGCCGAACCGCCTGGTCGACGGTAGGGGGTGGTGGAGGCGACACGGTACGCGCCGTCGTCCACGATCCGCGACCGCCTGGTTCGGTCGGAGGCTACTCGGGCGGGTCGCGCAGCGCGAACGCGTAGGGCAGCAGCTCGGACATCGCGAGCACGCGCACGACGCCCGCCGTGTTGCCGAACACCACGCGCTCGATGCCCCAGTGATTCAGGATCTGCCGGCACGACCCGCACGGCAGCGCCGGCGGATCGCTCTCGGTGAACACCGCGACCGCATCGAACTTGCGATGGCCTTGCGCGACCGCCGCGTACAGCGCGACCTTCTCGGCGCAGCTCCCCTCGGGCAGCACGATGTTCTCGACGTTCGCGCCCGGCACGACGGCGCCGTCGACCGAGCGGATCGCAGCGCCGACGAGGTAGCGCGAGATCGGCGCGTAGGCGTGGGCCCGTGCCTCGCGCGCCACGTCGAGCAGCGCGAGGTCGGCGGCTTCGGGCTCAAGCGCTGGCAAGGAACACCTCGAGCAGGCGCGCGAGATCGGCGCCCGCGCCCTGCGCGGACTCGGTGACCTCTTCGTGCGTGAGCGGCTCGCCGGTGATGCCCGACGCCATGTTCGACACCAGCGTGATCGCAGCCGCAGGCAGGCCGATCTCGGCCGCCGCGATGATCTCGGGCACCGTGGACATGCCCACCAGATCCGCGCCGATCGCACGCAGGTAGCGGATCTCGGCGGGCGTCTCGTAGGACGGGCCCGCGAGCGCGACGTAGACGCCCTCGGCGAGCGCGACACCCGACGCGTCGCCGGCTGCGCGCAGCGCCGCGCGGAGATCCGGGTCGTAGGCGCGGCTCATGTCGGGGAACCGCGTGCCGAACGCCGGCCCGGTGAGCGGATTCGCGCCCTGCAGGTTGATGTGATCGGTGATCAGCGCGAGCGTGCCGGGTCGAAGCGACTCGCGGATGGCCCCCGCCGCGTTCGTGAGCAACAGGCGCTTCACGCCCCAGCGGTGCAGCGCGCGGACGTAGCGGACGAGCACCGCGGCCGGATGCCCCTCGTAGCCGTGAATGCGGCCGGCCATCACCACGACCCGCTCGTCGCCCAGCCGGCCGACGATCGCGCGCCCGGCGTGACCCACGACGGTGGATGTCGGGAGCCCCACGACGTCGAACGGAACCTCGGACTCCCGCACCACCCGATCGAGCACGACGCCGAGCCCGCTGCCCAGCACGATCGCGGTGGTCGGGGGTCTGCCCAGGTGCTCGGCCAGTCCCGCCGCAGCCGCGGCGACCGGCCCCTCCTCTGGATGCATGACGACCCACTCCCATACGGACCTCTACATCCTGTCACGATTGCGGCGAGCGCGCACGCGCGCCGTCGTAGTGGTCCTGATGCGCCCATGAAGCTAGGAGGACGGCCACCCAGCACACACCGCCCCAGAGGCTCGATGTACGACGACACACCGCTCGTCATGGTCGAAGACGACGCCACCCTGATCGAGGTCGCCGCGCGACTCGCGCGCGCCCCCGCCATCGGCGTCGACACCGAGAGCGACTCGTTCTACTCGTACAAGGAGAAGGTCTGTCTGATCCAGATCTCGGATCTGGAGACCGACTACGTCATCGATCCGCTCCGCGTGCGCGACATGAGCCCGCTCGGCCCGATCATGGCCGACGAGGGCGTGGTGAAGATCTTCCATGGCGCCGACTACGACGTCGTGTGCATGCGCCGTGACTATGGGTTCGTGTTCCACAACCTGTTCGACACGATGATCGCGAGCCAGCTGCTCGGGCTGCCCCGCATCGGGCTCGCGGACATCATCGGCCAGTTCTTCGGGCTCGAGATCGAGAAGAAGTACCAGCGGCACGACTGGTCGCGCCGCCCGCTCGGCGACGAGCACATCGAGTACGCGCGCGGCGACTCGCACTTCCTCCCAGCGCTGCGCGAGATCCTGATCCATCGCCTGCAGCGGTGCGGTCGCCTCGGCCACGTCGAGGAGGAGTGCACGCTGCTCGAGAAGCGCGAGTGGACGCCCCGCCCGCCCGACGCGCACGCGTGGCTGCGCATCAAGACCGCAGGCTCACTCGACGACAAGGGGCTGCGGGTGCTCAAGCGGCTGCACGCCTACCGGGAGCAGGAGGCGGCGCGGATGAACCGCCCGGTGTTCAAGGTCATCGGCGACACGGATCTCGTGAGCGTGGCGAAGCTGAAGCCCACGACCACCAAGGCGCTCGACCACGCGCTGCCAGGGCGCGGCGGGCTGAAGCGTCAGCACGCCGCGGCGCTGCTCGACGCCGTGGTCAACGGACTCAACGACACCTACCCGATCCCCTCGCCCGAGCCGAAGGCGCGCGCCGCCGAGCCCGAGGGCCCTCCGCCCCGCCTGCGTGGACGCGCCTCCGAGCGCGCGATGGCCGAGCTCAAGAACTGGCGCAACGACCTGGTGAACCGCCATGCGCGCCTCACCCCGGTGTCGGTGATCTCGAACGGCACGCTCAAGGAGATCGCGCGCATGCGCCCCACCACGCGCGATCAGCTCCGCGAGGTGTCCGACGTGCGCCGGTGGCAGGTCAAGGACTTCGGCGACGCGATCCTGCGCGTGCTCGACCGCGTCGCGCCATGGAACGAGCGCGACGAGAAGGCGTACCAGGTGCGGCTGGCGCGGTGGCAGGCCAAGCAGCAGCGGCGGCAGGGCGTGTCGGGCGAGGAGTAGTCACTCCAACAGGCCCATCACCTCGGGGTGGACCTGATAGATCGTCACGACCTGCCCGAACGCGTTCTTCCACTGCCGTACGCGCTCGCGGCTCACCTCGAAGTCATCCGCGATCTGCTGCCCCGACTCGCCGTTCGCCAGCGCGATCAGCAGTCGACGCAACCCGTCGGCGCCGTACCGCTTCACGAAGTTCTTCGCGATACGCTCTCGACTCCTGGCCCCTGCCATGCTCGCTCACCCCGAGATCGTGCGGAGCCGAGGCTATGCGCTCGAACTTGACGTGTCAACTCAATGCGCCGCGAAGGTGCCCGGAGAGGCTGTGTACCGCGTAGCGACGCGCGAGGATCAGGTCGGCAACGCAGCGGGCCCGCGGTGGACGAACCGGCTCGTGCACGAGGCCAGCCCCTACCTGCGCCAGCACGCCCACAACCCGGTCGACTGGTATCCTTGGGGTGAGGCGGCGTTCCAGCGTGCGCGCGACGAGGACAAGCCGATCCTGCTGTCGATCGGCTACGCCGCGTGCCACTGGTGCCACGTGATGGAGCACGAGTCGTTCGAGGATCCGGACGCGGCGGCGCTGCTCAACGAGGGCTTCGTCGCGATCAAGGTCGATCGCGAGGAGCGGCCCGACGTCGACGCGATCTACATCGAGGCGCTGAGCGCGCTGGCCGGACACGCGGGCTGGCCGGCGAACCTGTTCCTGCTGCCGGACCTGCGCCCGTTCGCCGGCGGCACCTACATGCCGCCCGCGCCCCGCTACGGGCTGCCGTCCTTCGTCGAGGTGCTGGGCCGCGTGCGCCAGTTCTGGACGCAGCGGCGCGGCGAGATCGACGGGCTCGGGGACCGCCTCGTCGAGGCCATCGGACGGGGCTTCCCGCGCGCGGACGTGCCGCTCGGGCGCGACGGCTACACCCGCGCGGTGGCCGATCGCGTCGCGCGTGAGGACACCGCGCACGGCGGGCTCGCAGGGGGCCAGAAGTTCCCGCAGACGCCCACGGTGGAGCTGTTGCTGTTGGGCGCGCACGATGGGCTGCCGGGGGCGCGCGAGGCGCTCGCGTCCTCGGTCGGCGCGTTCGTGAAGGGTGGGCTGTACGACCCCCTGGGGGGCGGGTTCCACCGCTACTGCGTCGACGCGGCGTGGACCGTCCCGCACTTCGAAAAGATGCTCTACGACAACGCGCAGCTCCTCCGGGTGCTCGCGCGCGCCTCGAGCGTGCTCGCGCCGAGCGATCCCGCGCTGGCGGCGCGCTGCGTGCGCGCCGTGCGCGAGACCGTGAGCTACCTGTTCAACGACCTCTCCGACCCGAGCGGGCTGTTCGTGTCGAGCGAGGACGCCGACGATCCGGGTGGCGAGGGCTACTTCTACACCTTCACCGCCGCCGAGGCGTGCGCCGCGCTCGGCGATACGGCGCTCCCCTACGGGATCGCCGAGGCGGGCAACTTCGAGCACGGGCGCACCGTGCTCTCGACGTGGGCCGGTCGCCCGAGCGAGCGCACGCGGCAGGCGCTGCGACGCGCCCGGGACGCGCGCGCGCGCCCGCCGGTCGACGACAAGCGCGTGGTGGCGTGGAACGGGCTCGCGATCGGCGCGCTCGCCGAGGCGGGGCGGCTACTCGGCTTCGACGCGTGGGTCGCGCGCGCGGCGCGCGCCGCGGACGTGCTGCTCGCGGCCATCGCGGCGGACGGCGAGGTGCGGCGGCTGCCGGGCGGTGCTGCACCGGGCACGCTGGAGGACCACGCGTTCCTCGCCGATGGGCTGCTCGACCTGTTCCAGGCGCGCCCGTCCGAGCTGCGCTGGCTCGCTGCCGCCCGCGACCTCGCCGCGCGCGCGCTCGATATGCTGGCGGATCCCGCCGGCGGGCTGTTCCAGGCGGCGGCTCGCCCCGACCTGATCGTGCGCCGCAAGGACTTCCAGGACGGCGCGGAGCCGTCCGGGAATGGCCGCATGGCCGACGTGCTGCGGCGCCTCGCCGCGTACGGGGCGCCGCTCGAGGGCCCCCTCGACGCGCTGCTCGACGCCGCGAGCGGGCTGATGACCCGCGCCCCGGTAGCGACGCCGGAGCTGTGGCGTGTGGTCCGCGCGCTCGCCGCCGAGCCCACCGATCCGAGCGGGCCGCTCGAGCTCGTCATCGTGGGGCCGCCCGACCACCCCGAGGCGCTCACGATGCAGCGCGCGTGGGATCGCCGCTGGCGGCCGCAGGGCGTGCTCGCGATGGTGCGCCCCGGCGACCCCGTGGCCGCCACGTGGCCGCTGTTCGCCGAGCGCCCCGCCGCGCCCGACGGCGCGCCCCTCGCCTACCTGTGTCGCCGCGGCGTGTGTCTGGCCCCGGTCGCCACCGCCGACGCGCTCGAGGCGCTGCTCTAGCCGTCGATTGGCGGTTGCTCGGCAGACGGTCGGCCGGGACGGCCGACCCACGTCTTCAAGGCGCCGCCTGCCCAAGGGGAAGCCAGGCCAAGCTCCGTGGGCCGGCCGACCCACACACTCAGGGCCCGACCTGCACCAAGGCGAAGCCAGGCAACGCCTCCGTGGGCCGGCCGTCCCGGCCGGCCGCCCTGCCAGCGCCCCGAACGGGCACGGTCAGGGGCACGGTCATGGGCAGGGGAAGAGCACCGCGCGCTACGCGCGCCGGGCTCTTAGCGAACGACCTTCTTCACACCCTGGCTCTCGATCCACCGCGCGACGCGCTCGACCTGCTCGCCCTGGAGCACGAGGTCGTCACCTTCTCGACGCGCGCCGAGCCCGAGCTCCCGGCGGAGCCGATCGAGCAGCGCGTCGTGGCCCGACGTGACCCCCGAGAGCAGCGTGACCGCCTTGCCGCCGCGGCCCTTGCGCGAGTAGCGGACCACCACCTTGGGCCCGAACGCGATCGCCTCGGGGGCGGGCTCGGCCTCGGGCTCGGCGGGCGCGGGCGCGCTCTCCTGGAAGCCGGCCTTCTGCAGCAGATCCTTGAAGCTCATGACGCCGCTAATAACTCAGGACGCGGCAGCGGGGCAGCCAGGCGCGAACCGCAGCGAGGTGCTCAGGATCGGCGCCGATCGGCGTCGCGGTGACGTTGAGCTCGACGAGCGCGGGCAGCGCGTCGAGCCACGGCGGCAGCGACGCGAGCGGGTTGTAGAAGACATGTAGCTGCCTGAGCGCAGTGAACCCACGGACAGCCTCGGGCAGCGCCGTCAGCCCGTCGTGCGCGAGGCAGAGATGCGTGACCTCGGCCGGCACCGGCACCTCGGCGAGCAGCGACGGCAGGTCGAGGTAGGGGCGGCGCTGCAGGTCGACGGAACGCGTCGCCGCGCGCACCTGGGCACGAACGACGGCGTCACAGCGCGCCGCGAAGTCCGCGAGCCCCGCATCGTCCGTCGCGCGCAGCGCCTCGGCGAGCGCCTCGGCGAGGTGTGGCCACGCGAGCGACACATCCTGCATCCCAAGGCCGCGCAGCGGCCGATCCGCGCGCTCGTGCAGCGCCCACGCCTCGGCCCACCGCGCCGTCACCTCGAGGTCCACGGTCCACACCCCGCCGAAGCAGCCCTGCGGGAGCGGCACGTCGGGATCGCGCTCGACCTCCGCGGTCCGTACGCGCACGCCCTCGCCGTAGTGGCGGTAGCGGCTGTTGCGCAGCAGATCGCGAAACCCGTTCTCGCGGTCGCCGCTGATCCGGAGATCGGGGCTCCACGCCAGCGTGCCCGCTCCGAGCGCGCCATCGAGCGCCGCCTCGAGCGCGTCGAGCGCGATCCGTACGCCGTCCGGACGCAGCCAGCAGAACCGGTAGGCAGCCTCGATCGACGGACCCTCCACGCCTCGGGATGCTACACCCGAGCGCCCACGCCCAACCCGCGGTCACCAAATGTCGGCGGCGGGACGGTTCGACGGGCTGCGGGGTCCCGACGTGTGACCGACGACGGCCCGCGCCCTCGCGACCCCGCTGCCTCCGGGCGGTCCTTCAGGTAGAGCGCCGCGGACGAGAGCCGAGCACGGGCCGTCGTCGGCTCTTCCAACACCGCCCCGTTGACCGATGGTGCGGTCGGCGCGGTCGCGGTACGACCTAGCTTCCCACGGAGCTCAGATGCGCCTCACCGTGCTCGCGATGGGCGGGAACAGCCTGGTCGATCCGGCGCTGCCGCCCACGGTCAGCAACCAGATCGCGGTCACCGAGCGCGCCGTCGGACCCATCGCCGCGCTGGTCGCCGCCGGCGAGCCGCTGGTGATCACGCACGGCAACGGCCCACAGGTGGGCTTTCTCGCGCTGCGCTCCGCGATCGCGCGCGAGCAGGTGCACGAGGTTCCACTCGACGCCCTGGTCGCCGATACGCAGGGTTCGCTCGGGTACATGATCCAGCGGGCCCTGCGCGAGGCGCTACGCCACCTCGGCATGGCGCGCGAGGTGGTCAGCGTGGTGACCGAGGTCGAGGTCGACCCGCACGACCACGCCTTCGAGGAGCCGACGAAGCCGATCGGGCCGTTCTACACCCAGGCGCAGGCCGATCAGCTCGCCGCCGAGCGCGGCTGGACGATGCACGACGACGCGCACCGCGGCTGGCGCCGCGTCGTTCCCTCCCCGGCGCCCGTACGCATCGTTCAGCTCGACACGATCCGCCGGCTCGCCGAGTCCGGCGTGATCGTGATCTGCTGCGGCGGCGGCGGTATCCCGGTCGTGCGCGGGGACGACGGCGATCTGCACGGCATCGAGGGGGTGATCGACAAGGATCGCGCGAGCGCGCTGCTCGGCGCGCGCCTCGGCGCCGACCACCTCGTGATCACCACGGGCGTCGACCGGATCTACCGCGACTACCTCACCGAGCACCCCGTCCCGATCGACCGGATCGCGCCCGATGCGCTGCGCGCGCTCGCCTGGCACGGGCAGTTCCCCGCAGGCAGCATGGGTCCGAAGGTCAAGGCGGCGCTCGCGTTCCTGCGCAACGGCGGCCGCCACGTCACCGTCTGCCGCCCCGACGACCTGCTGGATGCCCTGCAGGGTCGCGCGGGCACCCACATCCTGGAGGAAGAATGAACGACGCGCTGTCCGGACTGCTCGGCCGCAGCCTGCTCCTCACCCAGGACGCCACCCCCGAAGAGCTCGACGCGCTGCTCACGCTGACAGCGCGCTTCGAGGCGCTGGACCGCAGGGGCGTCCGTGTCCCGCTCCTCCCGAACGAGCTCGCGTACGCGATGTTCTTCGACAACTCGACGCGCACGAAGTCGGCGTGGGCTGGCGCCGCCACCCGGCTCGGGATGCAGCCGGTGATCGTGGACGGCTCGTCCACCCAGGTGTCGCACGGCGAGACCGCGCGCGAGACCGGCGCGATGCTCGGGATGAACGCGCACGCGCTCGGCGTGCGCCACGACCTGATCCTCGGTGAGGGCAACAGCTTCATGCGCGAGGTGCAGGCGGGCATCGACGAGTACCTCGCGGCGACGGCGCAGACGCGTCAGGTGCCGGTGGTGAACCTGCAGTGCGACATCGATCACCCGACCCAGACGCTGGCTGATCTCGCGACGCTGCGGGAGCACTTCCCCGGCGGGATCGCGGGCAAGAAGATCGCGGTGAGCTGGGCGTACTCGCCGAGCTACGCGAAGCCGCTGTCGGTGCCGCAGGGCTTGATCATGCTGCTCACGCGGTTCGGCGCCGAGGTCACGCTCGCGCATCCGAAGGGCTACCGGCTGATGGAGGGCTGCCTGGAGTCCGCGACGGCGAACGCCGCCGAGTCCGGCGGCGCGTTCACGGTGACCGACGACATGGACGAGGCGTTCACCGACGCCGAGGTGGTGTACCCGAAGAGCTGGGGGCCCTACGACCTGATGCGCGAGCGCGTCGACGCGAACCGCGCCCGCGACACCGCCGCGCTGCGCGCGATCGAGGCGCGCGCGCTCGAGCGCAACGGGCTGCACCGCGACTGGATCTGCGACGAGGCGCGCATGGCCCTCACCGAGGGCGGGGACGCGCTGTACATGCACTGTCTGCCCGCCGAC
Organism: uncultured Enterobacteriaceae bacterium; assembly: GCA_964419905.1. Lineage (GTDB taxonomy): Bacteria > Myxococcota_A > UBA796 > UBA796 > JAFDJI01. Next base: position 8,747 of record CAYQSE010000091.1, read on the forward strand.
ATCGGCGCCGAGGTGAGCGCGGGCGTGATGGAGCGGTTCCGTCTGCCGCTCGCCCGCCAGGCCCAGAAGAAGGTGTACGTGATCATGGCCCTGCTGGCAGCCGCCAAGGTGCCCGACCTCGATGCGCGCCTGCGCGCGCTGGAGTAGCCCCATGCAACGCACCGACGCGCACATCGCCGAGCTCGCCGCCGCCTACCGCGGGCTCGCCGCGGGCCTGCTGGCCGAGGTGATCCGCATCCCCGCCGACCACGTGGACACGGATCCGTCGTGCGGGCTGTCCAACCACGAGGGGCCGCGCTTGACGTGGCTTCGCTCCCGGATCGTCGAGATCGGCGCGGTGGCTCACCCCGACGACGTCGGCTTCGACGACTTCGGCAACCTCGTGTGGGAGGTGTCCGACCCCGACGACGGCGTGCCGGTCGCCGAGAAGAAGGTCGTGTTCTTCGACGGGCACTCCGACACGGTCAAGGCGCTCCGCGACCGCTGGCGCGAGAAGACCGGCGGGCTCGACGCCTATGACGGGCTGGTCGATGCCGCGCACCTCGACCGCGCGTTCCTCCGCCGCGAACTCGGCTACCTGCCCCCCGACGACGAGTGGAGCCACCTGCTGTTCGGACGGGGCTCGGCCGATCAGCTCGGCGGGGTGATCGCCGAGGTCGTCGCGACGAAGATCCTGCGCGAGGTGCCCGGCGCGCTGCGCGGCGTGATCGTCCGCGCGTACGCGACCGTGTCCGAGGAGGACAACGACGGTGGCGGTCCGATGTTCGTGACCCGCCACGTCCTGCCCGGCGCCCCGCCCGAGCGCATCCCCGACGTCGTCGTGCTCACCGAGGGCACCGGCGACGCCGCGAAGGGCGCGCTCGGCATCTACCGCGGGCAGCGCGGGCGGATGCAGATCGAGGTCACGGTCACCGGGCGGTCTTGCCACGGCTCGATGCCATGGGAAGGGCTGAACCCGCTCGAGTACGGCGCCGCGATCCTCGTCGAGGCCGCCCAGCGCTACGCGCGCGGCGAGGGCTTCGGCGCGCACCCCTTCCTCGGCCCCGGCACCCGCACCGCGTCGTGGGCGCACCTGGACACGCCGAGCGACTGTGCGGTGCCCGAGCGGTTCACCTTCCGCTTCGACCGGCGGCTCACCGTCGGCGAGGCGCCCGACGCCGCCGTCGCCGACCTCGAGGGCCTCGAAGCGGTCGCGCGCGCGCGCGAGGCGGGGCTCGACGTCCGCGTCGCGGTGCCGACCTACGACACGCCGACCTGGCGCGGCTACACGCCGGGCAACCCGCAGATCTACCTGGGCTGGGAGACGCCAGAGGACCACCCGGCGATCCAGGCCGCGGTCGCGACCTACGCCGCGGTCGTGACCCCGTTCGCGCCGATCGACAGCCCGTCGGGCGGCATCAAGCCGCGCGCGCGCGTCGACCGGTGGATCTTCAGCACCGACGGCGTGGGCTTCCCGGTGCCGGTGCACGGCTCGGGCATCGAAGAGGGGCCGGCGAAGCGCTGGGTCGTCACCGGCGACATCAAGCATCCGGCGATGTTCGGGTTCGGGCCGGGCATCGAGCAGAACACGCACAAGATCGGCGAGTGCGTCGACCTGCGCGAGCTCCAGCACGCGATCGCGTTCCTCGCCCGCTTCCCGAGCGCGTTCGCTGCCGGACCCCCAGCTGCCTGATCGTGGGCCGCCCGTCCCGGCCGGCAGCTGATCCGAGGCGCTCGCTCGGCCGGGACGGCCGAGCCACGATCCTGAATGAACCTGGTTCGTGGGCCGGACGTCCCGGCCGGCAGCCGCTCCGAAGCGCTCGCTCGGCCGGGACGGCCGAGCCACGATCCTGAATGAACCTGGTTCGTGGGCCGGACGTCCCGGCCGGCAGCTCGATCCCTGTTGGACCTCAAGCCCAACGGCCTGATCGTGGGCCGGCCGTCCCGGCCGGCCGCCGCTCCGAGGCGCTCGCTCGGCCGGGACGGCCGAGCCACGATCCTGAATGAACCCTGATCATGAGCCGGCCGG
>CAYQSE010000091.1:10854-20096 GCA_964419905.1 uncultured Enterobacteriaceae bacterium
ATGAACCCTGATCATGAGCCGGCCGGGACGGCCGAGCCACGATCCTGAATGAACCTGGTTCGTGGGCCGGCCGTCCCGGCCGGCCGTCAGTGCCGCCAGACCTCGGCGTTGGGGGCGGTGTAGGCGTCCAGGAGGAGGCGCAGGGTGACGGCGTCGGCGAGGTCGACCGCGCCCTCGCCCTCGGTGCCGATCGGGACGTCGCCGTCGAGCAGCACCACGCCGCCCGCCACCTCGAGGCGCGCAGGCGCGCCGCGGCGCCAGGTGGTGAGCGCGTCGCCCCGGCGCCAGGTGATCGCGCCGCCATCGGCGTCGACGAAGAACCCGTCGCGCGGCATCGCATGGAACGCCGCCTCGGTGACGAAGAAGGTCGGCTTCACCAGGTAGGGCCCACCGTCCTCGGGGCAGTAGGTGTCGCAGTGCCCACACAGGTTGCACGCCTCGGCCGTGTTCCCGATCTGGTGGCGCTTCGCGACGACGAGTCGCTCGCCCTCGGACAGCCGGAAGTCGCCGCCGCGCCACGCGATGCGCCCCGGCTGATGCGCCCCGGTGGGCACGTCCAGGGTGAAGTTCGCCGCGTTCGGGCACACCGGCACGCACTTGTCGCAGGTCAGGCAGTCGAGCAGCAGCAGGTGACTGCCGACCTTGCGCGGCGGATCCGCGTTGGCGGCGCGATGGTAGCGCGGATCGCTGGCGATCGACGCTGCGCGGACGGGCAAGGTCGCCGGATCGACGAAGTCGCCGAGCGTCTCGGCGCCCGTCTCGGCCATCGCCCCCTCCAGCCCGCGCAGGTACTGGGTCATCCGCGCGTACCCGCGCACCTTCAGCAGATCCGTGCAGCTCGTGACCGGGCCGAGCCCGGCGCGGACCACCTCGGCGAAGTTCTTCGCGTCGACGCCCGCCGAGAACGTGATCGGGACGCCCGGGAACCGCTCACGGAACCGTGCCGCGAGCGTGAACGCGAGGACGTGCAGCGGCGCCCCCGACAAGTACATCTCGTCCTGCTGGAACGGCGGCTCGGGGCTCGCGCACACCAGCGTATTGCTGAACTTCACCCCAAACCCGAGCCCGCGCTCGGCGGCGAGCGCGACCAGATCCGGCACGAACGCACACAGCTGCTCCCAGCGCAGATCCTTCTCGAAGTCACCCGGGCGCAGCGTCACGAGTTCGTAGCCCATCGCGTCGAGCAGCCCGCGCGTCGCGTCGTGGCCGAGCAGCGTGGGGTTCAGCTTGATCACCGTGTTCCAGCCCCACGTCAGCGTCTGGCGCGCGAGGGCGGCGACCTCGTCGGCTGGGCAGCCGTGGAACGTGGACAACGTGAGCGTGTCGCTGATCCGAGACGGACACGGCACCGCCGCCCAGCGCGCCAGTGACGGCGGAACCTCGGCGCGCAGGGCGTCGAGCAGCGCGCTCGCGTCGCGCATCGTCGCGAGGAAGCCGCGCACCTTCTCCGAGCGCAGCCCCGCGAGGTCGTAGCCCACACTCGTGTCGAACACCGCGTCGACGCCCGGCCACAGGTCGGGACGCGCAGCCGCGAGCCCGTGCAACAGCAGCCAGCCCTTCGCGTACTCCGCCGCGGACTGCGCCACCGTCAGCTCCTGGCTCCACTCGACGTTGTAGCCGACGTGCGGCGCGTGGATGCACGGGCGCGGGATCTCGAGGTCGTCGCGCACCTGCACCGTCTTGAGCTCGAAGAACCGCGCGCCCGCGAGCCACGCCAGCACCAGGTTCTGCGCGAGCTGGGTGTGCGGACCCGACGCGGGCCCGGCCGGCGTGCCGATGCGCCGCCCGAAGTGGGTGAACGCGACGTCGCGCGCCGGATCGGGCGTCCAGAACGCGCGCCGCGGCAAGTGATAGACCGCGCCGTCCGTGGCGAGCTCACGGTCGAGCCGCGCCACGAGCGTTGCGAGCGGGATCGGCAGCAGATCGGGAGCGCGCATCGAACCTCCCAAAGCTCAGCCTACCGCATGCCAGCGGAGGCACCCAACGGCCGACCGACGGACCCGTCTCGAACAGACTGGTCGTAAAGCCTTGACCGAGCCCACGACCGGCGAGTAATCATCTGATTGTTCACGTCATCGAGCACAAGCGAGGGGGAGCCAGCCATGTCTGGAAAGCAGACGAAGACGCCCACGTCCGACGTGGCGAAGGCCGCCGAGCAGACCAGCTCGAATCCCAGCTATCAGTCGAACGCGGGCGCCCAGGGCAACACCAAGCAGGCCGCGGGCTCGTCGACGCCGGTGCTGGATGCTGCCGGTCTCCAGGGCAACGACGTGTGGCCGATGCTGCTCGACACCGGCACCTCGACCACGGACATCAGCACGGGCACCGCCGGGAAGTATGGGTTCAAGACCGGGCGCCTGTACTCGCTCGAGATGAGCGTGAACACGCTTAGCACGGGCACCCAAGGCGGGTTCAAGCCTTCCGTGGGCCTGACCGACCTCGGGCCCGAGACCAAGGACGTGTTCGAGGGCGGAGGCGCGAACCTGCGCGGTCCCGGCAGCACGTCGTTCGTGCTCGACGCCGAGCGCGACAAGGTCGGCACGGTCACGAAGCAGTCGAAGTTCCAGGCGACCGCCGCGAACAACGGGCTGCTCAACATCCTGCGCCTCGGGAGCGCGCATCGCCAGGCGTACCAGGCGGCCGTCGGCAGCCAGAACGCCCAAGAGGCGAAGCTGAAGACGATCAAGGGCACGACGACGGTGGCCCAGGGCCCGAAGGGCCGTCGGAACGTCATCGCGGCACGCCTGACCACCGGCCAGGATCCGAAGAAGGCCGACGCCCGGCAGGAGGACTCCTACCAGAAGGGCAGCGGGGATCGGTACGCCAAGGCGGTGTTCGGCGATGCGCCCGTGGGCCGCTTCGCCGCCGCGATCCTCAAGGACGCGGGCGCGCCGGAGACCGCGATCAAGACGCAGACCTCCAACGTGCTCGCCGGCCACAAGCTCGGGCTCGATGTGACCCTGCAGAAGATCAAGGAGCAGCTCGTCGCGAGCCCCGACTGGTTCTACGTGGGCAAGTCGCTGGACCTGTCCAAGGCGGCAGCCGGCGTCTCGGCGACCTACAACCCCAAGGACATCTCGAAGACCGCAGCCAGCGTCCGCGACGCCTACAACATCCTGCACAAGAACCTCAAGGACGTCCTGCTGCCGCAGATCACGCTGCCCTCGGTATCCACCTCCGCGAACAGCGCCGGCGACAAGTCGTTCGAGGCCGTGCGCAAGGTCCTGGTGGCCTCCGTGAAGGCCGACATCGAGGGGATGGGCACTCCAGACGCGTTCAAGAGCGCGCATGCGATCCTCACGAACGTCCAGTACGACGGCGCGCCCAGCTCCGAGCCGGTCAACAAGCCGGCGATGAAGCTCCAGGAGGTCAACAACGAGGGCCTGGTGGGCGGCAGCCGCAAGCGCGGCTGATCCGTCAGCCCCGCCCGGTGAGCAGCACCGCGACCTGCCCGTCGAGCCGCCGCGCGAGCGCACCGGCCAGCCCGGCGGCGCCGGTGTGCGACACCGCGAACCCCGCGGCGTGCGCGCGCGACCGCGCGTCGATCAGCGCCGCGTCGTCGACGACCCGCACCTCGCCGCCGGTGCGCAGCAGGCCCGCGACGACGTGGTGCCAGTCGTACGTCTCGTCGTCGAGCAGCCCGTGCGCCAGACTTCGCGGCGTCGACGGCCACGGCGCCATGTAGTCGCCGCGGCGCTGCGCGGCCTCGCGGAGCGCCGGCTCGACGCCGATCTCGGCGGCCCGGTCGCGTGCGCGCTCCCACGCTTGGCGCAACGGGAAGCAACCGTCGGTCTGCACCGCGTGGATGCGCGGCATCGGCACCACGCCCGCCGCGGCGAGCTGCGTGAAGCCGCGAACGCACGCGCTCGCGAGCGCGCCGCCGCCGACCTGCACGACGAGGTGGTCGATGTGCGCCCCCTGCGCGCGCAGCGCGGCCCCCATCTCCCACGCGAGCGTCTGGCCGCCCTCGAGCGTGAGCCCGTTCGCCGGGCCCTGCACGCAGAACGGCAGCGCGCCGTCACCGAGCGCCTCCTGGAACCGCAGCCACGCCGGGTCACCGCGCTCGTCGGGACGGCGCGGGCAGGCGTGCACCGTCGCCCCGAGCGCGTCCAGCCGCGCGAGCACCGCCGGGTCGGCGGTCGTCGGCACGTAGACATCCAGCGGCCAGCCCGCGGCGCGCGCGACGACCGCCGCGGCGAGCGCCGCGTTGCCGCACGACGCGATGGCGAGGCGCGGCATGGCGTCGACCCACCCGAGCGCGCGCACGACCTCCAGGTAGAGCGCGATGCCCATCAAGTGACGGGCCTTGTGGCTGCCGGCGACCTGATGCGTCTCGTCCTTCACCCACACGCCGAGCGCGTCGACGAAGCGCAGCGGTGTGGGGGTGAATCCGACCCCGTCCACGTCGGCCAGCCGCGCGCCGAGCCCCGCTACGATGCCCACGAACGCGGCGTCTCCGAGGTGGGGCACCGCGAGCGCGTGGGTCGACAGCCAGCGGCGATGCACGACGAACGGATCACCCGGGCCGTCCTCGAACGGGGGAAGCACGTGCACCGGCACCAGCACATGGTCGCCGCCGTCGCCCGCGGCGTGGCACGCGAACGGATACGGGTCGGAAGCCGAGGCGACGCGCTGCAGCCCGCACCCCTCGCACACGAGCATCATCGCGCCGCCACCGCCGCGTTCAGCTCGGCGATCCGCGCGTCCCAGACGTCGAGGTAGCGCCGCAGGCTCCGCCACCACGCCGCGTCGCGCCGCACCTCGAACTCGGCCACGGAGACGCCCTGCTGCTCGACCCAGGTGTAGTACCCGAGGTTGAAGATCCGCGCGCGCTCGACCTGCCCCAGCTCGAGGTAGTGGTCCGTCGTCGCGCCGAGGATCGCGCGCCCGAACGTCTCGGCCGCGTCGATCTCGTCGAAGCGTCCCCCGAAGCGCGTCCGCATCAGCTTGAACACCTCGGACGCGTACATGTCGCCGCCGTCGGTGGCGACGGTGAGCACGACGTCCTCCTTGCCCAGCCGGTAGTGCCGCGCGGTCTTGATCGCGGCGATCACGTTGCAGATCCCGGAGAACCCGAGCTCGTGGAGCTGGGCGACGACCGCGGGGTCCACGCCGCGCCGCCGCGTGAGGTACTCGCGCCCCACCGCCGTCTGGAACAGCACGTAGAGCCCGTCGGTCACCTCGTCCGAGACCGCGGTGACCGCGTCCGTCGCGTACACGTTGTGGATGAGCGGGACGTGCTTGTCGCCGATGCCCTGGATGTTGTGCGCGCCGAACCCGTTGTAGAGCAGCGTCGGGCACTCGAGCGCCTCGACCGCGACCGTGCGCGCGCCGTAGCGCTCCTTCAGGTAGTCGCCCGCGCCGAGCGTGCCGCCCGAGCCGGTCGCCGAGGTGAACGCGGCCAGCCGCAGCCCCGCCGCCTCGCCGCCGAGGTGCTCGAACACGGTCGCGAGCGCCCGCCCGGTCGCCGCGTAGTGGACGAGGTGGTTCCCGAACTCGTTGAACTGGTTGAAGATCACGTTGTGCGGCTCGAGATCGAGCGCGTTGCACGCGTCGTAGATCTCCTTCACGTTGCTCTCGGTGCCGGGCGTGCGGATCACGTCATCGTCCGAGAGCACCCAGTCCGCGAGCCACGAGAACCGCTCCTCGCTCATCCCCTCCGGCAGCACGGCGACGCCGTCACAGCCCAGAATGCGCGAGATCGCGATGCCGCCGCGACAGTAGTTGCCGGTCGACGGCCACACCGCCTTGTGCACCGTCGGATCGAACTGCCCGGTGACCAGCCGCGGCACGAGACAGCCGAACGCGGCGAGGACCTTGTGCGCGCCGATCATCGGGAAGCGGCTGCCGAGGAGCAGCACGATGCGCGCCGGCACCCCGGTCAGCTCGGGCGGGAGCTCGAGGTAGCCGGGCACCGGCGTGAAGCCGGTGCGCGCGGCGTCGTTGTGCCAGTGCACCCGGAACAGGTTCAGGGGGTGCGGCGCATCCGGATCGATCTCGGCGAGCCGCGCCCACACCTCCCCGGAGATCGACGCCGGGTCGGCGAGCTGCGCGAGCGTCGGCAGCACGACACCCGACTCGGCGAAGCGCGCCACGGTGCGCGACCACGCCGCTCGATCCGTGATCTCCTCGGACAGTCCCAGTCGTGCCATCTCAGATCGCCTCCATGCGGCGCCACAGACGCGCCGCCTGTTCCCTCGCCTCGGCGCGGATCGCGTCGAGGTCCCCGTGCACCAGCGCCCCGTCCCGGACCACGACCGCGCCGTCGACCACGACGTGCCGGATCGTGCCCGCCTCGTCCTCGACGACCCAGTCCGCGAGCGCGCCCGGTGTGCGCGGCTCGGGCACGGCCTCGAACCGCTCGGCGACGAGCGCGCCGCCCGCCGCGAGGCGCGCGTCGATGCGCGCCGGGTCATCGACATGCGCCAGCGCCTCGGCGCGCCCGACGGCGACCTCGGCGAACATGTCTGCCGGGTAGCCATCGGTGCCCAACGCGACCCGCTCCGATGCCGCGAGCGAGGCGGCGTAACCCACGCCGTTGCCCAGATTGGAGCGCGGGTTGTGCACCAGCCACCAGCCGCGCGCCTCGGCGAGCCTGACCTGAGACGCTGCGAGGTGCACGCCGTGCGCGAGCACGCTGCCAGGCGGCAGCGCGCCGAGCGCGTCCAGACGCTCCAGCGGCCCGGTCCAGCCTCGGGCGCGCGCGTCGTCCACGTCCGCGCCGTCCTCCGCGACGTGCACGTGCAGCACGGTGCCGAGCGTCTCGCACAGCGCGCCCGCCTCACGGATGGTGTCGTCGGAGACGGTGAACGAGGCGTGCAGGCCGACCAGCGCGCGCACGCGCCGCGTGGGCGCGCGCCGCGCGCACTCCGCGAGCCCGCGCCGCGCCTCGTCGCGCCCCCCGTTGCGCTCGGTCGCCCCGTAGCAGAGCAGCGCGCGGATCCCGAGCGCCTCGCACGCGTCCGCGAGCACGTCCAGCGAGCCCTCGATGAACGCGGGCGACTCGTGGTGGTCGACGAGCGTGGTCGTCCCGGCGAGCAGGCTCTCGGCGACGTACAGCCGGGCCGCCGCCCGCAGCGCGTCCGCGTCGAGCGCGCGATCGAGCCGCCACCACACGCGATCGAGGATCTGCAGGAACGAGGTCGGCGGCGGCGAGGCCGGCGGCATCCCGAGCGGCGCGAGCCCGCTGTACAGGTGCGTGTGCGCGCACACGCGTCCCGGCGTCACCCGCGCGCCGTCGAGCGCCTCGTCCGGAGCGCCCACACCGCTCGCGACGACGCGCCCGTCCTCGCAGCCCAGCACGACGCCGCCAGCGCGGACGACGAGGCTCATCGCCACGTGTCCGAGCGCGGCGCGCGGATCGTGCCGACCGACATCGCGCGCGCCGCCGCGGAGTCCTTCATCGGCAGCGTGGTGCGCCACACGCCGTCGAACGCGCGCAGCGCGCCCGCGACCGCGCCGGCGGTGGGCACGAGCCCGATCTCGCCGACGCCCTTCGCGCCGAACGGCCCCTCGGGCTCCGGGTCCTCGACCAGGATCACCTCGACCGCGGGCATGTCGCGCGCGCGCAGCACGCCGATCTCGCGCAGCGTCGTGGACACCGGCACGCCGTCCTCGCACGGGAGCTCCTCGGTGAGCGCATACCCGAGGCCCATATGAATCGCGCCCTCGATCTGGGCCGTGCACAGCGCCGGGTTGATCGCGCGCCCCACGTCGTGCGCGGCGACGTAGCGCGCGACCCGCCCCTCACCGTCGAGCACGCAGACCTGGGTTGCGTAGCCATACGCCGTGTGCACCCTGGGGTGCGGGTTCGCGCCGTCGGGTGCCGCCGTCTCGGCGAGCCGCACGTCGCCGGCGTACACGCGGCCCACCAGGTCGCCGAGCGCGGCGCCGGCGTCGAGGTCTGCGCGCAGCTTCTGCGCCGCGTCGATCACCGCGCGGCCCGAGAGCAGCGTCGCGCGCGACGCCGTGGTCTGCCCGCCACCGATCGCGTGCGTCACGTCGACCCGCGGACGGAACGTGCTCGCCGGCAGCCCGCTGACCTCGGAGGCGACCTGCGCGACCACGTTGAACAGCCCCTGCCCCATCTCGGTGTACGCGACGAACACGGTGACCGACGCGGGTCCGTCGACCACCAGCCGCGCTCGCCCCCACTCCTTCGCGCCGTTGCCGAGCCCGCTGTTCTTGATCGCGCACGCGATGCCGACCGCCTGCCCCGCGCCCTCGGCGGCGCGGAACGCGTCGCGGACCGCGCTCAACGTCGCGCGCACGCCGACGCTCGCCTCGAGGATCTGCCCGGTGATCAGCGCGTCGCCGACGTCCACCGCGTTGCGCCAGCGGATCTCCCACCGATCGATGCCGACCTGCTCGGCGAGGCGATCCAGACAGCCCTCGATCGCGAACGCGACCTGGTTCGCGCCGAACCCGCGCATCGCGCCGCAGGGGGGGTTGTTCGTCCGCACCGCGAGCGCCTCGACCTGGGCCGCGCCGACCCGATACGGGCCGCACGCGTGCCCGGCGGCGCGCTCGAGCACCTTCGCGCCCACCGAGGCGTAGGCGCCAGTGTCGCCGACGATGCGCGCGCGCACCGCGGTGAGGTGGCCCTCCGCGTCGCAGCCGACCTCGTAGACCATGTGCAGCGCGTGCCGCTTCGGGTGGAAGCGGATCGACTGCGCGCGGGTGAGCGCCAGCCGCACCGGGCGCCCGGTCACCTGCGCGAGCAGCGCGGCGTGCGCCTGGATGCTCAGGTCCTCCTTGCCGCCGAACGCGCCGCCGGTCGGGACCAGCTCGACGAACACCCGCTCGCGCGGCACGCCGAGGAACGCGGCGACCTGCTTCTGGTCGTCGAACACGCCCTGGCCCTGCGTGTACAGGTGCAGCACGCCGTCGTCGCGCGGCACCGCGAGCGCGCACTCCGGCTCGAGGAACAGGTGCTCGATGCGCTGGGTGTGGAAGGTCTCCTTCACGACGTGCGCGCTGGCCGCGAGCGCCGCGTCGACGTCGCCGCGCGCGTAGCGCGTCGTCGCGAGCAGGTTCGGGCCGGTCGGGTTGACCTGCGGCGCGTCGGGCGCGAGCGCGGCGAACCGATCGGTGACCGGCGCGAGCACCTCGACGTCGACGCGGACCAGCGCGGCGGCCGCGCGGGCAGTGTGCGCGTCGTCGGCCGCGACGATCGCGAGCACGTCGCCGATGCACCGGATCTCTTCGCCCTCGGCGACCAGCCCCGGCCAGTCCTCGACGAG
>CAYQSE010000092.1:0-20048 GCA_964419905.1 uncultured Enterobacteriaceae bacterium
CCCGCCTTCATCCCGACTTCTTGGAGAAGTGATCAATCGACAGCCGGGACGGCCGCCCCACGTCCCTGCCCTGATCCGTGGGCCGGCCGTCCCGGCCGGCCACCCACAGCCTGCCCTGATCCGTGGGCCGGCCGTCCCGGCCGGCCACCCACAGCACCGCGGCGGAGACCTCGAACTGGTCTCGGGCCCCTCTCCCGTACGCGAGAGCCGTTGACGAAACCGATGTCTCGTTCAAGCGTGTGAGGTCGAACCTCCGGCCTGCTCGTCTAGGGTCCGACCACAAAGGATCCCAAGGGTCCACAGCGCAAGCCGCATCGATGTCGCCTACTTCGGGGTGGGGGAGCGGGGGAGCCCGCCCGCCTCGTCGCCCCACACGGCCTGCAGGCGCGCGTCCCGGCCGCAGGCGTAGCGGTAGCCGGCGTAGCGCACCGGGTTCTTCAGGTAGTAGTCCTGGTGGTAGTCCTCGGCGAGCCAGAACGTCGCCGTGTCGCGGATCGCGGTGGCGACCGGCTGGCCCAGCTTCGCCGCCACGGCCGCCTTCGAGGCCTCGGCCGCGGCGCGCTCCTCGGGCGTCGACACCCAGATCGCGGTGGTGTACTGCGGGCCCTTGTCGCAGAACTGGCCCGCGCCGTCGAGCGGGTCGATGTTTCGCCAGAACACGTACAGCAGGCGATCGAAGTCGATCTTCGTCGGGTCGTAGACCACGCGGACCGCCTCGATGTGGGTCGTCTGCTTGCGGGAGACCTGCTCGTAGGTCGGTCGCGGCGTGTCGCCACCGGTGTAGCCGGACTCGACGGAGATCACGCCGTCGAGGCGCTCCAGCGGCTTCTCCATGCACCAGAAGCAGCCGCCGGCGAACACCGCCTGGGCCTGGCCGGGCGCGAGCGGACCCGCGGCCTCGGTGCCCTCGGTGGGCCCGGCGGTGGCCTCGGTGGTGGGCGTCGCGGACGTGCACGCGACCAGGAGCGACATCAGCAGGACGGAGCGGAGCGGGCGCATCGGGGCCTCCCCGATCGATGTAGCGCGGGTTGGCCGGTTGTCGCGTCCGACTGCGCGGCCCGTCAGCCGCCGGCGCCCTTGAACTTCGCGGACTCGTCGGCGAACAGGAAGTTGAACGTGGTCAGCGAGCCGTAGGTGGCGGTGATCAGGCGCTGCATGTCGGCGCGGTCGGCGTCGGTGAGCAGCGGGTGGTTGTTCAGCTTCTGCTCGAGCACGCGCAGCTTCTCGCGGATGGCGGTGACCTTCTTGAAGATCACCGCGACCGGGATCTCCTTGCCCAGCTTGCCCTGCTCGTCCTCGAACAGCACCTTGCCGTGCTCGAAGCGCCGCAGCAGCCGCGCGTCGCCGCCGTCGTGGTCGGTGAGCGCCTGCCGCACCGCGTCGTACACCAGCTCGTAGGCGAGATCGACCTCCATGCAACCCTCCCGGCGGCGTTGGTTCCGCGGTTCGGGGCTATCCCGCGTTACGCAGGGGGCGCCAACCGGAGTGCGCGCGTGAATCGCTTCTTGCCGATGACCCCCGAAGAAGCCGGCGGCGAGCTCGATGTCGTGCTCGTCACCGGGGATGCCTACGTCGATCACCCGTCGTGGGGCGTCGCCGTGATCGGGCGGTGGCTGCAGGCGCACGGGTTCACGGTCGGCGTCATCGCGCAGCCCGACCACGAGGACCCCGAGGCGTTCTCGCTGCTCGGGCGCCCGCGGCTGTTCTTCGGCGTCACCGCCGGGAACATGGACACGATGGTCAACAAGTACACCGCGTCCAAGCGGCTGCGCAGCAAGGACGCGTACTCGCCCGGCGGCGAGGTGGGCATGCGCCCCGATCGCGCGACCATCGCCTACACCAGCCGGGTCCGGCAGGCGTTCAAGGGCGTGCCGGTCGTCGTCGGCGGCGTCGAGGCGAGCCTGCGGCGGCTCGTGCACTACGACTTCTGGCAGAACCAGATCCGCGGCTCGATCCTGCTCGACGCGAAGGCGGACCTGTGCGTGTTCGGGATGGGCGAGCTCGCGATCGTCGGCATCGCCGAGCGGCTGCGCGACGGCGGCACGGTGGCCGACTGCCGCGCGCTGCCCGGCGTCGCGTACGCGCTCGGCGCGACCGAGTCCCCGCCGTCGGGGCCCGACGTGATCACGCTGCCCTCGCTCGCCGAGTGCCGGGCCGATCCGCTGAAGTTCAACGAGACCACCCGCGTGATGTACCGGGAGTCCAACCCGCACTGCGGCAAGACGCTGATCCAGCAGCACGGCACGCGGTGGGTGGTGCAGAACCCGCCCGAGCGCCCGCTGACCACCGCCGAGATGGACCGCGTCCACGAGCTGCCCTACGAGTTCGCTGCGCACCCGTGCTATCGGCAGCCCATCGCCGCGCTCGAGATGATGCAGGGCTCGGTCACGGTGAACCGCGGCTGCTCGGGCGGGTGCAGCTTCTGCGCGCTGACCATCCACCAGGGCAAGGACGTCACCAGCCGCTCGCCGAAGAGCGTGATGGACGAGGTGCGCGCGCTGCGCGATCGCCCGGGCTTCAACGGGATCGTCACCGATCTCGGCGGGCCCACCGCGAACATGTTCCACATGGCGTGCACCAACGAGGCGGCGAACAAGGTGTGCCGGCGGGTGAGCTGCCTGCACCCGGTGCGGTGCAAGCACTACGGCACCGATCACAAGCCCTACCTGGACCTGCTGCGCGAGGCGCGCACCACCCCGGGCATCCGAAAGGTCTACGTGAACTCGGGCATCCGCTACGACCTCGCGTCGCTCGACGACACCTTCGTCGAAGAGCTCGCCGAGCACCACGTGCAGGGCCAGCTCTCGGTCGCGCCGGAGCACGCCGCCGAGAACGCGCTGAAGCAGATGAAGAAGCCGGCGATCGAGTACTTCACCGCGTTCATGGAGCGGTTTCGCGCGGCCAACGAGAAGCTCGGCAAGAAGCAGTACCTCGTGCCGTACTTCCAGTGCGCGCATCCGGGCATCGGGCCCGCCGAGGCGATCGAGCTCGCGCTGTACATGAAGGCGCACGATCTGCGGCCGCGGCAGGCGCAGATGTTCATGCCGACCCCCGCGACCCTGGCGACCGCGACCTATTGGTCCGGGATCGACCCGATGACCGGCGAGGCGGTCTACGTCGCGAAGGACGTGAAGGAGCGAGCGCGGCAGCGCGCCGTGCTGTTCTACTGGAAGCCCGAGGAGGCGCCCCACATCCGCGAGGCGCTGATCGCGTGGGGGCGCTCGGACCTGATCGGGCGCGGGCACGTCTACCTGGTGCCGCCGGGGCCGGCCTACGGGTCGTGGAGCGCCCGCAGCCGGGCGTCGCGCGAGATCCGGTTCGACACCCACATGGGGATGAAGGTGGAGCGCGCGACGAAGGACGAGGAGGCCGCCGAGACGTGGGAGGCGGTAGCCGAGGCGCGCACCGCCTGAGAGAACCGTCGAGGCGGGGGCCGCCGAGGCAGGCGGCGACTTTGCGCCCCACGGCGGCGAGCAATAGGGCGAGCGCCTCGAAGAAACTGTTGCGTGGGAGCAACGATGACCCTGGACTCCCTGGTCGAGCTCGCGACGTTCGCGGCGGTGGTGCGCGGCGGGTCGTTCACCGCGGCGGCCGAGCGCCTCGGCGTGTCGAAGTCGGTGGTCAGCCGGCGCGTGGCGAGCCTCGAGGAGCGGCTGGGGGTGCGGCTGCTCAACCGGACCACGCGGCGGCAGGATCTGACCGAGCCGGGGCTGGCGGTCTACGAGCGGAGCGCGCGGCTGCTCGACGAGGCGGCCGAGGCCGAGATCGCGGCGAGCGTGCACGCCGAGACGCCGCGCGGCCTGCTGACCGTGAACGCGCCCGGGCAGCTCTCGCGCAGCCTGCTGGTCCCGCTGCTGCCAGCGTTTCAGGCGAAGTATCCAGAGGTGCGTGTGGCGCTACGCGCGTCCGATCGGTTCCAGGACGTGGTCGGCGCGGGGTTCGACCTGACGCTGCGCATCGGCGGGGCGCTCGACGACGCCAGCTTCGTCGCGCGGCGGCTGTCGCCGGTGCGACTGATCGTCGCCGCGTCGCCGGACTACCTCGCGCGGCGGGGGGTGCCGCGCGCTCCGCGCGACCTGGTGTGCCACGACTGCCTGCGGTACACGCTGATGCCCGCCGAGCGCGAGTGGTGCTTCGACGTGGGCGGCGAGCGGCTGGTCGGGCCGGTCACCGGCCCGCTCGCCGCCGACAGCGGCACCGTGCTGCTCGAGGGCGCGCTGCGCGGGCTCGGGCTCGTGGCCATCCCCGACATCGAGGTGCGCGCCGAGCTGGCCGCGGGGCGTCTCGTCGAGGTGCTCGCCGACTGGCCGCTCCCGCCGCGCTGGCTCTACGGCATCTACCCGCACCGCGCCGGCGTGCCGCCGAAGGTCACCGTGTTCCTCGACGCGGTGACGGCCGCGCTGGAGGCGGCGTGATCGTGGTGTTGAACAAGCCGTATGGCGTGCACTGCAAGTTCACCGACGCGCAAGGGCGTCCGACGCTGGCGGCGTACGTCGACCTGCCGGGCGTGTACCCGGCAGGGCGGCTCGATCACGACAGCGAGGGCCTCGTGCTGCTCACCGACGACGGCGCGCTGCAGCACAAGCTCTCGCACCCGCGGTACGGCAAGGAGAAGGGCTACTGGGTGCAGGTGGAGGGCGAGCCCTCCGAGGAAGCGATCGCCGCCCTCGCCGCGGGCGTGGTGATCCAGGGCGAGCGGACCCGCCCGGCGCGCGTGAAGCGCATCGCGGAGCCGCCCGGGCTGTGGGAGCGCGACCCGCCCATCCGCTACCGCGCGGCGATCCCGACGACCTGGCTCGACCTGCGCATCACCGAGGGGCGCAACCGGCAGGTGCGGCGCATGACCGCCGCGGTCGGGCACCCTACGCTGCGCCTGATCCGCTATCAGGTCGGGCCGTATCGCTTGGACGGCCTGGCACCTGGGCGGTGGCGCGCGGTCGCTGTGTGATCTGACCCGGTCCTTTTGCAGGGGCGCGTGGAATGCGGCGTCCAAGCTGGCACGATGCTTGCTGGTTCAGAGGGAGCAGACCGCGGAGGCCACCATGTCCAACATCCTGATCGGCTACGGCACCCACCACGGCCAGACCGCGGCGATCGCTCGACGCATCGCAGAGATCCTCGAGGGTCATGGCCACGACGTCGACCTGCGCAACCAGGACACGCTCGACGTCTCGATGTCACTCGAACCCTACGACGCCGTGATCCTCGGCTCGTCGGTGCACATCGGGCGGCACCATGCCGTCATCGAGCACTTCGCCAAGGCGCGGCACGACGAGCTCGAGCGCCTCCACACCGGCTTCTTCTCGGTGAGCCTGAGCGCTGCGGGCGGCGAGAAGCAGCGCGACGAGGCGCACGGCGTCCTCATCGACTTCGAGCACCGCACCGGCTGGACCCCGTCGGACACCGTGGAGGTCGCGGGCGCGCTCAAGTACACCGCGTACAACTTCGTCGTCCGCTTCGTCATGCAGCAGATCTCCCGCGCCAACCACTCCGACACCGACACCTCCCGCGACTGGGAGTACACGGACTGGGCCGCCGTCGAGGCCTTCGCCAACCGCTTCCTCACAGGGGAGCGAGGGTTGCCGAGAAGTGACGGAGAAACGGCGGCTCCTTGACGATGCGGAGGCCGCGTAGGGCCGGGGCCAGGTTGGCGACGCGCTCGGCGACCTCGATGACGTAGTCGACGTGGGACTGCGTGTAGACGCGGCGGGGGAGCGCGAGGCGGACGAGCTGGAGGGGGGCGGCGGGGAACATCAGCGAGCCGACCTCGACGCCGCGGATGCCGCCCTCGACGTACAGGGCGACGGCGAGCGCCTGTGCGGGGAACGCGGCGGGCGGGATGTGCGGGAGCAGGCGGCCTGCATCGAGGTAGACCGCGTGACCCCCCGGGGGGTGGACCACGGGGATGCCCGCGGCCTCCACGCCGTTCGCGAAGTACGCGATGCTGCGGGCGCGGTAGCGCAGGTAGTCGATGTCCACGCTCTCCTGCAGGCCGACGGCCATCGCCTCGAGGTCGCGCCCGGCCAGACCGCCGTAGGTCGGGAAGCCCTCGCCGAGGATCAGCGCGTTGCGGAACTGCTCGGCCCAGTCGTCGCGGTTCGTCGCGAGCAGGCCGCCGATGTGCACGATCCCGTCTTTCTTCGCCGACATCGTGCAGCCGTCGGCGAGGCGGAACATCTTGCGGGTGATGTCGGGGATGCTCCAGTCGGCGTAGCCCGGCTCGCGATCGTGGATGAACCAGGCGTTCTCGGCGAAGCGCGCCGCGTCGAGGAAGAACGGGACCCCGGCCGCCTTGCAGCGCGCGCTGACCGCCTCGAGGTTCGCCATCGACACCGGCTGGCCGCCGGCGGCGTTGTTCGTCAGCGTGATCATCACCAGGGCGACGCGGTGCCCGTCGGTCTCGAGCGCCGCGTCGAGGCGGTCGAGGTCCATGTCGCCCTTGAACGGCGCGTCGTCGGTGGGATCGGCGGCGACCCCGCACGGCAGGTCGAGCGCGATCGCGCCCGCCTGCTCGACGTTCGCGCGGGTGGTGTCGAAGTGCGTGTTGTTCAGCACCACGTCGCCGGGCTTCAGCACGGTGGTGCCGAGGATGCGCTCGGCGGCGCGCCCCTGGTGCACCGGGAAGATGTGGGTGTAGCCGGTCAGCTCGTGCGCCACGGCGTGCAGCCGCTGGAACGAGCTGCTGCCCGCATAGCTCTCGTCGCCCGACATCAGCGCCGACCACTGCTGCGCGCTCATCGCGCCGGTGCCGGAGTCGGTGAGCAGGTCGATGGTCACCTCGTCGGCGCGCAGCCCGAACAGGTTGTAGCCGACGCGCTCGATGGCGCGCTCGCGCTCGCGGCGGGTGAGGAACGGGATCGGGTCGACCGCCTTGATCCGGAACGGCTCGATGATGGTGCGGAACTCCCAGTCCTTCATGCCGACCTCCACCGACACCCTATGTCGTTCGCCGGGCGCGCGTTATCGACGCGGCGAGGGGATATCCGGGATGGTGGAGCCCTACGCGCTGATCGCCTCGTTCTACGAGGCCGAGTATGGCCGCTACGAGGCCGATGTCGCGTTCTATGCGCGGCGCGCCGCGTCGGGCCCGCTGCTGGTGCTCGGCTGTGGCACCGGTCGGGTCGGCCGCCGGCTCGGCACGGACCGCGTCGTCGTGGGCCTCGATCGCTCCGAGCCGATGCTCGCGCTCGCGCGGCGCCTCGCGCCGGACGCCCGCTACGTCCAGGGCGACATGCGCGACTTCGACCTCGGCCGGTTCGGCGAGATCCTGATCCCGAACGGCGGGTTCAACTTCCTGCCCACCCGCGCCGATCAGCAGCGCTGCCTCGCTGCGTGTCGGCGCGCGCTGCCCGAGGGCGGTCAGCTCACGATCGACATGCCGATGCCGGCGTTCCACCTGTGGTCGTCGCGCCACTCGCCCGAGACGACGGTGTGGGAGGGCGAGGTCGACGGCCGCCACGCCCGGCGCACCCGCGAGACCACCCGCTCGATCGCGCACCAGCGGCTCACGCTGGTCGACCGCTACTACGTCGACGACGCGCTCGTCGCGACCTCGCCGCTCGCGCTGCGCATCGTGATGCCCGCCGAGGCCGAGTGGATGCTCGAGGCGTCGGGCTTCTACGTCGACGAGATCCTGGGCGATCACGGCGGCGGCGCGCTCGACGACGACAGCCCACGCATCCTGGTGCGCGCCATCGCTACCTGACGCGACGCCGCGCGACCGCCTGCGCGAGGTCGCGCAGCACCGCCTCGGTCGTCTCCCAGCCCATGCACGCGTCCGTCACGCTCTGGCCGTAGACGAGCCCGCGGCCGTCGCCGAGCGCCTGGCTGCCCTCCTCGAGGAAGCTCTCGAGCATCACCCCGAACACCGCGTCACCCGCGGCGATCTGCGCGCCGACCTCGGCGGCGACGGTCGGCTGATTCCGGTGGTCCTTGCCGCTGTTGCCGTGGCTGCAGTCGATCATCACCCGCGGCGGCAGCCCGGCGGCTCGCAGCTTCGCGGTCAGCGCGGCGACGTCCTCGGGGTGGTGGTTCGGCCCCTTCGCCCCGCCGCGCAGGATCACGTGGCAGTGCGGGTTGCCGCGCGTGGCCACGATCGCGCTCAGCCCCTGCTTGGTGACGCCGAGGAAGTGGTGCGGGTGCTGCGCGGCACGCACCGCATCGACGGCCATCTGCACGCTTCCGCCGGTGCCGTTCTTGAAGCCGACCGGCATCGACAGGCCCGAGGCCATCTCGCGATGAGTCTGGCTCTCGGTGGTTCGCGCGCCGATAGCCCCCCACGCGACGAGGTCGGCGACGAACTGCGGCGTGATCGGATCGAGGAACTCGGTGCCCGGCGGCAGCCCGAGGTCCGCGAGGTCGAGCAGCAGGCGCCGCGCGAGGCGCAGCCCGTCGTTGACCTTGAACCGCCCGTCCAGCGTCGGGTCGTTGATCAGCCCCTTCCAGCCGGTCACCGTGCGAGGCTTCTCGAAGT
This sequence comes from uncultured Enterobacteriaceae bacterium, assembly GCA_964419905.1. Lineage (GTDB taxonomy): Bacteria > Myxococcota_A > UBA796 > UBA796 > JAFDJI01. The sequence continues at coordinate 8,474 of CAYQSE010000092.1, forward strand.
AGGTGCGCATCACCACGACGAGATCGTCCGAGAGCGCGTCCGCGAGGCCCTTCAGGCGGGCACCGTAGTCGCGCGCCGCGTCGGGATCGTGCACCGAGCACGGGCCGACCACCACCACGAGGCGATCGTCGTGGCCGTGCAGCACGCCCGCGATCGCCTCGCGCGCCTCGCCGACGGTGCGCAGCGCCTTCTCGGTGGCCGGGATCTCCTCGAGCAGGATCGCGGGCGGCAGCAGCGGTCGGATGTCTGCGACGCGCAGATCGTCGGTGTTCGGCATTCGGCTCACTCGGGGGGGATGGGGCAGTGCGTATCCAGGAAGTCCCGCATCTGCGCGATGTAGGCGTCCAGTCCCGCCTCGGGCACGCCGCCGTCCGACACGCCGTGCCGCACGTCGGGCTGGCGCCACCAAGACGTCGGCCCGCCCGCGGCGTCCACGAGGCGCGCCACGTCGTCGGGTGGGAAGTTCGTGTCGAGGTCGCCGCTCATCACGAACAGCGGACCGTCATAGTCGGCGATCTTCTCGACGTTCTCGTACGTCCCATCGTAGAGGAACACGCTCGGAAAAGACGTGCGGGTGTTCCCGCGGATCACCGCGTCGAGCCCGGTGAACGGCGACTCCAGCAGCATCGCGCACGCGTCGCGCCGCAGCCCCGTCTCGACCGTCGGGATCGCGCCGAGCGAGTAGCCGTAGAGCACGACCCGGTCGTCGGGCACGGCGAGCTCGAGCGTGAGCAGATCCCGCACCACCAGCGCGTCCTCGTGGAACTGCGTGGGTGTGGGCGTGGTGTCGGGGGTCGACTTGCCGTAGCCGCGGTAGTCCCACGCGACGACGCCGAACCCCGCCTCGTGCAGGAAGCGGATCCGCGGCAGGTAGTGGTCGATGCTCGCGTAGTTGCCGTGCGCGTAGATCACGGTGCGCGCGGCCATGCTCGGATCGTCGCCGTGCGGCGGGATCCAGTACACGTCGAGCTCGCCAGCCCCGTCCAGCGTCGGCGCGGGGAGCCGCTGCACCGACGCCGGGTCGATCGGGCGCACGGTCTGCCCGTCGGTGAGCATCCCGTCCATCCAGTCGTAGCTGCGGTCCCACGGGTAGTCCTGCGCGCACGGCACGCAGATCTGGTCCCAGTACGGCTTGTCCTCGCACGTCTCCGGGCCCACCTGCGCGCACGGCACACCGTTGAACACCGCCCAGTCGAGCGTGACGCAGCCGGTGAGCAGCATCAGGAGCGTCATGGCTGCCTCCGGCCGATCGGCACCTGCACGCCGAGGCTGAACCCGAGCGCGCCGAGCCCGCCGGGCTTCAGCCACTTCACGTCGTGGTAGGTGACGCGCTGGTTCATCGCCCACCACCGCGACTCCAGCTGGAGGGTCGCTGTGCCGACGCGGAGTCCGGTGCCGACGAACGGCGTGAGCATCAGGTCGGGCCGCCCGAGGTCGAGGTACTCGGCGAGCCCGGTGTAGATCAGGTGGGGTCCCGCGTCCCAGCTGATCGTGGCCTCGAGGTGGTAGATCGCCCACAGCGCGCGCGCGCCCGGCGGGCGCGTCCAGTCGGCGACGTTCGTGTCGAGGAAGAGCTGGTTCGTCACCGCGAACGCCGGGATCGCACCGTTCGGCTCGGCGAGCTGCCAGGTCCACCCGGCGTGCACCGCGATCTGCCCGAACGCGTAGCCGGTGAGGTTCGTGCCGAAGCGCAGCGCGTTCGGGCGGTTCGCGAGCAGCGGCAGCCCGACCTGCCCCTCGACCGTCAGGTTCGGCATCGGGATCGGCAGCGGGCTCGTCAGCGTCGGGCCGCCCAGCGTCAGCCCCACCGCGTGCTCGCCAGGGTGCAGCGCGCGCGCGGTGTGCATCGTCGCGCAGCCAGGCAGGACCAGCGCGGCGAGGATGAGCGTGGAAGGACTCCGCATGTGCGGATGCTACAAGAGGCGAGCGCTACGCGGCCTGCCCTTCTTCGCGCACGACCTCGCCGTTGAGCCAGAGCTCCCAGCCGATCTGCGTGGCCTTCGTCAGCATCGCGGTGACCCCGCAGTACCGATCCTGCGACAGCGTGATGGCGCGCACGAGCCGGTCGACGGGCAGGTCGTCGCCCTCGAACCGGTAGACCAGCGTGACGTCGCGGAACACGCGCGGGTGCTCGTCGGTGAGCTCGGTGCGCGCCTCGACCGAGAACGAGGTGGGGACGATGCGCATCTTCGCGAGGATCGACACGACGTCCATGCCGGTGCAGCCGGCGAGCGCCGAGAGCACGAGGCCCTTCGGGCGCGGGCCCGTGTCGCGTCCGCCGAACTCCGGGGCCGCGTCGATGGTGAAGTGGAAGCCGTCGATCTCGGTGTCGAAGGCCATCTCGCCGGTCCAGGTGACGGTGGACTGCATGTCGTGCTCCGTGGGGTGTCGTGTACAGGGGAGCCATCAGCGCGCCCGAGTGCGACACGTCCGCTCAGTACTCGAAGCCGCTCCCGCCGATGAACTCCCGCAGCAGCGAGTTGGGCGGCACCGCGTCGGGGTAGATCGTGACGAACTGATCGAGCAGTCGCAGCAACCGGTGCGCGGTGGCGTACTCCGGCACGGTGCGCGGGACCTCGAGCAGGTAGCGCTCGGCGAACACCTTGAGCACCGCGAGCTCGTAGATCAGTGAGGTGTCGAACACCGCGTCGGCCTGGCCCAGGTAGGGGTAGATGTGCTGACGCTCGCCGCGGCGCACCGACGGCCAGCGACGGATCGTGCCCATCGCGTCGTGGCCGCGCGCGTGGCGGTCGCGCACGATGCGTCGGATCAAGCGCACGTCGGAGCCGTGAACGCGTGACAGATCGTCGAATGGGAGCTGGGCAACCGGGCCGATGAACAGTCGGAACGCACGCTCGCGCAGGGTGCCGGGCAGCAGGCGCGGGTTCAGGCCGTGGATGCCCTCGACCATCAGCACCTGGTGTGGCTCCAGGCGCAGCGTCGCGCCACCGTCGGGATGACTCCTCCCGGTGCGGAAGTCGTAGCGCGCGGTCCGCACCGTGTCGCCGAGGAACAGCCCCTCGAGATGCTGCTGGAGCAGCGGAGCGTTGAGCCCTTCGAACGCCTCGAAGTCGAACTCGCCGCTCGCGTCGCGTGGGGTCTGCTCGCGATCGCGGAAGTAGTTGTCGAGCTCGATCGTGACCGGCTGCACGCCCTCGACCTGGAGCTGCACCTTCAGGCGCTTCAGGAACGTCGTCTTGCCCGACGACGACGGCCCGGCGACGGTGACGATACGCACCTCGCCGCTGCGGCTGGCGATGCGATCCGCGAGGCGGCCGATGCCCTTCTCCTGGCTGCCCTCCACCACGCGGACCAGCTCGCTCACGCGCCCCTCGACACACGCGCGGTTGAACTCGCCGACGCTCTTCACGCCGAGCGCGCCCTGCCAGCGTCGGTGCGAGCGGAGCGCCTCGTCGGCGAGCCGCTCGATCGAAGCCTGGGAGGCGGCGAGCTCTCGGGCGTGCGCCTCGGTCGTGTCGGTGTCGACCGGCGCACCACCGTTGCTCGCCGCGGACTGGGGGGCGTGCGCGAACAGCAGGCCGCCGTCGAGCGGCATCACGCGACAGCCGCCGAGGATCCCGGTGCGGTGGACGAGCGGCACGAGCCCCAGCGCGTACGTCTTGCCGTAGGTCACCATCTGCACCGCGCCCTCACGGCGTGTTCCGAGCAGCTCCACCACCTCGTGGCGGCCGCGCTGAGTGAAGTACGCGATCGCCTCGTCCATGGTCCACCACTCCTCGCACAGCGCGCGATCGGCGTGGACCAGCACGTCGAGGTTCGCCTGCACCCGCGCGGCGAGATCATGCGTGACCTCGCCGTACACCCACACGCGCTGCGCGATGCCGGCCATCTGCCCCATCCGGCCATCCGCTCCCTCGTGCCGCAGCGCCTCGAGCAGCAGCAGGCCCGCGCTGAGACGCAGCGTCGCGCGGCCCTCGAGCGACGCGGTCGTCACCGCCTGGAGGGTGCCGTCGGTGGACAGCGGCGTGGCGAGCGACACCATCCGGCGATCGACGTGCGCGGCGACGACCAGGTGCCCGTCGAGCATGGGCGGGAGCAGCGACTGGACGGTCGTGCCGGTGGGCACCGTACGGGCGCCGTGGCCGTCGAAGGTGACGGTGATGTGGGTGCGCCGGGGCAGGGAGCGCTCGCGGAGCAGGTGACCCACCTCGTCGGTCATCGTGCGCAGGCGGTCGCCCACGAGCGTCACGAACGCGCGCGAGAGCTGGAAGGCGAGCCGTGGGTGGGCCCAGGCGAGCGCGTCGAGCCCCGCCGGCGTCATCCGCGCCGCGATGACCGGCTCTTCGGCGCGCACCGTCGCCGCGCGCGGGTGCGGGTCGAGCAGGGCGAGCTCGCCGAAGTAGTCGCCTGGACCCACGACGCCCAGGTCGAGCCCGTGGCGACGCATCCGCGCGTGTCCGTCGAGCATCAAGTAGAGCGCGCGGTCGTCGGCGCCCTCGACGATGATCGCCTCGCCGTGTTGGAAGTGAACGATGTCGAGGTACTGCGCGATCAGCGCGCGGTCCTCGGGTGCGAGGCGAGCGAGGAGCGGATGATCCGCGACCGCCTCGGGGGTCGCGGGGCCGATCTGGGGTGGCATGGGCGCAGTGTAGCCAGCCCACGGGGGCTGGAAAACCGTCGCCGGGGGGATAGGGGGACGCTCGCCTGTGAGGGAGCCGCATGACCAAGCCCATGGACCAGCTGCGCGCGCTGCGCGACTTCGGAGGGGAGCGGCTGACGCTCGGCCTCGCCGACGACGTCATCACCCGCTTCCTCGCGCACGATCCCGCCCTCGGCGAGGCGATCGAGGCAGCCGCGATCGCGCACGAGGATCTGCGCGGCGAGTGGCGCGAGGCGCTGTCCGGCGACGAGGCGTCGCTGATCGCCCTCGTGCAGTCGGGCTACGTCAACTTCTACCCGCCCGAGAACATCAACCCCTATGTCGCGCTCGCCGCGCGTGGGCCCTGGCTCGTCACCACGCACGGCGCCGTGCTCCACGACAACGGCGGCTACGGGATGATCGGGCTCGGCCACGCGCCCGAGCAGATCGTCGACGCGATGAGCGCGCCGTGGGTGATGGCGAACGTGATGACGCCCAGCGTCTCGCACAAGCGGTTCACCGATCGGCTGCGCCGCGAGATCGGTCAGCAGCGGGGCGCGTGCCCGTTCGATCGCTTCATCTGCATGAACTCCGGCTCCGAGGCGGTCACCGTCGCCGCGCGCATCAGCGACATCCTCGCGCTGCGCGCCACCGGGCCGGGCGGTCGCGCCGAGGGGCGCAAGCCGAAGTTCCTGTCGCTGCGCGGCTCGTTCCACGGCCGCACCGACCGCCCCGCGCTCGCGTCGGACTCCACCCGCGCGTGGTACCGGCAGCATCTCGCGTCGCACCACGCCGAGGACCGCCTGATCACCGTGCCGCCCAACGACGTCGACGCGCTCCGCGCCGCGTTCGCCCAGGCCGAGGCCGACGGGGTGTTCATCGAGATGATGTTCCTCGAGCCGGTGATGGGCGAGGGGAACCCCGGTCGGGCGATCTCGCGCGCGTTCTACGACGCGGCGCGCGCGCTCACGCTGGCGCACGGCGGCCTGCTGCTGGTCGACTCCATCCAGGCGGGCTTCCGTGGCACCGGCTTCCTGTCGATCGTCGACTACCCGGGCTTCGAGGACTGCGAAGCGCCCGACCTCGAGACCTACAGCAAGGCGCTCAACGGCGGGCAGTACCCGCTCTCGGTGCTCGCGTGCACCGCGCGGGCCGCAGACCTCTACGTGCGCGGCGTGTACGGGAACACGATGACGACCAACCCGCGCGCGCTCGAGGTCGGCTGCGCGGTGCTCGACGCGTTCACGCCGGCGCTGCGCGAGAACATCCGCGCGCGCGGCGCCGAGCTCGTCGAAGGGCTCGAGGGGCTGCAGGCGGAGTTCCCCGGCGTCGTGCAGCAGGTGCAGGGCACCGGGCTGCTCGTGTCGGCGGCCCTCGATCCGGAGCGGGTGCCCGTCGAGGGCGCCGCCGGCATCGAGAACTGGCTGCGTCGGCACGGGCTCGGCGTGATCCACGGCGGGAAGAACGCGCTGCGGTTCACGCCGCACTTCCTGATCGACGCCGACGAGGTCGGATTGATCGTCGATCTGGTGCGGCAGGGCATCGACGCGTTCGTCGCGCTCGCGCCCGACCGCGTGCCCGAGGCGTACGCTGAGCCGATCGAGCTGTAGCACACGCTCGCTGACAACTGTCGACGAGTGCGACCCGCGACGACCGGATCGCCCCTGCCGATGTGGTGCGGCCAAGCACCATTCCCTGATTCATCCCGGCGTGGGGCCGCGGAAGCCGCTAGACTGCGGCGTTCTCCATCCAGCGAGCGTTCATGTACCCCCAGATCACCGACCCGCGCTGGGCGCCGCGCGACTACAACGCGCTCGAGGCGTTCGCCATCCGCATGCTGCGCGACGAGCGCGATCTCGTCTTCGTGCGCACCGCCGCGTTCATGAGCGTCGCCGTGCTCCCGTTCGCCGCGGCGTTCCTGCTCGTCCCGGGTCTGTTCCGGTGGTGGATGTTCCCGTTCTACCTCGCGGTCCTGATGCCCGTGTTCATGGACCGCTACATCCTGATGTTGCACGCGACCAGTCACCGCCCGGTGTTCAAGCGGCGCTTCGCGTGGCTGGAAGGGTGGATCCCGTGGGTGCTCGGTCCGCTGTTCGGGCAGACGCCGACCTCGTTCTTCGTGCACCACGTCGGCATGCACCACGCCGAGAACAACCTGCTGGGCGACTTGTCGACCACGCTGCCGTATCGCCGCGACAGCTTCCGCGACTTCCTGCACTACTGGGCGCGGTTCAACCTGACGGGCACGGTGCACCTCGCGCTCTACTTCTACCGCCGCGGTCGGATGAAGCTGTTTCGCCGCTTCTTGGGCGGTGAGGTCGCGTACCTGGCTGCGCTCGCGTTCTTCCTGTGGTGGAACCCCGCCGCGGCGCTCGCGGTGCTCGTGTTCCCGCTGGTGTTCGCGCGCTTCGCGCTGATGGCCGGCAACTGGTCGCAGCACGCGTTCGTCGACATGGACGATCCGGGGAACCCGTACAAGAACAGCATCACCCTGATCAACTGTCGCCACAATCGCCGCTGCTACAACGACGGCTACCACGTCGTGCACCACGTCAAGCAGAACCTGCACTGGTCCGAGCACCCCGCGCACTTCGAGGCCCACATCGACGAGTACGTCGAGCACGGCGCGATCGTGTTCGAGGACGTGTTCAGCTACCAGAAGATCTTCGTGCTGCTGATGACCGGGCGCTACGACAAGCTCGCCGAGCGGTTCGTGCACCTCGGCGGCGAGAAGCGGAGCCAGGAGGAGATCGTCGCGCTGCTCCAGGAGCGCGTTCAGACCCAGCGCGGGGAGCGGCCGCGGTTCTTCGCGCTCGATGCCTACCCGGCGCCCGATCCGATCGCCCTGGCGCCGATCGCGGCGAAGTAGTCTTCAGCCGAGCTCGGCCTCGAGCTCGGCGTCGGTGGCGCGCCAGCCGACGCGCACAGGCTTCCCGTCGCGCTCGACCACCGGGCGCTTGATCAACATCGGGTCGTCGGCGAACCGCCCGGCCCACGTCGCGTCGTCCCAGCCGTCCTTCTCGGCGGGCAGGGCGCGATACGCACCGCCCGACGTGTTGCGCATCGCCTTCGCGCCGAACGCGGCGACCCAGGCGTTCACCTTCGCCGCGCTGGGGGGCGCCTCGCGGAAGTCGACCCAGTCATGCGCGATGCCGCGCTGGTCCAGCCATTGGCGGGCCTTCTTCACGGTGCCGCAGCTCGGGATGCCGTAGATCGTGATCGCCATCGTGTTCCTCCCGGTGGACGGGGAGGGTAGCGGACGACCGCGGCGCGCGCCAACCGTCGACGCGGCGTCCCGGTTAGGGGGCGTGGGAGGCCACGACGTGACGCAACCGCCCCCCACCGCAGACCCCGTGATCGCCTGGGCCGAGAAGTGGGTGCTGCCCTACCTCCTCGAGGACGAGCTGTGGCCCATCCTGTTCGCGCTGCTCGGCTCGGCGCTGTGCCTGCTCACGGTGCTGCTGGTCCACGCGTGGCGTGCGGACACGCCGTGGATGATCGGCGCGGTCGTGTTCCTGTTCCTGGCGGCCGTCGACGTGGCGCGGCGGGAGATCGCGGTGCGGCGTCGACCCGGCGCGCTCACCGCCGTGCTCGCAGGACTGTGGTTCGGCGCCGCGGTGGCGGCGTACTTTGCGGGGCGCTCCGGCTTGCTGTGAGGTCGGGAGCGGTGTGCATCGCTTTTCGTGTTGTCCGTGCTTGACGCGCTTCGGCAGACGGACCATAGTCTTTACAGATAGCCGACAGGAGGGCTGGGGTCGATGACCACAGAAGATCCGCCGGGTTCTCTAGTTACCGGTCTCGAGGGATGGTTGGGCAACTGACAGGATCGCGCTTCCCCGGATGCTTTCCGGGTTCACCGATCACCGCCATGTAAATGGCAAAACGCCCCATCAGAACATCATCCCTCTGCAGACCGGTCCCCATCATCCAATACAGACGTCTGGGCGACCCTCGGGGCCGCCCTTCGTCGTCTTGGGGTCCGGCGCGTCGCGTGGACGTCCAGGGTCGGTGTCGATACGGTGCGCGCCCGCCGGAGGTGCGTGATGAACGCCCGAGCCCTGATCCCGTCCGTCCTGTGTGTCCTCGGCGCGTGCCGCGGGCCGGCGCCCCTGCAGGATGATCCGCTGCTGACCGCGACGCCCGCCTGCTTCGCGCAGATCGCCGAGGCGCTGTCGGACGACGCGATGGACGGGCGCGGCGTGGGGACGGCGGGACTCGACGCCGCCGCCGACCTGATCCAGGCGCGTCTCGAGGCGCTGCGGCTCGATGGGCCCTACCGGCAGGCGTTCGAGGCCACGACCGGCGTGTCGCTGGGCGACGGCAACGCGCTCACCTCGGGCACGCTCGGCGAGGACTTCACGCCGCTCGGCTTCTCGTCGTCGGGCGGGTTCGAGGGCGACCTCGTGCTCGCGGGCTACGGCATCCGCGCCGAGGCGCTGGGCTACGACGACTACGACGGGCTCGACGTGCGGGGGAAGGTGGTGCTCGCGATGCGCTACGAGCCCGGCGAGCGCGACGACGCCAGTCCGTTCGACGGGAAGAACCCCAGCCGGTACTCGGATCTGCGCTACAAGGCGATGCGCGCGCGCGAGGCCGGCGCGGCCGCCTTGCTGCTGGTGAACCCGCCGGTGGACGACGATCCCGACAAGCTCCCCGCGCTACGCACGGACGGGCCCGAGTCGCACGCGGGGCTGCCGGTGCTCCAGGTCACCCGCGACTGGGTGCGGCGGGTCGTCGGCGACGCGGCGCTCGACGAAGTGTATCGAGCCATCGAGGCGGACTATCGGCCGCACTCGCGTGGGGTCGGCGTGAAGATCCGTGGGGCCGCGGCGGTGGAGCCGTCGACCGCCGCGGTCGAGAACGTGGTCGGTTTCTGGCCCGGCGCGGGCACATTGGCCGAGGAGGTCGTGGTCGTGGGCGCGCACTACGATCACCTCGGTCACGGCGGGCGCGGCTCGATGCGGCCCGGCGAGCACGAGGTGCACAACGGGGCGGACGACAACGCGTCGGGTGTGGCGGCGATGCTGTGCGCGGTCGGCGACCTGTTGGTGCGGCCTCCACAGGGCAACCGCCGCGCGCTGCTCGCGATCGCGTTCGCCGCCGAGGAGATCGGGCTCGGCGGCAGCGGCCACTACGTGAACGCGCCGCGCGCCCCGCTCGAGGACACCGTGGCGATGGTGAACCTCGACATGGTCGGGCGGGTACGTGAGGGGCGCCTGTTCGCACTCGGTGCGGACTCGGCGCCGGAGTGGTCCGGCTGGCTCGCCGCCGCGGCGCCTTCGGGGCTGACGGTCGAGGGGAGCGGGGACGGGTACGGCCCGTCGGACCACATGTCGTTCTATGCGCGCGAGGTGCCGGTCGTGCACTTCTTCTCGGGCAGCCACGACGCCTACCACACCCCGGATGACGACTTCGAGACGCTCAACGTCGAGGGGGGCGCGCAGGTCGCGTCGCTCACGGCGTCATTGCTGCGCACGCTGCTGACGACGCCCGAGGGGCCGACGTACACGAAGAGCACCGACGGGCCGCGCCTCGCGGGCGACAGCCGTGGGTACGGTGCCTACCTCGGCACGATCCCCGACTACACGACCATGGGCGCGACCGAGGGCGGCGTGAAGCTCTCGGGCGTGCGCGAGGGCGGCCCGGCGGCGCTCGCGGGCCTGCTCGCCGGCGACGTCATCGTCGGGATGGCCGGTCGCGAGGTGCAGAACCTCTACGACATGACCTTCGTGCTGCGCGACCACAAGCCCGGCGACACGATCGAGATCGTCGTGCTGCGCGGCGAGGCGCGGCACACGATGCCGGCGACGCTCGGGCGGCGCGGCGAGGAGCCCTCGGGCGCGCACCACGCGCCCGCGTGGGCGCCCAAGGCGGGCCAGGACGCGAGCGCGCTGCACGACCCGCGCGAGGTGCACCTCGCCGACCTGCGCCAGCTCACGTTCGAGGGCGAGAACGCCGAGGCGTACTGGTCGCCCGATGGGAAGAAGCTGATCTTCCAGCGCTCGACGGACGGTGCGTGCGACCAGCAGTACGTGATCGACCTCGACACGGGCGAGACGACGCGGATCTCGTCGGGGAAGGGGCGCACGACCTGCGGGTACTTCGCCTGGCCGGGTGGGGAGCGCGTGATCTACGCGACGACCGAGGGCGGCGACGCGGCGTGTCCCGCGCCGCCGGATCGCTCGAAGGGCTACGTCTGGCCGCTGTACGACACCTACGATCTGGTGTGGCAGGACGTCGCGGGCGGCGATCCGGTGCCGTTCCTGCCGTCGCCCGCCTACGACGCCGAGGCCACCGTGTGCATGCAGGACGGTCGCGTGCTGTTCACCAGCACCCGCGACGGCGACCTCGACCTCTACGTCGCGAACGCCGACGGCAGCGGGCTGAAGCGCCTGACGTCCGAGCCCGGCTACGACGGTGGCGCGTTCTTCACCCCGGACTGTCGCCACATCGTGTGGCGCGCGAGCCGCCCGCAGGGCGAGGCGCTCGACGCCTACCGCGCGCTGCTCGCCGAGGGTCTCGTGCGCCCGAGCGCGCTCGAGCTGTTCTGGATGGACGCCGACGGCGGCAACGTGCGCCAGCTCACCGACAACGGCGCCGCGAACTTCGCGCCCTACCCGACGCCGGACGGCGAGGGTGTGCTGTTCTCGAGCAACCTCGGCGGCTCCCCGCGCGAGTTCGACATCCACCGCGTCGCGCTGGACGGCGGGGCCATCGCACAGATCACCTTCGCGCCCGAGTTCGACGGCTTCCCGATGTTCTCGCCCGACGGGACGTGGCTGGTGTTCGCGAGCAACCGCGGCGGCGCGAAGCCCGGCGACACCAACCTCTTCCTCGCCCGCTGGGTTCCCTGAGTCGGCCTTCCGGACGTAGGGCGGCCGGTCCGACCGTCAATCGGAAGGGAGGCCGGCCGGGACGGCCGTCGATTGATCACTTCTCCAAGAAGTCCGGATGAAGGTGGGTTCGCGAGGATCT
>CAYQSE010000093.1:0-19788 GCA_964419905.1 uncultured Enterobacteriaceae bacterium
GCCTCCTCGGCGTCAGCCCGTTCGGCCTCTTCGGCGGCGAGGCGCGCGGCCTCTTCGGCGGCGGCCCGTTCGGCCTCTTCGGCAGCGAGGCGCTCGGCCTCTTCGGCGGCGGCCCGTTCGGCCTCTTCGGCGGCGAGGCGCGCGGCCTCCTCGGCGGCGGCCCGCTCGGCCTCTTCGGCAGCGAGGCGCTCGGCCTCTTCGGCAGCGGCCCGCTCGGCCTCCTCCGCGGCGGCCTGCTCCGCTTCCTCCGCGGCGCGTGCCGCCACCTCGGCGGCCTCCATCCCGGCCTCTTCCGCCGCGATCGCGGCGTCGGCCGCGACCTCGGCCTCCTTCGCGGCCTTCTCGGCGCGCGCGGCCGCCTTGTCCGCTTCGTCCGCGGTCTTTGCGGCCTCGCAGTCGTCCGCCGCCTCGTCGGCGCGCGCCGCCGCCTCGTCGGCGCGCGCCGCGGCCGACCTGGCGTCGGCGAGCGCGCCCGTCAGCGCGGCGGGCGCGGGATCCAGCTCGGCCACGGCCGCCTCGAGCGCGGCGACCGCCTTCGCGGCGTCGGACGCGGCCTCCTTCGCGACCGCCGCGGCGTCGTCCGCCACCTTGATCGCCTCGTCGATCAGCGCCTCTTCGTCGTCCTCCTCGGGCGGCGGGGCGGCGGCCTCCTTCGCGGGGGCCGGCGGCGCCTCTTCTTCGTCCTCGAGGGGCTCGAGCAGGCCGAAGTGGCGCTCCTCCTCGACCAGGCGCGCCATCAGGGCCGGCAGATCGTCGCCATCGGCCTCGTCGAGCACCGCGCGGACCGCCGCCACGAACGCAGCGGCGTCGGGGTAGCGCTCGGCCGGATCGGGGTCGAGCGCGCGCGCGAGCGCCTCGTCGACCGCTTCGGACATGTCGATCTTCTCGAGCAGATCGACCGCCTTGCCCTCGGCGACCTTGTCCTCGAGCGTCGCACCCTCGCCGGTGTACATCGCCTTGCCGCTCGCGAGCTCCATCGCGATCAGCACCAGCGAGAACAGGTCGCTGCTGACGTCCTCTTCCTCACCCTCGACGCGCTCGGGCGGCGCGTAGCGGATACTGTCGTCCGGCGGAACGGCCTTGTCGTTCTCTTCGAACAAGAACATCTCGACCGGCGGAACGCCGTACCCGATCACGCGCGGGCGCCCCTTCTCGTCCAGCAGGATCTTCCAGGGGTCCAGCGCGCCATGACACAGCAGCCCCTGCTGCGAGCCCGACTCCGCGGCGTCGTGGAGAACCTGCCCCACGGTGACGCACAGCTCGAGGCCCGCCCGCAGGCCGGCGCCCTTGCCGTCGAGCAACCCGAGCACCTCGGCGACCGACCAGGCCTCGACACCGATCTGGTAGGTGAACACGCCGCCATCGAGGTCCGCGTCGACCAGGTCGGGGAGACCGCCGAGCATCGGCATCGACAGGAAGTCGTGCACCGCGTCGACCGCGTCCAGCGACTTGTGGCCGCGGTAGGGCGCGTGGAGGCACAGCGCCCACGCGTCGCCCTCGTCCAGCTCGACGAGGTCGAACGTCGGTCCGGGGTTCTTGTGGCCGGTGGGCTTCTTGCCGCCGAACTTGCTCATACGCCCGTCTCCAGGGTGTCCGTCGCGGGGGACACCCTAGCAGGGACGGCGCCGACGGCGAGCGTCCGCACACGCGAGCGGCCCCGGATCACGCTTCTTCGCGGCCCTGCATCCGAGAGCCCGTGGATCGCGCGGGGAGCGGTCGACACCGGGGCGCGGACGCCATATCCGGTGAGGTCGCCTACCCGGAACGCAGCAGGAGGGCCCCCATGTCCGACACCGGCAAGACCGAGACTCCGAACCCCGCAGAGATCGCACCACCGGCGTACTCGGCGCGCACCGTCACCCCCGCGCCCAAGGTGTCCGGCTTCAACTCGGTCGCCGAGATGTTCCTCGACCGGGTCACGAAGACGCCAGACTGGGATGCGTTCTACTACCCCGACGCCAGCGAGAACTGGCAGACGATGAAGTGGTCCGAGGTCGCCGATCGCGTGCGCGCGATCGCCTGCGGGCTCCGCGCGCTGGGCCTCGGCGACGAGGATCGCGTCGCCATCCTGAGCCAGACCCGGGTCGACTGGGTGCTGGCCGACCTGGGCATCCTCTGCGCCGGCGGCGCCACCACCACGATCTACCCGTCGAACACGCCCGAGGAGTGCGCGTACATCCTCACCGACTCCGCGACGCGCTTCGTGATCGCCGAAGACGCGAGCCAAGTGGCCAAGCTCGTCTCGGTGAAGGACCAGCTCCCCGACGTGGTCAAGGTCATCACGATCACCGACGGCGCGGGCCACGACGGCTGGGTCATCGCCCTGTCCGAGCTCGAGAAGCAGGGCAAGGCCCACCACCAGGCCAACCCGAACGACTACGAGGCGATCATCCACAAGATCCGCCTCGAGTGGCTCGCCACCCTGATCTACACCTCGGGCACCACCGGTCAGCCCAAGGGCGTCGAGCTGCTGCACGACTGCTGGGTCTACACCGGCGAGGCGATGGAGTCCCTGGGCATCCTGTCCAGCGACGACAAGCAGTACCTGTGGCTGCCGCTCTCCCACTCGTTCGGCAAGGTCCTCGAGGTCTCCATCCTCAAGATGGGCATCCCCACGGCCATCGACGGCCGCATCCCGAAGCTGATCGACAACCTCTCGGTGGTGAAGCCGACGTTCATGGCCGCGGCGCCGCGCATCTTCGAGAAGGTGTACAACACCGTCGTCACCGGCGCGCGCGCTGGCGGCGGGCTCAAGTACAACATCTTCAAGTGGTCGGTCGGCGTCGGCCGCGAGGTCAGCCAGCTCAAGCAGAGCGGCAAGAACCCGTCGGGTCTGCTCGCGCTGAAGGCCAAGGTCGCCGACCGCCTCGTGTTCAGCAAGCTCAAGGCCCGCTTCGGCGGCCGCCTCCGGTTCTTCATCTCCGGCTCGGCGCCCCTGTCTCGCGAGATGGCCGAGTTCTTCCACGCGGCCGACATCCTGATCCTCGAGGGCTACGGCCTCACCGAGTCCAGCGCGGCCAGCTTCGTGAACCTCCCGCACAAGTTCGCGTTCGGCACCGTCGGCCTCCCGCTGCCCGGCACCGAGGCGATCATCGCCGAGGACGACGGCGAGATCCTGATGCGGTCGCGCGGCATCATGCGCGGCTACCGCGGGCTCGACGACGTCAACGCCGAGACCCTGCATGGTCGCTGGCTCAAGACGGGCGACATCGGCGAGATCACCGCAGACGGCCTGCTCAAGATCACGGACCGCAAGAAGGACCTGATCAAGACCTCGGGCGGCAAGTACGTCGCCCCGTCGCACCTCGAGTCCAAGCTCAAGGCCGAGTGCCCCTACCTCTCGCAGGTCGTCGTCCACGGCAACAACCGCAACTTCTGCTCGGCGCTCGTCACCCTCGATCCCGAGGCGATCAAGAAGTGGGGCGACGAGGTCGGCCTCGTCGGCCTCGAGTACGCCGACTACGCGCGCCACGACAAGACCCGCGCGATGGTGCAGGACGCCATCGACAAGATGAACGCCCATCTCGCCCGCTACGAGACCGTGAAGAAGTTCGCGATCCTCGAGGAGGACTTCACCATCGAGGGCGGTGAGCTCACCGCGTCGATGAAGGTCAAGCGCAAAGCGGTCGAGAAGAAGTTCAAGGACGTCCTCGACGGCTTCTACGAAGGCGCGATGGCCGACCTCTAGCCCTCCGACGACCCGCCGAGCCCCCGGCCGCCTCCTACACAGGGTCGCTGGGGGCGAGGACGCCCCAGTCGACGAGTCGACGGAGGTAGGCGGGGTCGATCTCGACGTTCCAGGTGGCCTTCAGCTCCGCGAGCACCTCCGCCACGGGTCTCCCGTCGAACTGCGGGAGCAGCCCGAGCAGCGCCGCCGGCAGGTCGATCGCGTCGAGCGAGGAGTAGGTCGCTGCCCGCACCCCGCCGGGGCGCCGCGCCGCGACGTCGAACCGCCCGACGGCGAGCCGCTCGGGAAGCGCGGTGTCTGCGTGCGCCGCGAGGCGCTCCGCCGCGACGTCTGCGCGGATCGCGACCTCTGGGCCGCCGATCGCCAGCACGTCGGCCCAGGTGAGCGCGTCCGCGCGCGCCGCGCACGCCCGATAGAACGACGCCGGATCGCGGCCGCCCCACAGCGCCTGCTGGGTCGCCGGATCGGGCAGGCCATCGATCGCGCGCCCGTCGGGCCGCGCCTCGGGGGAGCGGTCGTGCGGGCTGCGCGGCAGCAAGGCCGCCAGCGTCTCGGCGGGGATCCCCTCGGCGCGGGCCGCCCAGCGCGACACCGCGACCTCGACCTCGACGAGCAGATCGCGCACCGCCGCCCACAACAGGTGACCGATCTCCCCACGCTCGTGCTGGCAGAACCAGGTGCTGCACATCGCGTCCCGGTCGCGCCAGATCCCGCACTGCCCACCCTCCTCGACGAAGTGCGGGCAGCGCAGCGCGCGGCTACGGCCGATCGCGTTCACGCTGTTGCGGTGCAGCAGGTCGTAGGCGGGCGGGCGATCGAGGCCCAGCGGCGTCACCCCGAGCCCCGCGTCGATCCGGGCCTTCACCGAGGCGCCGCCCGCCGCGTCGAGCGCGCGCCCGGCGAGGAAGTTCGGCAGACGCGGGAGATACACGCAGCACTTGATGTCGGGATCGAACACGTAGAGCGCGCTCGGGAGCGCGCCATCGTCCTTCACACACATCGCGCAGTCCGAGCAGGTCGCCCGACCCTCGTCGGGCAGCGGGCTCGGCAGCGCGCCCCCCACCCACCGCGCGTACAGGTCCGGCAGCGGGTGCGTGGGCATCAGCGGATCGGACAGCCCGGGCTGCCCTTGGCGATCTCACCCATCTTCGTGATCGTGTCGCCGATGCTCCCAGCCGCGAACCGGCTCGCCAGGCCGGCCGGGATGCGCCCCCCGGGATCGGTCCACGCGTAGTACTCGACGAGGGTGCGGGCACCGTCGAGATCGACGAGGAACCACGCGCCCTTCGTGAAGCCGATCGACATGCCGCCGCTCGCCCACGACGCGACCTCGGGGTCGAGGCTGACGTCCCAGTCCACGCTCTCCCACCGCATCTCGCGCACGCGCCCGCCGCTGCGCTGTGACAGCGGCTCGTTGGTCGAGATGTTCGCCACCCACCACCGATCGGTCGCCAGCGAGACCGGGAGGTACTGGAACACCGTGCGCCCGCTCCCGCACACCGGCCCGTCGACGACCTTCACGTGCCCGAGGATCCCGTGGGTCTGCTTGCCCGGGTCGTCGTTGATCGCGGCCCAGTAGCGCGCGATCGGCACGTCCACGATGGCTGCACCCCACGCCTTCTTCGCGCTGTAGCCCTCGACATCCATCAGGCCGGTCTGAACCTTGCCCTCGGCGACCGCCGTGTACGACGCGACGGGAATCGCCGGCACGTCCCCTCCGAGTCGGGCAGCCCGAAGCGCCGCGACCTCGTCGAGGCGCCCCTCGAGAGACGGCGTCGCCAACGCCGCCGTCGCAATCAACCACCACCACATGCTCTGCCCCCCGTCCCGCGAACCGCGAAACTGTACACGCCTGACTGGTCACCTCGAAACCGATACCTCGCCGTAGTCATTCCGGGCGACGACAGACAGCGGACTTGCGCCGCGCACCCGTGTGCGAATATGCCAGTGAATGGCGATTCAGCGGGGGACCATGGGCTACGACAGCATCACGCCTCACGGGCTCTACGACCCGCGCACCGAGCACGACGCCTGCGGCATCGGGTTCGTCGCGCACATCCCCGGCGTCCCGTCGCGGAGCATCGTCGAAGACGGGCTGCAGCTGATCCGCCGGCTCTCCCACCGCGGCGCGACCGGCTCCGATCCCGAGACCGGCGACGGCGCGGGGATCCTCCTGCAGGTGCCGCATCGCTTCATCGAGCGGGTCGGCGCCGAGGCGGGCATCGAGATCCCGCGCGCGGGCCGCTATGGCGTGGGCCAGGTGTTCCTGCCGGCCGATCCGACCGCGCGGGCCGCCTGCGAGCGCATCCTCGAGGAGGCGATCGCGGCCGAGGGCCAGCGCCTGCTGGGGTGGCGCGATGTGCCCACCGCACCCGAGCACATCGGACCGAACGCCCGCAAGGTGCTCCCGGTGGTCCGGCAGGTGTTCGTCGCCCGCCGCCGCGTGGTCCCCAGCGCGTTCGTGCGCAAGCTCTTCGTGATACGGCGCCTCGCCGAGAACCGCTTCCGTGCCGAGGGGGTCGACCCCGACCGACGGTTCCACGTGTGCAGCCTCTCGTCGCAGACGCTCGTCTACAAGGGACTGCTCACGCCCGAGCAGCTCCCGCGGTTCTACCCCGACCTCCGACAAGACGACCTCACCAGCGCGATCGCCCTGGTGCACAGCCGGTTCTCCACGAACACCTTCCCCACCTGGGATCTCGCGCAGCCGTTCCGCTTCATCTGCCACACCGGCGAGATCAACACGCTGCAGGGCAACCGCAACTGGGTCACGGCGCGCCACGCGCGGCTCCAGTCCGGCAAGTTCTGGGGAAACGTCGACCGCCTGTTCCCGATCATCCAGCCAGGCGGCAGCGACTCGGGCCAGTTCGACAACATGCTCGAGCTGCTGCACCTCGGCGGCCGCAATCTCGCCCACGCGATGATGCTGATGATCCCGGAGGCGTGGGAGAACCACGAGCTGATGGGTGAGGAGCGTCGCGCGTTCTACGAGTACGCGGCGTCGCTGATGGAGCCGTGGGACGGCCCCGCAGCCATCGCGTTCTCGGACGGTCGGCTGATCGGCGCGACGCTCGACCGCAACGGGCTGCGGCCTGCCCGCTACGTGGTCACCGAGGACGAGCGCGTGGTCCTCGCCTCCGAGGTGGGCGCGCTCGACCTCCCGGCGCGCAGCATCGTGCGCAAGGGCCGGCTGCAGCCGGGCCGGATGCTGATCGTGGACACCGAGGCGGGCCGGATCCTCTCCGATGACGAGGTGAAGGCCGACGTCGCGTCCCGCTTCCCGTACCGGCGCTGGCTCGAGTCCAACCAGTTCCGCATCCAGGACCTCCCCGCGATGCCCAGCCGGCCCCCGGTGGCCAGCGCGGA
This sequence comes from uncultured Enterobacteriaceae bacterium, assembly GCA_964419905.1. GTDB lineage: Bacteria > Myxococcota_A > UBA796 > UBA796 > JAFDJI01. The sequence continues at coordinate 7,055 of CAYQSE010000093.1, forward strand.
CCTGTGCGTCCTGCAGCGCGCGTTCGGCTACACCGCCGAGGACGTCGACCGCATCGTCGCGGTGATGGCGGCCACGGGCGAAGAGCCGATCGGCTCCATGGGCACCGACACCCCCCTCGCCGTGCTCTCCGATCAGTCCCCGCCGCTGTTCCACTACTTCAAGCAGCTCTTTGCGCAGGTCACGAACCCGGCCATCGATCCGATCCGCGAGCGCCTCGTGATGAGCCTGCGCACCGTGATCGGCGGCGGCGGAAACACGTTCGAGGAGACGCCCGAGTCCTGCCACGACATCGTGCTCCCCTCGCCCATCCTCACCAACGAGCAGCTCGAGACGGTCAGCGCCGTGCAGGAAGGCGTCGGCGTGTTCGAGGTGAAGCGCCTGCCGATGCAGTACGAGCCGGACGCCGACGGTGCGCTGGAGCGCGCGGTGGACGCGCTGTGCCAGGCGGCGATCGACGCGGTCGACGAGGGCTACAGCCTGCTCGTGCTCACCGATCGCGGCGTCGATGCGCGCCACGTCCCGATCCCCGCGCTGCTGGCGCTCTCGGCGGTGCACCAGGCGCTGATCCGCGAGGGCACGCGGATGCTCACCGGGCTCGTCGTCGAGACGGCGGAGGCCCGCGAGGTCCACCACTTCGCCGCGCTGATCGGGTTCGGCGCCGCCGCGGTCAACCCGTGGCTGGTGTTCGACACGATCAAGGCCCTCGCCGCCGACGGTCGGTTCGAGATCTCGTCCGAGGAGGCCGTCGCGAGGTTCATCAAGGCGGTCGACAAGGGGCTGCTCAAGGTGATGTCCAAGATGGGCATCAGCACGATCGAGAGCTACCGCGGGGCGCAGATCTTCGAGGCGGTGGGGCTCGATCGGGCGCTGATCGACCGCCACTTCTCCGGCACCCACAGCCGCATCGAGGGCGTCGGTCTCGCGGCCCTCGACCGCGAGGCGCGCCAACGCCACGCGCGCGGCTACGGTCCCGATGCGTGGCTCGATCCCGACCTGCTGCCCGCCGGCGGCGAGTACCTGTGGCGGCGGCGCGGCGAGCGCCACAAGTGGAACCCCGCCACCATCGCCAAGCTCCAAGCCGCGGTACAGCTCGATGACCCGTCCATCTGGGAGGAGTACACCCGGCTCGCCTCGGAGGAGACCGACGGCCTGGTCACGCTGCGCGGGATGCTCACCCTGCGGGAGGGAGAGCCCGTGCCGCTGCACGAGGTGGAGCCCGAGGACCAGATCCTCGCGCGCTTCTGCACCGGCGCGATGTCGTTCGGCTCGATCAGCGCGTCGGCGCACGAGACGCTCGCGATCGCGATGAACCGACTGGGCGGCAGGTCGAACACGGGCGAGGGCGGCGAGGAGACCCGGCGCTACAAGCCCGACGCCAACGGCGACCTGCGCCGCAGCGCGATCAAGCAGGTCGCGAGCGGACGCTTCGGCGTCCACGCCGAGTACCTCGTCAACGCCGACGAGCTCCAGATCAAGGTGGCGCAGGGCGCCAAGCCCGGCGAGGGCGGCCAGCTTCCGGGCCACAAGGTGAGCGAGCGCATCGCGAAGGTGCGCTGCAGCACGCCCGGCGTCACACTGATCTCACCGCCGCCGCACCACGACATCTACAGCATCGAGGACCTCGCGCAGCTGATCTACGACCTGAAGACGGTGAACCACGACGCGCGGGTGAGCGTGAAGCTGGTGGCCGAGGTCGGCGTGGGCACCGTCGCTGCGGGCGTCGCAAAGGCGCGCGCCGACTGCGTGATCATCGCGGGCGACACCGGCGGCACGGGCGCCTCGCCCCTCTCCTCGCTCAAGCACGCGGGCCTCCCGTGGGAGCTCGGGCTGGCCGAGACGCAGCAGGTGCTGGTGCAGAACGACCTGCGCGGACGCATCCGCGTGCAGGTCGACGGCGGGCTGCGCACCGGCCGCGACGTCGTGGTCGCCGCGCTGCTCGGCGCCGAGGAGTTCGGCTTCAGCACCGCGCCGCTCGTCAGCCTGGGCTGCATCATGCTGCGCAAGTGCCACCTGAACACCTGCTCGGTGGGCATCGCCACGCAGGACGAGGATCTCGAGGAGCGGTTCGCGGGCGATCCGGTTCACGTCGAGCGGTTCTTCCGCTTCGTGGCGCGAGAGGTCCGCGTGTGGATGGCGCGCCTCGGCTTCCGAACCTTCGACGAGCTGGTCGGGCGGGTCGACAGGCTCGCGATGCGCGACGACATCGACCACTGGAAGGCCCGCTCCCTCGATCTGTCGATGATGCTCGCCGAGCCGCGCGCGCCGGCCACGGTGCCGCGCCGACGCGTCGTCGCGCAAGCCGACATCCACGGCGACCACCTCGACCGTCGCCTCATCGCGGCCGCTGGCGAGGCGATCCTCCGCGAGAAGCCGGTGCAGCTGGCGCACCCGATCACCAACGCGGATCGCGCGGTGGGCGCGATGCTCTCGGGCGCCATCGCGCGGCTGCACGGCAGCGCGGGCCTCGCCGACGGGACCATCCGCGTCGCGTTCACCGGGTCCGCGGGCCAGAGCTTCGGCGCGTTCCTCGCGCGCGGCGTCACCTTCCACCTGCAGGGCGACGCGAACGACTACGTCGGCAAGGGGCTGTCGGGCGGTCGCCTCATCGCGGTGCCCCCGCCAGATGCGCGGTTCGTCGCCGAGGACAACGTGATCATCGGCAACACCGTGCTCTACGGCGCCACCTCGGGACAGGCGTTCGTGCGTGGCCTGGCCGGCGAGCGGTTCGCGGTGCGCAACTCGGGCGCCCAGGCGGTCGTCGAGGGCGTCGGCGACCACGGCTGCGAGTACATGACCGGCGGCGTCGTCGTCGTGCTCGGCCCCACCGGGCGCAACTTCGCCGCAGGCATGAGCGGCGGCACCGCGTTCGTGTTCGACCGCGACGGCGACTTCCGCAAGAAGTGCAACACGGGCCTGGTCGAGCTGGAGTCGCTGATCGAGGAGTCCGACCTCTGGCTCGTCCTCGGCCTCGTCGAGGACCACGTCCGGTTCACCGGCAGCACGGTGGGCCAGCGGATCCTCGACAACTGGGAGCTGATGGTCCCGCGCTTCGTCAAGGTGATGCCGACCGAGTACAAGCGCGTGCTCCAGCAGCGGCGTGCGCGCATCCGCAGCCGCGACGGCGTCGCGAACACGCCGATCGCCGAGAGCGCGTTCCGTCGGGGGGTGAGCTGATGGGCAAGCCCACCGGGTTCAAGGAGTGGTCCAGGCAGATGCCCGACCGGCGCCCGGTCGAGGCGCGGGTCGCGGACTGGCGCGAGATCTACCAGGCGCGTGACGCCGAGGCGTCGCGCAAGCAGGGTGGCCGGTGCATGGACTGCGGCGTGCCGTTCTGCCAGCAGGGCTGCCCGCTCGGCAACCTGATCCCCGACTGGAACGATCTGGTGTACCGCGACCGCTGGCAGGCCGCGTGGCGGGCGCTCGCGAGCACGAACAACTTCCCGGAGTTCACGGGCAGGCTCTGCCCCGCGCCGTGCGAGGCCGCGTGCACGCTATCGATCAACGAGAAGCCCGTCACGATCGAGCAGATCGAGAAGGAGATCGTCGAGCGGGCGTTCGCCGAGGGCTGGGTCAAGGCCCAGCCACCACGGCATCGCACGGGCAGCCGGGTCGCGGTGGTCGGCTCGGGGCCTGCCGGGCTCGCGGCTGCGGCCCAGCTCAACCGGGCCGGTCACACGGTCACCGTCTACGAGCGCTCCGATCGGGTCGGCGGCCTCCTGCGCTACGGGATCCCCGACTTCAAGCTCGAGAAGTGGGTGATCGACCGCCGCGTGGCGCTGCTGGAGGAGGAGGGCGTCGTGTTCCAAACGGGCGTCGAGGTCGGCGCGGCCCTCCCCTGGCCCGAGCTCGCCGCGCAACACGACGCGGTGCTCGTGGCGATCGGCGCCGGCGTCGCGCGCGATCTCGAGGTGCCCGGCCGTGAGCTTGCGGGCGTGCACCTCGCGATGGACTTCCTCGAGGCGCAGAACCGCGTGGTCGCCGGCGACGCGCCGCGGAGCCCGCTGAGCGCCGAGGGCAAGCACGTCATCATCCTGGGGGGCGGCGACACCGGCAGCGACTGCCTGGGAACATCGCTGCGGCACGGCGCGGCCTCGGTCCGTCAGATCGAGCTCTTTCCCGAGCCACCGACGGCGCGCGGCGCGCGCAACCCGTGGCCGCAGTGGCCGCTGGTGTTCACCACGTCGACCAGCCAGGAAGAGGGCGGAGATCGCAAGTACGCGCTGCGCACCACCCACCTGGAGGGCGAACAGGGCGTGCTGAAGCGACTGCATGCCGTCCGCGTGGCGCTGATCACCGAGGGGGGCCGCACGCGCCTCGTCGACGTGCCCGGCAGCGAGGAGGTCTACGAGGTCGACCTGCTGATCCTCGCGATGGGCTTCGTGCACCCAGCCGCGGCGTCGCTCGCCGCGCAGCTCGGGATGACCCTCGACGGGCGCGGCAACCTCGCCGTCGACGATGCCTTCCGCACGAGCGTCCCGCGCGTCTACGCCGCGGGCGACGCGCACCGCGGCGCGAGCTTGATCGTGTGGGCGATCTCGGAGGGCCGTGAGGCGGCGCGCGCGATCGACTCCGACCTGCTGCACGCGCCGCCGCGGCTGCCCACGCGGGGGCAGGACCAGCCGTTCGGCGGTCGCTGACCCCGCCCTCGGAACCCGCGCCAGGCTGCGCCAGACGTCAGGGGCGGAGGGCGACAGCCTCGAGCGACGCGATCGGCACGCGGTAGGGCGCGCCGCCGTCGAGATCCTTCGCGGTGCGGTAGACCTCCTCGACGATCTGTCCGAGCTCGACCACGCGCGGCAGGGCGTCACCCCGCCGCACCTCGACGCGCCCCCACACCGCCTCGAGCTCGGGCGCTGGCTCGCGCTGGTAGCGGATCGGCACCTCCTGTAGCGCCTCGATCGCGGCCGCCGCCGCGTCGGCATCGAGGGTGTCCGAGCGCCACGCGCCGGGCTCGCGCGTGGCCGACCAGCGCGCCTCGCCGAGCTGCACGCTGACCGCGTCGTCCGCCTGCGGATCGATCGGGAACGCGCGCGGATCGCCGATGTCCTTCGGGCCCTGCCCGAGCAGCGAGAGCCGGTCGGGGTCGATCCATCCGGCGCGCCCGTCGGCGGCGCGCACCAGCGCGCCCTCCGGGCCGAGCGCGCCGACCTCGAACCCGACCTGCCCGTCCGTCGTCTCGATCGCGACCGCGAAGCGCGGATCGGCGATGCCCTCGACCGCTGGATCGTGCCCCAGGAACGCGTCGAAGCGCAGCGACTGCAGCCCGACGACGAGGTCGTCGATCCTGTCGGGATCGGCGCGCGTCCACCCGAGCACCCACCAGCGGCTGCCCTCACCGTGCACCGAGAGCGAGCCTTCGGCGCTGTCGATCGTCACGCGGCGGACGGTGGACGGCGCGAACCGCACGACCGAGAGGTCGCGCAGCTTCTCCGGGTCCATCTGAAAGCGCTCTCCGACGATCCCGGAGACCGCGACGACGGGCTCGTCGACGCCGCGGACATAGGTGCGCCAGCCGACCGGAGACTGCCCGCCGACATCGAGCACCTGCTCCGTGCCGTCGGCCAGCGTGGTCGTGATCCGCACGGTCGGCGGCTCACCGAGCCCGAACTCGGCGGGATCGGCGCCCGGGATCGGCACCCCCTTCTTCACCCGCTCCAGCTCGTCGAGCAGGTAGTCGACCTGCCGCGTCGTCGCCCGGTCCTGAAACGGCGCCTCGATGAACCACCCGTCGTCGCGCTTCGCGAGGATCAGGACGTCGTCGGGACGCTGCGCCTCGATACGCACGATCGCGTCACGCGCGATCGTCCACACCGCGGCGGTCGCCTCGTCGTCCTCGACCGGATCCGACGGCTTCCAGTACGTGTTCACGAGCAACAGGACGGCCAGCAGCGAGACGAGGACCGTCGCGATGCGGATCTGGCGCTCGGGCATCGATCAGGCCTCGTCGCCGGGCTCGTCCTTGGCGACAGGCGCCGCGTCGACGTCGATGACGGACGCCTCCTCGGCGGCGGCATCGGCCGCCGGCGCCTCGTACTTGCCGATCACGACCTGGCTGGCCTGGATCACCCGGCCCTTGACCGCGTAGCCGTCCTGATGGACGTGCAAGATCTTGCCGTCCATGGCGGGATCGGCGACCGGCGTGATCGCGAGCGCCTCGTGCAGGTTCGGATCGAAGTCCGCCCCCTCACCGGCCACCTTCTCGAGGCCGAGCTTGGTCATCGCCTCGTCGAACTGGTGCCGCACCATCTGCAGCCCCTGCGCGAACGCCGTGTCGGCGTGCTCGCCCGCGGACGCCAACGAGCGCTTGAGGTTCTGGACGGGGTCGAAGAACCGCTCGACCGCCTCGGCGCCCTTGCGCTCGGCCAGCACGGCGCTCTGCTGCGTCATGCGCTGCCGGAACGCATCGTAGTCGCCCTGGAGGTCGGTGTACGCCTTGCTGACCGCGCGGAGCTTCGCGGTGGTCTCGCCGAGCTTCGACTCGAGCTCGAGCACCTTGGTCATCAGTCCGCCGACCTGCGCCTGGAGCAGCTCGACCGAGACGCCGCCGACCTCGTCGTCGAGGGCGGCGCCAGCAGCCTCTGCTTCGGGGTGTGCCTCGGTCGCCGCGCCGTCGACGGTGGCCTCGGCCCCGTTGTTGGGGGTGTCCTGGTGGGGCTCGCCGTTAGGCTGTTCGGGATGGCTCATGCCTGCTACCTCCGGCCTCGGAGGGTAATCCCCTGCCGCGGCGTGGCAAGGCGATCGTCAGCGTCAGGAGACCAGCGGCTCGTCGACCGCAAGCCGCCGGTGCACGCGGCGCAGGCCCTGCGCGATCTCGTCCTGGCGCTGCCGTGCGCGCAGGTCGTCGAGCTGACGCCGGAAGATCAGCGTGCCCGCGGTCGCGATCCCGAGGCTCAGCGCGATGGGGAGCAGGCCGATCCATCCGCCGGTCGCGAGCGCGGCGAGCCCGAGCACGAACGACGCGGCGGCGCCCCAGCCCATCACCCGCCGCCAGTGCAGCCACTGCGCGAGGTGGGCGATCGCGGCGTCGCCCCGACGGCTGTCGCCCCGCGCGTCCTGCGACACCGAAAGCACCCGACGCGCCTCGCTCAGCCGACGCGTGTCGATCAGCACGCTGGCGAGCAGGAAGCGCGCCGCGGCGTGACCGGGTGCAGCGCGAAGGGCCTCGCGCAGCGCGGCCTCGGCCTCGTCGAGCCGCCCGAGCCGGTACCGCGCGAGCCCTGTGTAGTGGTGCAGCGCGGGCTCGTCCGGGAAGTAGCGCGCGCCGATCATCGCGAAGTCCTCGGCGTCCCAGTAGCGGCGAAGCGCGGCGCTCGACACGGCGCCCGCGAGGTAGGCGCGCCGATGGTAGGGCTGGTCCGCGACCAGGCTGCGGCAGCGCGCCACCCCGTCGGCGAAGTCCCCTTTGCGGAGGACCTCGAGGATCTCCTCCCAGGGCGTGGGCTCCTGCTCGACGTCGCTGTCCCCGCGCAGCTCGGAGAGCCGGACATTGTCGCCCGCGCGCGCGGTGAGCACGAAGCCGCAGTCGACGGTGTGGTGGAACGCGACCAGGCGCTCGCGATCGTCGTCGACCTCCTCACCTTGCTCCAGCGCGCGCAGCAGCCCGAAGAACCGCTCGCGGACGACCTCACCCTCCTCGGGCCCCGGCGGATCCTCGAACCGAAACGCGTAGAGCAGCAGCGCCGGCCCGCCGCCGCCCTTGACCACGCCCCAGGTGCTGACCGCCTCGCGCGGGTGCGCGAGGCTCTCCATCACGACGTCGGGGCGCCCGTCGCTGCGGAACACACGAACCAGGAACGCCGCGAGCTCTCCTGCGACATCGCCGAACACCTCGATCGGATCCGGCTCGCCGTCGGGCGTGCCCCACCCGAAGCGATGGAAGTAGGATCGGCGGAGCTGCTCGATGCGCGCGTGGCAGTGGCCGACCTCGGCCTCGATCAGCTGCTCGTCGTGGTAGCGGATCGGCGCGAAGGTGATCCGCCGCTGGTAGAGCCGGATGCTGTCCTCGAAGCTGTAGCGACGCACCACGCCGTCGCGACCCACGATCTCGACCGGGAAGTCGACCACGTCGGTGTAGTCCTTCCGGGTGTACCGCTGGAGCTTCCAGTCCTTGTCCATTCCCCGGGCTCCCCATGCCTCTGGAACAATAGCACCTGGTTCCGCCGCTCGTGAAATAGCGCGCGCTGCCCCACCGTAGGACCCGATGAGTGACGCCTGGGAGGATCCTCTGCTGGCCCTGCGCCTGCGAGACGAAGCGGAAGACGAGGTCGGCCGCGTCCGCGCCGCCCGAGGGGGCGACCAGGACGCGTGCGCCTGGCTGGTGCGCCGATGGCAAGGGCCCGTCTATCGCTACGTCCATCGCATGCTCGGCACCGACGAGGACGCTCGAGACGTCGCCCAGGAAGCCCTCGTGAAGATGCTCCGCAAGCTCGATCAATACGACGACCGCTACGCGTTCTCGACCTGGGTGTTCGGCATCGCGCGCAACACCGCGATCGACGAGCTCAGGCGTCGAAAGCGCCGCGCATGGGACGAGCCCGGTGAGATCGTCGACCCCTCGTCGACCCCCCTGCAGCAGGTCGCACACACCGAGCGGGCGGTGGCGCTGCAGTCCGCCCTGCAGGTGATCCCGCCGATGTACCGGGAGGTGCTGGTGCTGCACCACTTCGAGCACCTGACCTACGCCGAGATCGCCGACACGCTCGACATCCCCATCGGCACCGTGATGAACCGCATCTTTCGCGCGCGGCAGAAGCTGCGCCCCCACCTCGAAGCGCATGGAGGTGCCGCATGAGCACCCACCTCGACGAGCCGACGCTGCAGCGATTCATCGCGTGTGCGTCCTCGGAGGAAGAGGCCGTCTCGGTGGCCCTGCACCTGGATGACTGCCCAGCCTGTACGGCGCGGCTCGAAGCCCTCGACCCGCTGTTCGAGGCGCTCGCCGCGTTGCCCGAGCCCAAACCGCCGCCCGACCTCGTCGCGGCCGTGCTTCGCGCCGCCGCAGCGCCCGAGCGCGCCCCGACCGCCGAGCTGTTCGTCGGCGGCGGGCTGTTGCTCGCCGCCGCCGTGGTGGTGGTCGGCTTCGGCAAGCCGCTCGCCGCGCTCACGCAGGTTGGCGTCGCGCTTCAAGCGCTCGGCTTGCTCCTCGCGAAGGCCCCGGCCGCGGGACCCCTCGTGTTGTTCATCACCCTGCTGAGCGCGCTGACGCTCGCCGCGCTCGCGGTGTTCACCGCGAGCCCGAACCCCACCGTGCTCGCTCGGAGGCTCACGTGACCGCGCTGCCCATTCATCGCCTGGCCCTTGCGGGTCTGTTGCTCGCGGCCCCCGCGCTGGCACAAGATGCCCCGCCCCTCGAGGAAGGAGCCTCTCCGCCGCTCGCGGCCGAGGCGCCTGCCGACGATCCCGCGCACGAGCTCCAGCGCGTACGCGAAGAGCTCCGCGAGATGCGCGCCGAGATCGAGGCGCTCCGCGCGTTGGGCCCGCCGCCGCTGCCCCCCACACCGCCGCCGCCCGCTGGGCCGGCACCCGCCGACGCCCGCGATCGCGTCGCGTTCGGCTCGCCGGTGCACGTGCGCAAGGGCGAATCGGTGCGCGATGTCGCCTCGTTCGGCGGCCCGGTGCGCATCGAGGGGCACGTCTACGGCGACGTCTCCTCGTTCGGCGGCCCGGTGCACCTGATCCGGGGCGGCGTGGTCGAGGGCGACCTCGTATCCATCGGCGGCTCGGTCACGGTCGAGGACGGCGCGACCCTGCGCGGCGAGCGGGTGAACATGGCCTCTCCGGCTGGGCTCGGCGATCTGCCGAGCCCGATGCGCGACCACGACGTGCGCGCCGACGTGGTCCCCAGCGGAATCACCTCGTGGCTGAACACGCTCTACCGCAAGCTCGTGTTCCTGCTGTCGATGGCAGGCGCGGGCGTCCTCGTGGTCGGTCTGTTCCCGGGTCGGGTCGGGCGGGTGGCCGCCGACATCGAGGGCCACCCGATCCGCTCGTTGCTGGTCGGCGGCGTCGGCGCGATCGCGCTGTTCATCCTGTCGCTGGCGCTCGCGATCACGATCCTCGGCCTGCCCCTCACCCTGCTGCTGTGGGGTGTGATCGCGGTGGCGTGGCTGCTCGGCTTCGTCGGGCTGTGTCAGGCGGTCGGCGACCGGCTGCCGTTCGAGCAGAAGCCACACGGGCGCTGGCTCGCGTTCCTGGTCGGCGTGGTCGCCGTCACCTTCATCGGATCGCTGCCGTTCGTCGGCTGGTTCGCGGTGATCGGCGTCAGCGCGATCGGGATGGGCGCGGTGCTGACCAGCCGGTTCGGGGCGAGCTGAGCCGCGCCTCAGGCGAGGCGCGCTCGCAGCGCCGTGAGCCCGCCCGAGGTGTCGCCGATCGGATCGGGCGGGAGCACGTCGACCAGCTCCGGATCGTCCGACACCGCCTCGCCGAGCGCATGACGCGCCGCGGCCACGTCGCCCTGCATCGCGCGCGCGAGCGCCCAGCCGAGGAGCAGGGTGGCGCGCGCGGGACCGCGCTCCTCGGTGTGCTTGAGCCCCTGGTGCGCCCACCGCTCCGCGTCGTCCGCGCGCGCGTCGCGCAGCGCCAGCGCCGCGAGGCCCGCGAGCGCCGGAACGCAGTCCGCGTCGACCTCGAGCGCAGCCTGATAGTGCTCGGCCGCCTTGTCGGGGCGATCCATGCGCTCGTCGAGCAGGCGCGCCTTGGCGAGGTAGGCGTCCACCACGTCGTGCTGCGCCGTCGCGTAGTGGATCATCAGGTTCCAGCACTTGAGGCTGTTGTCGAGGTCCGCGCGCTCCAGGTAGGCGCCTGCCAGCCCGCGCAGCCCGCCGACATGGTTCGGGTGCAGGTCGATGCACTTGTTGAACCGCTTGAACGCCTTCTCCGGGTGCCCGAGGCGCCCCTCGACCACCCCGAGGCGGGCGTACGCGTCCGCGATGCGCTCGGTCTCGCCCGAGCCGCCGATCAGCTGGATGACCTGTCGCCAGACCCGCTCGGCGTCCTCCCAGCGCGCCTCGGCCTCGTAGAGCGGGGCGATGGCCTCGAGCGACGGCAGGTGGGTGGGATTCAGCGCGAGCGCCTGCTCCAAGCGCTCGCGCGCGGCGTCGGACCGACCGAGTCGGAGCAGGAGCAGCCCGTGCCGGTACCACGTCGAGGCGACCTCGACGCGGGTGTCGAAGTCCTCGAGATCGAGCCCGTCGGCGATGTGCGGCTCGAGCCGCTCGAACAGCGGCGCGGCCTCTTGCAGCCGATCCTGGTCGAAGTGCCAGTCGGCCAAGAACGCGAGCGCCTCGCGGTGATCGGGCGCGAGCGTGAGGACCTGCGCATACAGGTCGGCCGCCACGTCGCGCTCGTGCAGCAGCGCCCCCTCGATGTTCGCAGCCTGTGCGAGGAGCTCGACGCGCGCCGCGTCCTCGACGTCTGGGTGCGCTGCGTGCGCGCGAAGCGCCCGCACCGTGCCGATCGGATCGCCCCACCGCTCGCACAGCGCCGCCAGCCGCTCGGCAGCGCCCCGATGCGGCGGATCGGCGGCGAGCGCCGGCTCGTACCAGGGGCTGGGATCCCTGCCGAGGTGCGTCTCGCACGCCTGCCCGATCCGCCACTGGAGCTCCGCGCGCGGCGCGCCGTCGAGTCGTCCAGCCAGCGCGCTCGCTGCGGCGAAGAACGCCGCCCAATCCCCTCGCGCGGCGCAGCGCTCTACCTCCTCGGTCAACACCTCGAGACCGATCGGCTCGGACGCGATCTCGCCGGCCACCTCCGGGTCGCGGACGCCCGACGCGATGCGCACGCGGACGCGCGCCGCCCCCGCCCGGTCGCCGCGCTCGAGCAGCGCATGCTCCAGCTCGAGCAGCGCCGGCAGCGCAGGCAGCGCAGGCACGCCCTGCTCGACCGCCTCGCGCCACGCTTCCACCGCGCCCTCCAGATCACCGGCTGCCTCGAGATCCTCGGCGAGCCCGCGCGCGGAGTCTGGCTGCGAATCGTGCCAGAGCTCGGTGAGCGCGAGGCGGTCGGCGCGGGCGACGAGCAGCCGACGCAGCGCGTCCCGCGCGGTGCGCGAACCGGGACGGAGTAGCAGCGCGCCGTGGTGCAGGGAGATGGCGGCGTCGGACTCTCCGCACTCCTCGGCCAGATCCGCGGCCCACGCGAGGTGCGCGGCACGAAACGGGTCCGGGCCAGTGCGGGCCAGCGCCCGGTGCGCCGCCAGCAGCGCGTCGGCGTCCCCCACCTCCGCACCCACCCGGAGCAGGCCAGCTGCCGCCGCGACGCCCACCTCGGGGTCGTCCAGCAGGGCCCGATAGGCCGCGATGGCCTCGTCGACGCGGCCCAGCGCGTGGGCGAGGATGCGCGCGCGCTCCAGCAGATCCTCGGCGGCGCCAGCGCGCTCCAGCAGCGTCGCGGCCAGGTCGGCGTCGTGCTGCGCCGCCGCGATCCGCGCGGCGGCACGCAGCGGCCCTCCGGTGCAACCCAGCAGCTCGGAGAGCGCCCCGCGCGCCGTCGCGGGGTCGCCGCGCTCGTGGCAACGCCACGCGAGCCAGGTGAGGCGCGCGCTACGCGCCTGCGGATCGTGATCGTCCACGAGGGCATCGCGCCACGCCGCGATCACCAGCTCGGGATCGCCCGGGACGCGGAGGCCGATCTCCCATGCCGCGCGCACGCCCTCGTGCACGGGCGCTGCGGCGAGCGCGGCGCGCCGATCCGAGAGCGCCGCCTCTGCCGACTCGCCCTCGGACGCCTCGGC
>CAYQSE010000094.1:0-19720 GCA_964419905.1 uncultured Enterobacteriaceae bacterium
CGCCGCCAGATCCTGTGGATCCACGAGATCACACGTGATGGCCGGAGTTCCTGTCTGAAGGATCATGCCGTTGTTCCCGCTCACGGTCAGGTGCTCGAAGGTCGAGCTCGTGACGCCGTTGAGGAGGAGCCCCGTCTGGGTGACCCCGCTGAGATCGAGTCCTTCGATCGAAGCGCCGCTCACGTTGGCCAGCGCGAGGCCACCCCAGCTGCCGGCGAACGTGTTCCCCTGCACGACGACGCCAGCGTCCCCGTTGAGGTTCAGCGCCCAAGAGGACGCGCCCGACAGGTCGTTGTCGACGATCTGGTTCCCGTGCCCGTCGCCCTTGGCGGAGCCATCGCTGAAGGACACGCCCTGGAAGTTGCCGGAGAGGTCGTTGCCGACGATGGTGTTCGCGTCGGTGGTCCGGGCAGCCTTATCCGCGACGTCGACGTCGCCCACCAGCGTCACCGCAACCTGGGACCCATGAATCGCGCTGCCGGTGAGGGTGTTGCGCTGGGATCCGAAGAGCTGCACCCCGCGCCGCTTCAGCGGGTCGGTCGCCGCGGTCCAGGTGGGTCGCACCCCCTCCATCACGTTGTCGTCGGAGCCGATCAGCTTGACGGGCTCCTGCACGTCGAATGTGTCCAGGTTCCGCACCGTGTTGCCGTGGGATCGGACGAGCACGATTCCGTACCCGATGCCGTTGTTCTCGACGGTGAGACTATCGAAGGTGTTGCCGACACCAGCGGGTGAGGCGTTCGCCACCCCGCCGCACTGGATCGACGCGCACGCGGTGACACCCCATCTGCGCGCCCGCACCGTGAGCCGGGTGACGGTGACCCCCGACGACATGCCCAGGGCGAGCCCCTCCTCGGCGGTCGGCGCGTCGAGCCGGAACCCGTTGCCGTCCAGGGTGATGCCGTCGGCGCCGATGCGCAGCGCCGTGCCGACGAAGTTCGCCGGGCAGACCACGTCGGCGGTCAGGACCACGCTCTCGGTGAGCACGTCCCCGCACGCCACCGCCGAGGCGACCCCCGGCACGGCCAACGCGACTCCAACCAGGCCCATGAGGCCCACAGAAACCCTGCAACGCATCGTCTGCCCCCTTGCTTCGTCGTCCATCCGGGACGCACCTGAAGCTGACCACACGCAGTGGGGCAAGCGGCAAAGTTCACGCGTTTGTTATCGGATCAGCGACCTGCCCTGCTCACCGCGGCAGCAGCGCCGCGGTGATCGCGTGGCCCTCGACGTCCCAGGTGCGCTCGACCCAGCCGCCGCCGTCGGTGTCCAGCCGGGTGGTGGCCAGATCGGTGCACAGGGTCTCGCGCTGGAGGTAGGCGCCGTAGCGGTCGAGCGCGTCGAGCAGCGCGGGCTCGCCGGAGAAGCGGAGCGCGATGCGCTGGGTGTAGCCGAGATCGAGGTCGCGGCGGAGCGCCTGCACGCGGCTGGTGAGCTCGCGGACGAGGCCCTCGGCGACGAGCGCGTCGGTGAGCTCGGTGGTGAGGGCGACCACCGCGATGGGGCTGCTGGCGGCCTCGAAGCCCTCCTTCTTGTCGACGCGGAGCACGACGTCCTCGGCGGTGACGGTGAACGTGGTGTCGCCGACGGGCACGGCGTAACCGCCGGCGTCGAGGCCCGCCTTGACCGCGGCGCCGTCGGCGGCGGCGAGGGCCGCGGCGACGATCTTCACGTCCTTCCCCAGCTTCGGGCCGAGCTTCTTGAAGTCGGGCTTGACCTGGTAGTCGACGAACACGGTGGCGTCGTCGGCGAGCCGGATGCGCCGGACGTTGAGCTCGTCCTCGAGGATGTCGGCGTGCGCCGCGACGACGTCGCCGCGGGCGTGATCGGCGAGCACGACGGTGGCCTCGGCGAGCGGCTGGCGCACCTTGAGGCGCGCGTCGCTGCGCGCGGACAGGCCCAGGCTGGCGAGCTCGCGGATCAGCGCCATGTCGGCGCCGAGGCGGGAGTCGAGCAGCGCGGCGTCGACGTCGGGCCACGCGGCCATGTGCACGGACGGCGCGGCGGCGTCACCGAGCGGACCGACGAGCGCGCGGTAGAGCCCCTCGGCGGTGAACGGCACGAACGGCGCGATGAGCTTGGCGGTGGTGACGAGCACCTCGTACAGCGTCCACAGCGCGCACACGAGGTCGTCGCCCTCGCCCCAGAACCGGGCGCGCGACCGGCGCACGTACCAGTTGGAGAGGTCGTCGACGAAGGTGAGCAGCTTCCGCGAGGCGTCGTAGAGGAGGTAGTCGTCCATGCACGCGGTGACGTCGCGGACGGTCTCGTGCAGGCGGTGCAGGACCCACCGATCCAGCTCGGCGCGCTGCGCGACCGGCGGGGCGGTGCCGGTGGCGGGGTCGAACTGGCCGGCCTCGGCGGCGATGTTCGCGTAGATCGTGAAGAACTGGTAGACGTTGCGCAGCCGGAGCAGGAACTCGCGCTGGCCGTCGCGCACCGCGCGGATCGACAGCCGCGTGTTGCTCCACGGCGGGTTGCTGGCGCAGAACAGCCAGCGGAACGCGTCGGCGCCGGGCGCCTCGGACTCGAGCGCGAACTCGCCGCGACCCCCGCCCACCGGGATGCCGAGCGCGGCCAGATCGGCCGGGTTCAGGTGGATGGTGTCCTTCGGCTTCACGTCGGCGGCGACGATCTTGAAGCGCTGGCGCTCCCCGCCGACCGCGGAGACGCCGACGCGCTCGTCGTCGCCCTGGTCGAGCGAGCGCACCTGGTCGCGCTTCATGCCGACCTCGCCGCGCGCCAGCGAGGCGTCGGGCAGCACGTCGAGCTCGGCGACGCCGCGCAGCACGAGGTTCGGCGAGGTGTAGTTGCCCTTGCTCTTCGACTCCTTGCGGCCGTCCATGTCGGTGACGTGGCCGAGCACGATGCAGTTCTTGTAGGGGCGCGGGAAGCCGACCGGCGCGAGGTCGTAGGCGCGACACGTCTCGTCGTCGAACAACAGCGTGCTGATCATCAGCAGGCTGTAGAACCAGCCGCGGGTCTGATCGACCGCCTCGCTGATGAAGTCCGCCGGGAACGACGCGCGGAAGGTGTCGACGTTGGCGTGCGGGAAGCCCCACTGCGCGAACGGCATGCAGCCCGAGTCGAACCAGCAGTCGATGACCTCGGGCACGCGGCGCATGGTGCCGCTGCACTTCGGGCACGGCAGCACGATGCCGTCGACCCACGGGCGATGCACCTGCAGATCGCGATCGACGTCGTCCTGGAACGCGGCGGGGTTCAGCGCCTCGATGGCCGCGGTGGACTCGGGCGCGACGTGGTGATCGCACGCCTCGCACCGCCAGATGTTCAGCGGCGTGCCCCAGAAGCGCTCGCGCGACAGCGCCCAGTCGACGTTGTTGCGCAGGAAGTCGCCAAAGCGGCCCTCCTGGATGTGCTCGGGCAGCCAGCGGACCGCGCCGTTGTTGACGAGCGCCTGGTCGACGCGCGCCGTGGTGCGGATGAACCACGCGGGGCGCGCGTATTGGATCAGCGGGTCTTCGTCGGCGCGCCAGCAGAACGGGTAGTCGTGCAGGATCTGGTCGCGCTTGAACAGCAGCCCGCGCTCCTTGAGGTCGCGGATGATGTCGGCGTCGGCGTCCTTGCAGAACTTGCCGGCGAGGAAGCCGGTGTGCGCGGCGAACTTGCCGCTCGGCTCGACCCACTGGAGCATGCCGAGGCCCTGGCGCTGCGCGACGAGCATGTCGTCCTCGCCGAACGCGGGCGCGGTGTGCACGATGCCCGAGCCCGCGGTGGTGGTGACGTGCTCGCCCACCACGATCACGAACGCGTCGCCGCCCTGCGGGGCGCCGAAGTCGTAGAGCGGGACGTAGCGCCGCCCGACCAGCTCGCTGCCCTGTACCGTGCGCTTGGGCTCGAGCCCGTAGGACGCCGCGAGCGCCTCGGCGACGACCACCTCGCCGCCCGCCGGATCGTCACAGTACGCGTAGGTGACGTTCGCGCCGACCGCGAGGGCGACGTTGCTGGGCAGCGTCCACGGGGTCGTCGTCCACGCGAGGTAGGAGACGCTGGGGTCTTCGGCGTCGCGGAACCGCACGGTGACGGCCGGATCGGTGACCTGCTTGTAGCCGAGGCCGACCTCGGCGGCCGACAGCGTCGTGCCGCCCTGCGGCCACCACCACACGACCTTGTGGCCCTGGTAGAGCAGCCCCTTCTCGAACAGCCGGGACAGCGCCCACCACACCGACTCCACGTACTCGCGGTGGTAGGTGACGTATGCCTGCTCGAGATCGACCCAGAAGCCGATCTGCCGCGTGAGCTGCTCCCACTCGCGGGTGTACTTGAACACGCTCTGGATGCACTGGTGCGCGAACGCCTCGAGCCCGTAGGCCTCGATCGCCTCGCGGCCGTGGATGCCGAGCGACTTCTCGACCTCGACCTCGACCGGCAGCCCGTGGGTGTCCCAGCCGGCCTTGCGCGCGACGTGGTAGCCGCGCATCGTGCGGTAGCGGGGGAACGCGTCCTTGATCACGCGGGTGAGGACGTGCCCGTTGTGCGGCGTGCCGTTCGCGGTGGGCGGCCCCTCGTAGAACACGAACGGGGGCTTCCCCTCCCCCTGCGCGAGCGTGCGCTCGAAGATCCGCTCGGCGTCCCAGAACGCGAGGACCTCTTCTTCGAGCGCTACGGGTGGGGCGAGACGGGGAAACATCGGACCTCCGAACGAAGGCCCCTGCTATCACGGATCGCCGCGCGGCTCCGCCCCGCGGCGTGGCCACGTCGCCCCGGGACGCTCACCGCAGCGCGAAGGCCCACTTCAGGCGGGCGAACACCTGCGCGTGCTCGTCGAGCCCCAGGTAGGGGCCGTCCTTGGTGCCCTCGTGGTAGGTGATCAGCCCGCCGCCGATGTTCCAGCCCTGGCCGAGGTCGTAGCCGACCTCGGCGCGCACCGAGCCGCCCTGCTGCACGTCCCACCCGAACGCGGTGAGCGCGAGATCGAGGGTCAGCGCGTCGCGGAGCGCGCGATGGTGCGCGCGGAACGCGTAGATCGGCGGGACCACAGGGAACAGCAGGTCGTTCTCACCCCCGATGACCCAGTCCTTGCCCACCTCGAACGCGATCTGGGTGCGCGGGATGCCGGCGTAGCTCAGCGCGAGCATGCCGCCGGCCGCGTCGCGCCGCACCGTCTCGATCACCGGGAAGTCCCGCGCCAGCGTGCCGGTGTTGAACGGCCGATCGAAGTCGTAGTGCGCCTCCCACTGGATCACGAAGTCCTCGACGGTGAGCGCGCCGGAGTGACCGAGCATCGTGTAGCGCGGGTGCTCGAGCACGAAGTCGAGGCGCTCCTCGGTCTCGGCGGGTGGCATGAACACGTCGACGGCGCTCGCGATCGGTCGCTCGCCGGTCGTGGTGCGGATCGTCTGGCCCATCACCCCGTTGCGATCGAGCACGCTCGCCGCGTAGAGCGCGACGTCCGCCGGGCTGCCCCGGTAGGACCACGACGCGAAGTACTGCTGCGCTGCGCCGGAGGCGCCCTGGGGATCGTGGCGCCACGCCAGATCGGCGTCCTCGGCGTAGGCGCTGTAGGAGCCCGGACGGCCAGATCCACCGAGGCGATCGAGCACCTGCCCGTACGGCCCGTTGGGCGGGCTGCGGAACTGGAAGCGGGCCTCGTGGACCATCCCGGCTTCCAGGCGGTGATCGCCGAGATCGAGGGTGGCCCGGGTCGCCCACACGGGCAGCCGGAGGCCCTCGATGTCGACGAGCGCGAGATCGCGGAGATCGCGCGGGTTGAGCACGTCCACCGGGCTGACGACGATCCCCTCGCCCCACGCGAGGATCTGCCGTCCGTGCGTGAGCGTCGCCTTGCCGTAGCGGTAGCGGACCCAGGACTCGTCGAGCCAGATCTGGCGCTCGTAGAGGTCGAGGGTGGCCTGGTCGTAGTCGTCGCGGTTCGCGAGGTAGGCGAAGTCGTTCTCGGCGTGCAGCCCCAGCAGCGCGCTGAACCCCTCGCGCTCGACGTCGAGCGCGACCTTCCCGGTCTGGCGGGCGCGGGCGAGCGGCTGGCGGTCGAGGCGCTGGACCCACAGCGACTGGTCGGACTTCACGCTGCCGGAGACGCCCCAGCGCCAGCCGTGCGAGGCGGCCTCGGCCTGGGCGGGATCGGCGGCGAAGCCCGCGTCGTCGGAGGTGGAGGACCAGGTGTCGGCGGGCTCCGGCTCGGGCTCGGGTTCAGGCTCGGGCTCGGGCTCGGGCTCCGGCTCCGGCTCGGGCTCCGGCTCCGGCTCGGGCTCCGGCTCGGCCTCGGGCTCAGCGTCGGGCTCCGGCTCGGGCTCCGGCTCGGGCTCAGCGTCGGGCACGGTCACGGGCAAGGGCATGGGCACGGGATCTGGCTCGGGCTCCGGCTCAGCGTCGGGCACGGTCACGGGCAGGGGCATGGGCACGGGTTCTGGCTCGGGCTCCGGCTCAGCGTCGGGCACGGTCACGGGCAAGGGCATGGGCACGGGTTCTGGCGGGGCCTCCTGCGCGAGCGCTGGTGGGGAGGCGAGCGCGAGCGCCACCAGCAGCGCGGCGAGGCCGCGGAGATCAGGGCGCGACGCGGACAGGTTCGGAACCATGCGGAACTCCAGGGGTCTTTCGAGCCGGGATGAGCGCGCGGAGGAGGGCCGGCGCGAGCAGCAGGTCGGCGAGGAACGCGAACGCGATGGCGAGCGCGACGAGGATCCCGAACACGCGCGTGTTCGCCATGATGCTCGCGGCGTGGGCGCCGAACCCGATCGCGAGCAGCGCGCTCGTGGTCACGATCGCCACGCCCGCGTGCTGGAACGCGAACCGGATCGCCGCCTCGCGGTCGCCGTTGTGGTCGTAGTGCGCGCGGAACTGGTGGAAGAAGTGGATCGTGTCGTCCACCGCGATCCCGAGCACCAGCGACGCGATGAGCACGTTCTGCACGTCGATCGGGATGCCGGTGAACCCCATGAACGCGAGCGTCAGCGCGATCGGCGCGAGGTTCGGGACCATCGCGATCAGCCCGAGCCGCACGCTCCGCAGCAGGACGATCATCAAGAGGAAGATCGCCACGCCGGCGACGCTCAACGACTTGAACAGCCCCCCGGTGAGCTCGCTCTCGACCGTGACGTTGCCCAGCACCGAGCCGGTGGCGCGCGCGTCCGCGAACGGGCGGACGTGCCGCGTGAGGCTGTCCTCGAGGAGGTCGGCGAGCGGGCGATACTCGGCCGAGCCGCGCCACGGGACCTGGAAGTCGACGAGGAGCTGAGTCGCGTCGAGCGTGACCGTGCGCCGCACCTGCTCGGGGGACTCGCTCTCGAGCAGGGTGAGCGTGTCGTAGACCCCTTGCTGCGTCTCGGGGAGCCGATAGGCGTCGGCGTGCCCGCCCGCGAGCGCGCGCTGGCCCTCCCGGAGCAGCGTCGTCAGCCCCTCCACCGCGTGCACCAGCGGCTCTCCCGCGGCGTCGCGGTAGGCCCGGAGCTCTTGCTCCACCGCGTCCAGGCCGCGCAGCACGTCGAGGCTACGCACGTCGTCCGCCTCGACCAGCACCGAGATGTTGCTCGTGCCGCCGATCTCGGCGCCGATCCGATCGGTGGTGGCGCGCACCTCGTGGTGGCGCGGCAGGTACGTCATCGTGTCGTGCGTCACCCGCACCTGCGCCAGCCCGCCGACCGCGACGACCATCAGCAGCGCCGAGACGGCGAGGATGTTCCGTACGCGCCGCGGGGACCGGCTCGCGCGCTCGCCCAGCGCCGCGACGCGCCCGAACAACACCTGGCCGCGGGTCGGTCGCTCGCCGACCGGGCCCCCATCGACGACGCACAGCAGCGCCGGCGCCCCGGTGACCGCCTGCAAGCGCCCGACCAACGCGCCGAACGCGCCCATCAACCCGAGGTCGCGCACCGGCGGGATCCCGGTGAGCAGGTAGCTCAGCAGCCCCACGGCGGTGGTGAGCGAGGTGAGCAGCACCGGCACCCCGGTGGCCGCGACCGCGCCCACCACCGCGTCCTCCACCGAGAGCCCGCGGACACGGTTGTGCAGGTAGACGATCTCGACGTGGATGCCTGCAGCGAGGCCCACGCAGATCAGCAGCGGGTAGAGGACGATCGTGACCAGGGTGAGCGGCAGCCCGAGCAACGCCATCACGCCGACCGCCCACGCGAGCGCGTGCAGCACCGTGGTCAGTGGGGTCAGCGCCCGCAGCGCGCTGCGGAACATCACCGCGAACACGCCCAGCAGCAGGAGCACCACGGTCGTTGTCAGCCGGAACAGATCCGCCGAGGTCATGCGATCGAACACGGCGTACAACGCCGGCGCTCCCCCGACGCTGACCCTGAACCCCTCGGCGTCGTGAGCGCGCGCGGTGGCGAGGAGCGCGTCGTAGACCTCGCCCAGCTCATCGTGATCGAGGGGGACGGTGCGGACGATGAGCACCGACATCTCCCCGGTGGGCGCCACGAACCGTCCCGCGGTCCGGTCGGGCTCCTCGACCCGCGCGCGCAGCGCGGGCAGCTCGCGCTCCAGCGGCCATTCGTCCAACAGCCCGGCGACGCGCAGCGCGCCGTCGTCCCAGCGCGTGTCGCGCACGTTGACGAGCGAGATCACGTCGTCCACGACGGAGCCGCCCGCCACGTCACCCCACGCCGCGTCGTCGAAGTCGTCCAGCCCGCCCGCCTGCACCTCGGCGGCGCCGACGTCCACGTCCGACGCGCGCTGCACGCCCTCGAGGGCGCCGTGCAGCGCGCGCAGCCGCTCCAGGTAGTCGAGCGTGTAGACGTCCCCCTCGGCGAGCACGAAGAAGTAGTGATCCGCGCCGAACGCCTCGCGCACGGCCTCGAGGGTCGTTCGCGCGCCCGAGTCCGGGTCCATGAACGCCTCGAAGCTGTTGCTGATCTCGAACCGCAGCAGCGTCACGCCGACGAAGGCGAGGCTGATCGCCATGTTCACGATCAGCACCCACCACCGATGACGGACCACCAGCTCGCCCAGGCGCCGGAAGAACCGGCTCTCGGGCGCGACGTGGATCGCGCTCGGCCCTTCCGGCGCGCCGCCGGTGTCGGGGGGACCCCGCATGGGCGGACTCCGACCTACTCTTGCGTCGTCGGGGGCTCACCCACGCGACTAAGCGTCCACGGCAGCGTCACGCCGTACAGGAAGTCCACCCCGCCGACCCCGGCGCTGGTGACGAACACCCCGTGGATGCGATCCGCGCGACGGTCGAAGTCCACGTCGACGCCCTCGGCGAGGCCGTCGAGCAGGCGAACACGGGGCAACAGCTCGGCGAGATCGGTCGGCACCTCGTCGAGGTCCTCCTCCATCACCTCTTGCAGCAGGAAGCGCGCGAGCTCCAGCGTGTCGATGGTGAGATCGCGCGAGGTGAGCAGCATCTGCGTCGTCCCGGGGATCTCTCCCTCGAAGCTGCCGGTGAGGATCTTCCACTCCGGCCCCACCTCGACGCCCTCGATGTGGGTCCACGCCACCTCGCCACGAACGAGATCGTCGCTCTGCGTGAACGTCCACTCCGACACGATGTCGAGATCCGCCAGCTCGAGCAGCAGGCGCCGCGTGAGGTCGCGCGTGGCCTCGTTCTCTTCGGTGCAGTCCTGGGTCATCTCGCAGACCAGCTCGGCGAGGAGATCCATCAGCGCGTCAGAGACCATGCCCCCGGCGGTGAGCCCGAGGTCGAACTCGAGCGCAGACGTGTAGGTGCCGTCCACCGGCATCGGCTCGTTCCCGAGCACGAGCTGGTTGTAGGCGACGACCCCACTGTCGACGATGATCTCGTCCTCGCAGCCGAACGCGACCTCCGCGGAGCCCGCCATGCCGATGCCCACCACCAGCCACTCGCTGTCGGCGGGAAGCTCCTCGAACACCACCCCTTCGGTCGTGAACGGCCAGGCGTACGGCAGGCTCCGCTTGACCTCGGCGGCCACGTCCCCGGGGCGCAGCCCGACGCTCGCGCAGTCCGGCACGTCGTCCGCGCTGATCAGGTAGAGGTTGATGCGCGTGGGCGGCTGGATCCCGTCGAAGCTGATCGCGACGTCGAGCGACCCCGGATCCTTCTGGGACGCCGCCTCCTCCTTGCAGGAGAAGACCAGCGGCAAGCACAGGAAAACACCGGTCAGAAACGAACCAGGACGCATGAGAACCCCCGAGCAGTGGCGACAGACTGACGATCGCCAGTATACGTAGACATCCGTTGAGCGGGCAACCACGGCGCATCTGGGGGCGAGGGATGACGATCGGATTTCGTTGGGGCGCGGCCCTCTTTGTCGCATGCATTTTGTGCTCGAAGGCCTTCGCCGACGAGGGCGCGCTGCAGGATGCCGTGGCGATCGCGCGCGCGGTGGACGAGCGGCCCGCGGGCGACCGTCAGATCGCTGAGCTGGAGATGACGCTGACCGACAAGGCCGGCCGGACCCGCCAGCGGATCGTGCGCACGCGCTCCATGCAGTTCGAAGACGGCTCGCGGTCGTTGTTCGTGATCGACGCGCCCGAGGACGTACGGGGCACCGCGGTCCTGTCGGTGGACTACGAGGCCGGTGGGCGCGCCGACGATCAGTGGCTCTACCTGCCCAGCCTGAAGAAGGCGACCCGCATCGCGAGCACCGGAAAGACCGGCTCGTTCCTCGGCAGCGACCTCACCTACGCGGACATCACGCGGCAGGACCTGGCCGACTACACGCACACGATGGTCGAGCAGGACGTCGACGTCGATGGCGAGGCGTGCTGGCTGATCGAGGCGCGCCCGGCAAACGATCGCGTCGCCAGCGAGACCGGCTACGTGCGCTCGCTGTACTGGATCAGCAAGGCCCGCATGATGCCGGTGCAGGCCAAGCACTGGATCGGCGAAGGGCGGCGGCTCAAGTACCTCCGCTTCGAGGAGCCCGAGCAGGTCGACGGCATCTGGACGGCGCGGCGACTCGTCGTGCGCGTGATGCGCGACGGCGCGCTCGAGTCGACCACCGTGCTGCGCACGACGCGCATCGCGTTCGACTCCCCCGAGGTCACCGCCGAGGACTTCAGCCCGCACCGCCTCGAGCAGTCCCCCTGACCTTCCTCGCTTCGCCGGGACGGCCGGCACCGCTGAGACAGGGGGCTGCCCGGCTGTCGCGTAGCGATTCAGAGACGTGGGTCGGCCGGGACGGCCGGCCGGGACGGCCGGCCCACGACAAAGGAGACAGGGGGCTGCCCGGCTGCCGCGTAGCGATTCAGAGACGTGGGTCGGCCGTCCCGGCCGACCGGCCCACGACAAAGGTCGGAAGGCCCACAGTAAAGCTCGGCGGACGCGGCAGAGACAGGGGCTGCCCGGCTGCCGGGCAGCGGCTCGGCGTCAGGGGGCGGCCTTGCACACGAAGGGCTGGAAGTTCAGGCAGAGCGCGTCAGACCAGCCGTTCACGCTGCCGATCTGTGCGCAATCCTGCAGGTTGAGCCCTGTGTTCGGTCGCCCGGCGGCCCAGCCGGTGTAGGTCGGCGCGGCGCCGTTCGCCCACACCCAGCGGCCCTCGGTCTCGCGATCGTTCAGCCCGATCCACCACGGTCCGGTCGACACGGATCGCACCTGCCCACGCAGCCAGGTGTCCTCGGCGGCGTCGTCGATCCACGCGAGGTCGTACCCCGCGGACTGGCACGCCGTGCGCGCGAGGCCCCATGAGGTGGCGAGGTCGCACAGGCCATAAGCGCTGTCGCCCCGATGCACGACAGGACACGGGCACACGTTGGGGCCATCGTCGATCAGCCCGTCGCAGTCCTGGTCGACGGCGTCGCAGATCTCGGCTCGCCCGGGGTTCACGTCCGGGTCGCCGTCGTCGCAGTCGCCACCGAGCGTCACGTAGCCCTCGACCGGCGTGCACGACACGGTGCGGATCGCGTCGTCGCCGTACCCGTCTCCGTCGTCGTCGGCGAAGTAGGGGGTGCCGTCGACGGGCGCGTCGTCGGCGAGGCCGGCGCGCACGGCGTCGAGGTCGTGGCCGTACGCGGCCGCGCCCGGGTCCTCGTCGGGCATCGGCTCACCGCCGTCGCCGTCGTCGTCGATGTCGTTGCAGTACTCGGGCGCGCCCGGGTACACGTCGGGCAGATCGTCACGGCAGTCGCCCGGGCGCGCGACCCAGCCCTCCGGCTGGTCGCACGCGATCACCGCAGCCCCGGCGCCCCAGGTGTCGCCGTCCCCGTCCTCGTACCAGGACGGCCCCCGCACCGGATCGAGGTCCACGCGCCCGTCGCAGTCGTCGTCGACGCCGTTGCAGATCTCGTCGGCGTCGGGGTTCACCGCCGGGTCGTCGTCGTCGCAGTCGGACCCGTCGCGGAGGTGCCCGGGCGGCGCGGCGCACGCGAAGACGCTGGTGAGGAGGTCCCCGAACCCGTCCTCGTCCGCGTCGGGGTGGTAGCGGTAGCGGACGAAGCCCTCGTCGATCTCGCCGTCACAGTCCTCGTCGACACCATCGCAGGTCTCGACCGCGCCCGGATACACGCGCGCGTCCGCGTCGTCGCAGTCGGTGGCGTCCGCGACGTGCCCCTCGGGGGGCTCGCACGCGGCCACCGCGCCCTCGGGGTCTCCGAAGCCGTCCCCGTCGACGTCCACGTACCAGGTGGGCGCGTCGACCGCGTCCACGTCGACGCGCCCGTCGCAGGTGTCGTCGACGCCGTTGCACACCTCGAACGGCGCGGGCACCGCCGGATCGGTGTCGTCGCAATCGAGACCGCCGCAGACCTGCGCGAGGTGACCGTCCCCGTCGGCGTCACACAGCGCAGGCAGCCCGGCCACGATCGGGACGGAGAGCACGCCCGCGGCGCCGTCATCCGTCCCGCAGCCGTCTACGCCGCGCGGGGCCCCGTAGGCGACGACGACCGCGCTGCGACCCGAGATCGTGTGGAACGGCGCGCGCTCGACGCGCACCGCGAGCTCCAGCACATCGCCAGGCCGCAGCACCCGACCCGGGCGCGGGGGCGCCACCGACAACACGTCCGCCGCCTCGCCCTCGAGATGGACCGTCTCGACGCGCACGCAGTCCGTCCCGACGTTCCCGAGCCGCAGCGAGGCCATGGGCACGCCGGCGCGAAGCTCGGCGCGCGCGAGATCGAGCAAGCCGGGATCGGCGTGGAGCCGCACATCCGTCGGCGGGGCGACAAAGCAGGCCGCGAGCAGCGCGGCGAGCGGCCACAGCGGGACGCGCATCGGACGATCCTCCCAGGTCCGGCACCATACCCGGGTGACGCCCCGGATGTCAGTGGACGACGATCGGCTCCTTGGGCTCGAGCCGCCCGCGCACCCCGGCGCGGCGCCCGAGGGTCCACCACCCGCCGAGCCCACCAGGCCGCGCCGCGCCGTCGGTGGCCCGCGAGATCAGCGACACGTCGTCGCGGATGTGCCCGGTCGTGGGATCCAGCGGAGCCTGCCACCGCCACCAGCGGCAGTCGCCCCACTCGAGGAACACGAGCCCCACCGGCACCGCGGGCCCGTCGCCGCTGCGCGCCTCGAACTTGCCGATCACGCCCACCGCCTCGGCCGGACCGGCGAAGTCCACCTCGATCCGGGTGAGGGCCGCGACGAACATCCGCACGTCGAGGCCCTCGGAGAGGACCGGCCCGAGCTCGAACAGATCGAAGCGGTCGGAGCGCACGACCACGACCGCCGCAGCGGCCCTGCCGCCATCGATCGCGCGCCGCACCAGGTCGACGAAGTGGCGACCGAGCGCGTCGTCGGTGAGCCCATCGTCGAGGCGGTGCCAGGTCCGGACCGAGAGGTCGAGGTGCATCCCCTGCCCCTATCCCGCGCGCGCCCGGCGCACCCAGGCCGCGACGCGCGGATCGTCCTCGTCGACCCGCTCGGCCGTGGCACGCTCGTCACCCGGCCGCAGCGCGATCAGCGCGCGACGGCGCCCGACCTGCACCCAGCGCGACACGCCCCAGCCCCGCGCGGCGGCCGACGCCACCACCTCCGCGCCCCGCTCGACGGGCACGACGAAGCACGCGCGCCGCCCGAGCCGCGTGGACGCCGCCACGAAGCCGTCGAGCGAGGCGGTCCCCTCGGTGCGCGCGGCGGCCTTCCACGGATCGGGCGCAGCGGGGCCCGTCCCCTTCGGGAAGTACGGCGGGTTGCTCACCACGACGTCGACGCGCGGCGCGTCGTAGCGGCCCACGTCCGCCACCTCCAGCGTGGCGTGCGCGGCGCTCTCGGCGAGCGAGCGCGCCCAGCCGGGCACCCACTCGGCCCGCGCGTCGATCCCCGTCGCGACCGCGCCGGCGCGCGCGAGCAGGAGGGCTGCGATCCCGCTCCCGGTGCCCAGATCGAGCGCGGTGCCCACCGGGCCGTCCTCGAGCGCGAAACCCACGAGCCAGAACGCCTCGGAGCCGTAGCGGAACGCGCGCTCCGGCTGCCAGACGACCAAACCGTCCGCGGGCGTGTCGCGCGTCCACCCGATCAGCGCAGGCCCCCGAGGCCCACGTCACTCCGCCACTGGGCGCCGTGGAACAGCCAGCGCGGGAGCGCCTCGTAGGCGCTCTCCCGGGCCTCCGCCAGGTTGCCCGCGACGCCGGTGATCCCGAGCACGCGACCACCGCGGGTGACCAGCGCGCCGTCGTCAGCGCGTCGCGCGCCCGCGAGGAACACCTCGACCCCCGACAGCGGCCCGGGCTCGGGGATCAGCACGCCGTCGCTCGCCGTGTCCGGGTAGCCGGCCGACGCGAGCACGACGCAGCACGCCGCGCCCGGCGCGAAGTGAGGACGCGACGGCGGGAGCGCCCCGCTGGCGGCGCCGTGCAGCCACGGCAGCACGTCGTCTTCCCACAGACACATCAGCGGCTGACACTCCGGATCGCCGAACCGCACGTTGAACTCGAGCACGCGCGGGCCCGAAGGCGTCAGCATCAAGCCGGCGAACAGCACGCCCCGGTAGGGGATGCCGCGCCGCGCGAGCTCGGCGATCACCGGCGCGTGGATCGCCTGGACCAGCCGCTCGGCCTCCTCGGGTGGGAGCAACGGGCAGGGCGCGTACGCCCCCATGCCGCCGGTGTTCGGCCCCTCGTCGTCGTCTTGGAGGCGCTTGTGATCCTGCGCCACGGGGAGCGAGACCACGCGCTGCCCGTCGGTGAGACCAAACAGGCTCACCTCGGGCCCGGTCAGCAGATCCTCCAGCACCAACCGATCCGCGGCCGCGCCAAACCGCCCGCTCCAGGCAGCCTCGAGCGCGTCGCGCGCCTGCGCCGCGTCCGGACAGACGAACACGCCCTTGCCCGCCGCGAGGCCGTCGACCTTGATCACCACCGCGCCGCGCGCCGCGCGCGCCAGCGCACGCTCGCGGTCGGCGGGCTCGTCCCCCCGCACCACGAGGGCCTCGGCGGTGGGGACGCCGGCAGCCGCCAGGATCTCCTTCGCGAACGCCTTGGAGGACTCGAGGCGCGCGGCCGCCGCGACCGGCCCGAAGCACGGCACGCCCGCCGCAGCGAGCCGATCCGCGAGCCCGTCGGCCAGCGGCCCCTCCGGCCCCACGACCACGAGATCCGCGCCCTCGCGCTTCGCGACCTCGACCGGATCCCCAGGCGCCGACACCGTGCCTTCGGGCCAGCCGGGGTTCTCGTTCACCACGAACAGCCGCGTCAGCGTGGGCGACTTCGCGATGCGCCACGCGAGGGCGGCCTCGCGCCCCCCGCCTCCGACCAGGACGACCTTCATGGGAACCTCAGTGGCGGAAGTGGCGCGCCCCGGTGAACACCATCGCGACGCCCGCGGCGTCGGCCGCCGCGATGACCTCGGCGTCGCGGATGGAGCCGCCGGGCTGGATGATCGCCCGCACGCCGGCGTCGATGGCGACCTGCACCCCGTCGGGGAACGGGAAGAACGCGTCCGAGGCGAGCACGCAGCCCGGGACCGGCTGTGTCGCCTTGGCGACCGCGAGCCGCACCGAGTCGACGCGGCTCATCTGCCCGGCGCCGACCCCGTTGAGCGCGACCCCACCGTCGAAGCTGCGCGCCAGAGTGATCGCGTTCGACTTCACGTTGCGGCACGCCGCCCACGCGAACTTCAGCGCGCGCGCCTCGTCGGGCGTGGGCTGGCGCCGCGTCGGGATCTCCCAGGTGATCTCGGCGCCGAGATCCCAGTCCTGGAGCAGCCACCCGCCCTGGACCCGGCGCGCGTCCAGACCCGGCGGGCGCGTGGCGGCCCAGTCGGCGGGGAGCTCGAGCACGCGCAGGTTCTCGCGCCCGGCCAGGCGCTCGAGCGCGTCGCCCTCGAAGCCGGGCGCCGCGAGCACCTCGAAGAACACCTTCGACGTGCGCACGGCGCGGACGCCCTCGGGCGGCAGCGGGCGATTGAACACGACGATCCCGCCGAACGCGCTCACGGGATCGCCCGCGAGCGCCTGCTCGAACGCCGCGACCAGATCGGGCCCCACCGCGAGCCCGCACGGGTTCATGTGCTTGATGATCGCGCACGCCGGCTCGTCGTACTCGAACACCGCGCGCAGCGCCCCGTCGAGATCAGCGAGGTTGTTGAACGACAGGTGCTTGCCCTGGTGCTGCACCGCGCGCGCGAGCGAGCGCCCCGACGGATCGCCGTCGCCGTAGAACGCCGCGCGCTGATGCGGGTTCTCGCCGTAGCGGAGGTCCTCGAGCTTGCGCAGGCCGATCGCGCGCTCGTCGGGGAACGCGCCCAGGCCCGCCCGGGCCGCCAGCCACTCGCCGATCACGCTGTCGTAGCGGGCGGTGTGCCGAAACGCCTTGACCGCGAGCTCGGCGCGCAGCGAGGGATCGGCCCCGCCCGCCGAGATCGCCGCGCCGACCCGCGCGTAGTCGGCGGGATCGACGACCACGGTGACGTGGCGGTGGTTCTTCGCCGCCGCGCGCACCATCGTCGGGCCGCCGATGTCGATGTTCTCGATCGCGTCCGCGAGGTCGGCGCCCCCCGCGACGGTGCGCTCGAAGGGGTAGAGGTTGACCGCGACGACGTCGATCCATGGGATGTGGTGCGCTGCGGCCTCGGCGGCGTGCGCGTCGCGATCGCCGAGGATGCCGCCGTGGATCGTCGGGTGCAGCGTCTTGACCCGCCCGCCCATGATCTCGGGCGCGCCGGTGTGCTCCGAGACCTTCGTGACCGGCACGCCCGCCTCGGCGAGCGCGCGCGCCGTGCCGCCGGTCGAGAGCAGCGTGAAGCCCGACGCGACGAGCGAGCGCCCGAACGCGGCGAGACCGGTCTTGTCGGAGACGGAGAGGAGGGCGAAGCGACGGGGCACGATGGACCTCCGCGATGGGGCTACGGGGACTCCTCGGTGTCAG
Source organism: uncultured Enterobacteriaceae bacterium (assembly GCA_964419905.1). Classification (GTDB taxonomy): domain Bacteria; phylum Myxococcota_A; class UBA796; order UBA796; genus JAFDJI01. Next base: position 17,218 of record CAYQSE010000094.1, read on the forward strand.
CGAGGATCCTGAAGTAAACGACGCGGATCCGATGTGCACCCTCGACGTAGCCCTCGACGAGCACGACCCGCCCTGCGTGGGGCGAGAGCACCGGCACCGCGCGCTCGTCGAGAAACACGAAGCTGCCGGAGTTGCGATCCTGCATCCCGACCTGCGACCCCCGCACCTCGATCGGCCCGACCCACACCGGCAGCCCGTGCCGCCCCTCGAGCACGCTCCATCCCTCGACGCGCAGGTGCTTGAAGATGCGCGTGCCCTCGACCTCGACGAGGTGTCCGTCGAGCCAGCGCATCGGATGCGCGTCGCGCGGCAGCCCGAGGCGGTAGCGCTCGCCCTGCGGCGTGTCGAGCACGACGCCGCGCGGCGCGGCGGGATGCACGATCCCCATCGTCTGCGCCGCGCAGCCGGCCTGCGCGAGCAGCAGCGCGACGATCGGCGCAAACCATGCTCCGCGGGGCATTCGCAAACTCTTGACCATCCCGCGAGGCTCCTGTGGGGCGGCGGTAACACCGCGCGAAAGTGTATCGTGTCACCGTACACCGCGAAGAGACCGCGCTCGTCGGGCTCCACGCGATTGACAGCACCCGGATCTCCCCACTAATTTCCATGCTTGCACGGTCACCATCGCGCCATTTCCAAGCACTCGCGGCTTCGAGTACCAGCGCACGGGGGTAGTGGTTCATGCTCCGGCTCCCCAAGAAGATCGGTCCCTTCACCCTGATGCGCAAGCTCGGGGCCGACGGGGTCACCGAGGCCTTCGCCGGCATCCTCGACGAGCCGGCGGGCAAGCAGGTGGTGGTGCGGCACATCGCGCCGTTCCTGCTCCTCGAGCCGACGTCGCGCTCGGCGGTCGAGGCCCGCGTCCACGACCTGAAGTCGATCCGGCACCCCACGCTCGTGCCGATCCTCGACCTCGTCCTGGCCGGCGACGAGCGGTACATCCTCGAGGACTGGGTCGACGCGGTCGACCTTCGCGCCGTGCTCGATCACTGCATCGCGAACCACACCGAGCTCCCGCACAACGTGTTCCTCAACCTGGCCACCCAGGTGTGCAACGGGCTCGAGGCGCTGCACGGCCGCCCCGGGACCTCCAGCGGGGCCGAGCACGTCCTGCACCTCGCGATGAAGCCCGAGGCCGTGTTCGTCACCGCGTCCGGCAAGCTCGTCGTCGGCAACTACGGGCTCACCCCCTCCCCCACGTCGCTGCCGAAGGCCAACGTGTCGGGCGCGATGCCCACGCGGATGGAGTACCTCTCCCCCGAGCAGACCCAGCCCGACCAGACGCTCAGCCCGGCGTCCGACATCTTCGCGCTCGGCAGCGTGCTCTACGAGATGCTCACCCTCGAGCCGCTGTTCCGCGCGGAGTCCAACCTCCAGACCATCCACCGCGTCCGCCGCGCCGAGGTCACCGCCCAGCTGCTCAAGATCAAGGAGGTCATGCCCGGCCTCGACAAGGTGCTCTACCGCGCCTTGTCGCTCAACCCGCGCCACCGCTACCAGCGCGCGTTCGTGCTGCGCGAGGACCTCCGCGGCCTGATGGCGGGCTACTCCTTCGCGCACATCTCCGAGGAGACCACCCGGTTCCTCGCGCCGCTGTTCAGCGGCTCCAGCGGGCGCACCCCGCTGCCGCTCGCGGAGGACTCCGGCTTCGAGGACACCGCGGCCATCCTGCGGCACTCCCTCGCGCAGTCCGGGAGAGACCCGCGCTCGCTGAACGAGGCCCCCGAGGACACCTCGCCCGACCTGTCGCAGGATCAGCCGAACAGCACGCAGGCGTTCGTCGCCGCCGCGCGGGGCGGGCTGCAGCCGGTGGGGCAGACGATCGCCCCCGAGGAAACCCCGACGCCGACCGACCCCGGCGCGCGCGACGACACCTCGCCAAACACCTCGTGGGTCGAGTCCCCGTCGGGGCCGCCGACCAGCGACCACACCTCGTGGTTCCAGAAGAGCCCACCGCAGGCGCCCGAGCCGGGCATCGACGATGAGCGCCCCACCGACGTGGGGCCGTCGATGGGCGCCCCGCCCGTCCACGAGGCGCCCCGCGGCGGGCTGGCGGCCTCGGTGCCGCCCCCGAAGCCGCGCGAGAAGGCGGCCACCCCACCGCCCGCCCCCGCGAAGGCGCCGCCCCCCTCGCCCGCCAAGTCGCAGCGCGAGACGACCTACGACGACGAATGGGAGCGGCCGCGCTCCAACACCGGGCTCTACATCGGCGGCGCGATCGCGGTCGGTGTGGTGATGCTGCTCGTGTGCGGCGGCCTGGTCGGCGGTGGCGCGCTGGTCGGCTCGCAGGCGCGCCGCACGGACCCCGTCGACGAGACGATCGCCGCAGCACCACGCACGACGCCCGCCCCCAGCCCGGTCGCCACGGCCCCGGTGCCCGAGACGGCGCCGAAGTCCGTGCCCGAGACGGCGCCGGCGGCCACGCCCGCGCCCGAGCCCGCTGTGGCGACCGCGCCCGCCACCGCACCCACGCCGCGCCCCGCCGAGCCCGCGCCGGTCGCCC
>CAYQSE010000095.1:0-19385 GCA_964419905.1 uncultured Enterobacteriaceae bacterium
CATCCGCCGAGCCGTCCTTCACCGCGGGCGCGGGCGCTGCGGCGCCCGCCGACCTCGCCAAGGCCGAGGACGCCGTCGCGGACCTCGACGACGCGCTCGACGAAGAGCTCGCGGCGCCCCCGCCTCGCTCCCGGGCGGTCGAGACGGACGCGCTGTCCACCCTCGACAGCACCGCTGCCTATGTGCCCCAGGAGATCGAGGCGACCAGCGCGCGACGCAGCGCGACCCTGTCGCGACCGAAGCGCGATCGTGCGCCTGCCGCGGCCGATGAGCAGGTCGGCGCCGAGCTGTCGGGCGCCGCGGCGCCCGCGGCGCCCGAGGCGACCCCGACCGCTCCTACGACGGGCCTCGACGGCGCGCGCGCGCGCGCCATCCCGTCGGAGCTGACCCGTGACGCGCTGCTCGCCCTGACGTCGGCCGATCCCGTCGTGGCTGCCGCGCAGGAGTGCGCGCGCCACCTCGACCGCGGTGCACCCGGCCCCGCGCGGGACGCGGCCGACCGCGGACTGACCAGTACACAGGCGAACACGCCCATCACCGCATGGCTGTGGGTGCTGCGCGGCGACGCGCTCCGCGCCGCCGGGGATCCCGGTGGGGCCGCCGCGAGCTACGCGCGCGCGAGTGACTTGAACACCGCGCGCACCGCGCCCCCATCCGCGCCCGCCGCGTCGCCACCCTGACGCGAAGGCCCGGGGGAGGGTATACCCGACGGGTCATGCCGTTCCCTCCCGCTGTCGCTCGCGCCATCACCCGCGCCTTCGGGCGTGCCGATGCCCAAGACCGCGCCGACCGCCTCGTGTTTCACGACGCGGGCCACGGCTTCGACATCTTCGGGATGAACGCCGACTTCATCGGGCTCGGCGACGTGATCGCGTCGCCGCTCTACGAGCGGTACTTCCGCGTCCTCTCCTACGGCAGCGAGAACATCCCCGCGACTGGTCCCGGCGTGCTCGCGATCAACCACTCCGGGACGCTCCCCTTCGACGGGATGATGGTGTGGACCGACGTGCTCCGTCACACCAACCCGCCCCGTCCGTGCCGCCCGGTGGCCGACTACTTCGTGTCGTCCCTGCCCGTCGTGAGCACGCTGTTCGCGCGCTGCGGCGTGGTGAGCGGCAGTCGCGGCAACGCCCGGGCCCTGCTCGAGGCCGGCGAGCTGCTGATGATCTTCCCCGAGGGCGTCCCCGGCATCTCGAAGCCCTTCAAGCATCGCTACAAGCTGCAAGACTGGCGCGTCGGTCACTGCGAGCTGGCGATTCGCCACCAGGCCCCGGTGATCCCGGTGGGCGTGGTCGGCGCCGAGGAGCAGCTCCCGACGCTGATCAAGCTGCCCGCGCCGCGTCCGCTCCCGCACATCCCGATCACCGCGACGCTGCTGCCGCTGCCGGTGCGCTACCACATCCACTACGGGGAGCCGCTGCGGTTCGACCGCGACTACGACCCGTCCGACGCCGACGATCCCGAGGTGGTCCGCGAGGCGGCGCAGCGCGTGAAGGACGCCGTACAGGGGCTGCTCGACCGCGGGCTGGCCGCCCGGGAGGGCATCTTCAGATGATGTCCGTGCTGGTCACCGGGGCGACGACGCCGATCGGCGAGCGCCTCGTGCGCAGCCTGATCGCCGACACGCGGATCGACCACGTGCTCGCGATCGGCATCGAGCCCGAGGACGAGGCGCTCCCGTTCACGCGCACCAGCAGGCTGACGTACATGCGCGTCGACCTGCGCCAGACGCGCCGTGTGCGCGAGCTGCTGTTCGGTCCAGCGCGCGACCTCGAGGTCGAGTGCGTCGTGCACCTCGCCGAGCACCGCTCCTCCTACGACCAGGGCCGACGGGTCTATCAGCAGAACGTCGAGGCGCTGCGCTCGATCCTCGATCTCGCCGATCGTCACCCGTCGATCCGGCGGCTCGTGCTGAAGAGCGACGCGGTCGTCTACAAGGTGAGCCTCGATCTGCCGGTGCTCGTCGTCGAGGATCACCCGCTCGGCATGAGCCCCGATCAGCCGCAGTACGTCCGTGATCGCGTCGAGGCCGACCTCACCGCGTGCACGCGCATGGGGCTGATCGACTGTGAGATCGTGGTGCTGCGCTGCGCCGAGGCGCTCGCGCCCGGCACCGGCAGTCAGCTGTTCGACTTCTTGAACGCGCCGGTCGCGCTGCGGCCCGCTGGCTTCGATCCGATGGTGAACGTGGCCACCATCGCCGACCTCGTCGAGGCGATCGAGCTCGCGACGCACGGACACGGCGAGGGCGTGTTCAACATCCCCGGCTTCGACACGCTCCCGCTGTCCCGCGCGATGCACAAGTGGGGGACACCCGCGCTGCCGCTGCCGAGCGGCGTGATCCGCCCGCTGTACACGCTGCGCCACTGGGCCACCGGCTCGAACTTCGAGTACGGGATCAACCGCAAGCGGATGCACTACGGCCTCGTGCTCGACGGGACGCGCGCGCGCGAGGTGCTCGGCTATCGGCCGAGTCACCCGGTCGACTGGCCGGTCGGCGGGCCGATCCGCGGGAAGTCGTGAGCCTGCCCATGCCCAACGACGCCGGAGAGCTGTCCGCCCTGGTCCTGCTGGTGTTCGGTGTAGGCGCCGCCTACCTGCTGGCGCACTTCGTCATCGACCGACTCGAGCGACGGTTCCTGCTCTCGACCGGCGTGGAGTTCATTCTCCTCGGTGCCCTGCTCGGGCCCGCGTTCGCGGCGTTCCCTGGGTTCGACGACCGGGCGGCGCTCGCTACGCTCGTCGCCCTCGGCGCGGGCTGGGTCGGCCTGGTGCACGGCACCGAGCTGTTGTTCGGCCAGGACGGCCCGTCGCGCGCCGCCGCGACGCGGCTGGGCATCGCGGACGCGCTCGGCACCGGCGCGCTCGTCACGATCGCTGCGCGGGGGCTGTTCGAGACGGGCTGGTTCGGCGTCGTCACGAGCGAGGACGCGTGGCTCGCCTCGGTGTTCCTCGGCACCGCCTCGGCCGCCGGCTCTGCGTCGGCGGTCGACGTGCTCCGACGTCGATACGGCGCCCTCGACCCCACGCTGCCGATGCTCGCTCGGGCCGCGCTGATCAGCGACGTCGCCGCGATCGCGGCGTTCGGCACGCTGTTCTGCGTCTACCACCAGGGCGAGACCGCGACCGCCGCGCCGCCGAACGCGTCGGACTGGCTGTTGATCACGCTCGGCCTCGGCGCGTCGCTCGGACTGCTGTTCTCGGCGTTCATCTCGCGCACGGACTCGGACGACGAGCGCTTCGTCGCCCTCGTCGGGATCATCGTGTTCGCGTCGGGCGCGGCGTACTTTCTCGAGCTCTCCGTCCTGTTGGTCAACCTGGTCCTCGGCGTCGTGCTCGTGAACACGAGCCCCGCCGGGCGCCGCATCCGCGAGACGCTGACGCCCACGAGGCGTCCGGTCACGCTGCTGCTGCTCGTGTTCGCGGGCGCGATGTGGCGGCCGGTGCCGCTGCTGCCCGGACTAGGCTTCGTCGCAGCCTTCCTCGTGCTGCGCACCACAGCCAAGGTGGTGGCGTGCTGGGTCGGGGCGCTGGGCACGCCACTGCGCCGCGACCTCTCCCGTGGGATGCTGTCCCAGGGAGACGTCACCGTGGCGATGGCGCTGTCGTTTCGGCTCGTGTTCGAGGGAGAGGCGGTCGATCTGGCGTATACGGCGGTGCTCGTCGCCGTGATCGTCAACGAGCTGATCGCGCCGAGGATGCTCAAGGGCCTGCTGGTGGATGCCGGCGAGCTCCGTGACGAGGCCCGCGCAGAGGCCGGAGGGTAGGGCATGCACGTCGTCGTCATCGGGCTCGGCCAGGTCGGTCGCCACATCATCCGCATGCTGGAGTGGGAGCGGCACGACGTCGTCGCGATCGACAACGATCCGGAGTCGGTGAAGTGGGTCGAGGAGCACCACGACGTGATGACGCTGCAAGGCTACGGCGCCCGCTCACAGGTGCTGCGCCAGGCGGGCGTAGAGACCGCGGACCTGGTGGTCGGGGTGACCGACCACGACGAGGTGAACTTGATCGCGGCGCTCGCAGCGCGGCGGATGGGCTGCAAGCGCTCGATCGCCCGCGTACAGGGCGACGCGTGGTCCGACATGGTCGGCGGCGTGCAGTACAACCTGCTCGGCGTCGACGTGGTCGTGAACCCGCAGGTGCTCATCGCCGAGGAGATCGCGAAGATCGCGCGCTCCCATGGCGCGCTCGAGGTCATCGACATCGCGAACGAGCGCATCGAGCTGGTGCAGCTCGAGCTCGACGAGACGAGCCGGCTGCTGCACAAGCCGCTCGCGAAGGTCACGCTGCCGCCGCAGACGTTGGTGGCCGCCGTGGTGCGCGACAGCGAGCTCTTCGTGCCCGGGGGCGCCGACGTGCTGCTGCCTGGCGATCGCGTGTACCTGATCGGCACGCCCGAGCACATGGAGAAGGCCGAGGACGCCTTCACCCGCGCCCGTGAGGCGCACAGCGTGTGCATCGTCGGCGGCGGCGTCGTCGGGCGCGCGCTCGCCGATCTGCTGGCGCCCGAGGGCGCCCAGGTGATGGTGATCGAGCGCAACCCGGAGCGCGCGCAAGAGCTGGCACAGCAGCTCCCCGGCGTCACCGTGGTCACCGGCGACGGCACCGACCTGAACCTGCTGCGTGAAGAAGAGGTCTGGCGCTACGACCTGTTCGTCGCCGCGAGCCACGAGGACGAGATCAACCTGATGTCGGCGTTGCTCGCCAAGCGGGCCGGCAGCCAGCGCACGGTCGCCCTGGTGCATCGCCCCGACTACCAGGACATCTACCGGCAGCTCGGCGTCGACGTCGCGCTGTCGCCGCGCGTCGTCGCGTCCGACCACATCCTCCGCTACGTCCGCCAGACCGAGGTGCGCAGCCTCACCATCCTCGAGGGCGGGCAGGCCGAGGTGCTGGAGCTGGTGGTCAAGGAAGGCTGCCGCGTGATCGGCGTCCCCGTTCGCCGAATGGACTTCCCGCGCGGTTCGTTGCTGTGCGCGATCCTGCACAAGGATCGGGTGCTGATCCCGCGCGGCGAGGACACCGTCGCGGTGGGCGACACCGTGATCGTGCTGACCACCACCGCCGCGCGACCCACCGTCTCGAAGATGTTCAAGCCACGCGCGCTGTAGCGCGCCCGGGATCCCATGAGCGAAGGCTCCACCAACAAGCCCGTCGACCCGATCCGCAAGGCGCTGATCGTCGGCTTCCTCGTGGCCGGCATGGCCCTGTTGTATCGGTTCGCCGCGCCAGCGAGCGAGGCCGGCCCGAGCGGGATGCTCGCGCTCGGGTTCGTGATCCTCACCGGATACACGCTGGGTGAGCTGGTCCGCGTCGTGCGCCTGCCACCGGTCACCGGCTACCTGGCGGGCGGTCTGCTCCTCGGGCCGTGGATCGCGCAGCGCCTGCCCGCGGCCTGGCAGATCCGGCCGTTCGACGACGGGCTGCTCAGCGAGTCGTTCATCGGACGGCTCGGCGCGGTCGACGCCCTCGCGATCGCCCTGATCGCGCTCACTGCGGGCGGGGCGCTGCGGCTGGGCGCGTTGCGCGACGAGCTACGCACACTCGCCGGGGTGATGGGCGGACAGGTGGTCGCGGTGGGGGCGGCAGCGCTCGCGTTCTTCTTCGCCGTCGGAGGCGCCATCCCCGCGCTGGCGCTGCCTTCGCTCGCCGCGCTCGGCCCGGCGGAGCGCACCACGCTCGCTTCGCTGTTCGCGATCGTCGTGCTCGCGGGCTCGCCAGTGTTCACCGTCGCGGTCACGAGCGGCGCAGGCGCGCGCGGGCCGATGACCCGGGCAATCCTCTCCGCCGTCGTGCTGACCGACGTGCTCGTCGTGGCGCTGTTCGCGATCGTCGGGGTCGTGGCCGCACCGTCGCTCGGCGCCTCCACGACCCAAGGCCCCGTCGGTGCGTTCCTGCTCCAGCACGTGGTCGGCTCGATGGCCGCAGGCGTGGGCGTCGGCGCGCTCATCTCGCTCTACCTCCGCTTCGTGCGCGCCGAGAACCTGCTGTTCCTCGCGGGCACGATCGTCGGCGCGACCTTCCTCGCCGGACGCCTCGGGCTCGATCCGCTGCTGCTGTTCATGGCAGCCGGCTTCGTCGTCGCGAACGCGTCGACCGAGGGCGACACCCTGCACGGTGCGGTGCTCCGCCTGTCGATGCCCGTCTACGTCGTGTTCTTCGCGATGGCCGGGGCCGAGCTCAGGCTCGACCTGCTCGCGACCGCACTCCCCTACGCGCTCGCGCTCACGGCGATCCGCGCCGCCGCACTGAGGCTCGGCGTGGGCGTAGGCGCCCGACTCGCGCACGCCCCCGCGGTGGTGTCCCGGCACGCCTGGCTCGGCCTGATCGCGCAGGCGGGCGTCGCCCTCACCCTCGCGACCCTGATCGGCGACACCTGGGGCGAAGCCGGTCAGACCGTCGCGACCGTCATCATCGCATCGATCGTCCTCAACGAGCTCCTCGGGCCCATCGCCCTCCAGCTCGGCATCCACCTCGCACGAGAGCAGCGCGGCGCGGAGGGTCCCGAGCGCCCGACCGAGCCCGTCGTCGTCGAGGAGCCCCTCACGCCCCCGCCGTGGGCGGCACCCGCACACCTGCCCGATCCCTGGGGGCCGCCGCCCGCCGTCTCGTCCAAGCGGCTCCTCCACTACACGCGGGAGCTCGAGGGCGATCTCCAGGGGCTGATCCGCGACCTCCTGCAGGGTCCCCTGGCAGAGGTCGGCGCCAGCGCCTCCGCGTACCTTCGCGCGCTGCGGCGCGAGTTCCTGCGCCACCACCGACGCGCCCGAGCCAAGGTCCTCGCCGCCGAGGATCCGGCCGAGACCGCGCTGGCGCTCAGGCGCGAGCAGTCGGAGCTCGCGGAGCGATGGCGGGCGCTGGTCCTCGATCGCTCCGCCCGCCTGAACCGCGAGCAGTGGTCTCCGTGGGCGCTGGTCGAGGCGGTGGACCGGATCGTCGACGCGCTGCCCGAGACGCTCGATGCGCCGTGGGAGCCTCAGAGCTACGTGTCGGGCACCGACGAGTCCCCGCTGCTCGCCATCCAGCGCGGCGCGCTGCGCATGCGCGACCAATGGGGCCGGCTGGTCGCTCAGGAGCCACCGCTGCGGGCGGTTCACGTCGCGGCGCTGGCGCGCTACCACCTCGCCGGGCTGGCGCCCCCTCACCTCGAGGCGCTCGCCGCTGTGCTCGTCAACGGCGAGACGCACCTCGCGCGACGCACGCGCGCGCTGTTCGAGCAGATCGTGGCGATCTACGACACGGTCGCGAACGAGGCCGAGAGCCTCTACGCGACACCCGAGCGGCGCGAGCAGCTCGAGGAGCGGATGGAGGCCGCGCGGCGCAGCGTCGAGGAGGCCTTCGGCCTGGCCTCCGACGAGTGCGAGCACCGGGTGCAAGAGGGCGCGCAGCGCGCAGCGGGCGCCCTGGGGCAGGCGCTGCGCGCGTTCAAGGAAGAGCTCCCGGTGTTCGGCACCTTCGATCTGCCCGACAACACGCGGCGCTACTCGCGCGTGTTCCCGCGACGCGCCGAGGCCCAGCGTGTGCTGACGGCGGGCTTGACGGAGAGCCGCAACGGCAACGCCGCCACCTACGCCTCCCTCGCGCTCGAGCTCGAGCTGATCGGCCTCGACGGTCGAATCAAGCAGGCTCTCGATCGCCACGGCAGCCACCTGAAGCGGATGGTGCGCGGGCGCGGCCCCACCCAGATCGAGCGCGTGCAGGCGAGCCTCGCGATCACGCTCGATCGCCTCGGCCAGATCTTCGACGGCGACGCCCCCGGCGATCAGATGGCCGGGCAGCTCCGCGAGGTGGCCGAGCCCCTCGAGCGCGTCGTCGCCGAGGCTTCGCAGGCGGCACATCAGCTCCGTGCCTACCTCGCGGACGAGGAGGCCATCGCGCCGTTGCTCGACGAGCTGCTCCGGGAGGCCGGGCGCCTCACCGATCGCTACACGGTGCCGACCGGCCGGATGCTGGCGGGCGAGCGGTCGCTCCCGCAGGCCCCGAGCACCGCGACCGTCCCCACCCGCGAGCTCACCCTCGCCTACATCGAGTCCACCGTGTCGCGCGGGCTGATGACGCTCGCTCGCGAGCTGGCAGAAGGGACGGAGCGCCTGGAGCGGACCCTCGACGAGCTCGAGCGCGTGGTGGCGTTCAACGTGGAGCTCGCGGGCGCGGAGCTCGACATCCTGCTCGGTGAGCGGGTCTCGTCCGAGACACGCGCGCTGTGTGCCGAGATGCTGCTGGGCGCCCTCGGGCGGAGCCGCGCCAGGCTCGACGCGATCCAAACCGAGGCCGAGGCCTGGCCGAACCAGGCCAAGGACGGGGTGCGGGAGGCCGTGCTCGGCGGGCTCGGTCAGTTCCGGATGCAGCTCGTGGACGGGCGGGTCACCGAGCTCCGGCTCCAGCTCCTCCGCGAGCGCGCGGGGAGCAGCCGCCTCGCGAAGGGCGCCGAGGCGTGGAGTAGCGGCGTGCGACGCCGCATCGGGCGGATCGAGGACGCGGCGGTCGCGGCGGTCGGACAAGATCGCCTGGACCGCGTCCGCGACGCGCTCGGCGTCCCGCTTCCCCAGCGGCGCGCGGAGCCGACACCCGACACCTTCTCGGCCCCCGGAGACCCGGGGAAGCTCCCCGTGGTCTATCGGCGCCTGTTCTCGGATCAGGCGCTGGAGGCAGGCGACCTCCTCACCGGGCGCCAGGACGAGATCGCCCGGGCGCGCCGCGCGCTCACCGGCGGCGGGCCCGGCCGGGGCCGCTCGGTCGCGATGATCGGTGCCGACGGCGTCGGAAAGGGCGCGGTGGTCAACGCCGTGGTGCGCGGCCTGCCGGGGCTCAAGACGATCCGCATCGAGCCGAAGGCGCCGGTGACGTTGGCCGAGGTGGAGGGGTGGCTGGCCGAGCTCGCTGGCGGCGAGCTGGTGCTCATGGACGGCCTGAAGTGGCTGTTCTCCACACGCCCGGGCGGCTTCGCACCGCTTCGACGCTGGGTGGACGGCGTGATCGCGACGGCGGGTCGCGTGTACTGGGTGGTCAGCGCGTCGTCGTCGGTGTGGAGCTATGCCAGCGCCGCGGCGCCGCTCGAGGATGCGTTCCCCGAGGTCATCCACCTCCGAGCGCTCGACCCGAGCGACCTTCAGGCGGCGATCCTCGCCCGGCACGCGATGAGTGGCTACCAGCTCCGCTTCGAGGCCGAGGCCGACCTCGGGTGGCAGCTCCAGCACCTGCTGACGCGTGGACGCGACAAGGAGACGCGGCAGCGCGACGCCTGGTTCCAGACGCTGCATCAGGCCACCGAGGGCGTCATCCACGACGCGCTCTCGTACTGGATGGCGTCGATCCGCAAGGTCGACGCCAACGAGGGCGTCGTGAAGGTCGGCCCGGTGCCGCGTCCGCCGATTGGCGCGCTCGCGCGTCTGTCCGAGGACGTTCTGCTCACGCTGGGCCAGATCCTCCGCCAGGGTTGGATCACCGCAGCGCTGCACGCGGACCTGTTCCGGACGTCAGAGTCCACCTCCCGCGCGCACCTGACACGGCTGACCCACTTCGGGATCCTGCACGAGAACGAGGGCACCTACCGCGTCGCCCCCCACCTGCTGACGCCGCTGCGTCGGGTCTTGCGAGACCGGGGATGGCTCGAGTGATCACTGCGCTCCTCCTGCTCGCGATCGCATTGGGCCAGACCCCGCCGAGCGACGCCGCGGAGCCCTCCCCGGCACCGGAACCCGTGTCCGAGCCCGTGCCCGAGCCCGTGCCCGAGCCCGTCTTGGCGCCCACGCCCGAGCCTCCCCCGGCGCCCGAGCCAGCGCCCGCACCCGAGCCAGCGCCCGCACCCGAGCCAGCGCCCGCACCCGAGCCAGCGCCCGAACCCACACCCCTCCCCGTTCCGAGCGCAGCACCACCGGCACCGCACGTGAACACTGCGGACGACTTCACCGGTTGGCCGTCCTTCCTCCCGCTCCTGGCGCCCGAACCGCCCCCCCCGTCCGTCGTTCAGCCCGTGGTCGCGTTCGACATGGCGGACCGGCTGCTGCCGTGGCTCCCGATGCGCGGCTTCCAGAATGGCGTGCTCCTGCTCGTCGTCACCCTGGTCGCGGCGCTGGCGTCGATCTGGGCCGGGGGCATCCGGAGCCGCCTGCAGCCCCATGGGGTGCTCACCCGCGCCGCCGCCGCGATCCAGCTCGCGCTGCGCGTGCTCGTGCTGTTCACCGCGCTGGGCGTCGTCGCCGCGTTCCTCCCCCGATCGCTGGCGCCAGTGCTCCCGCTCATCGTGGTCACCGTCGCCGTCGCCATCGGCTGGTCGACGCGCGACGTCCTCCCCGACCTGATCGCGGGCGTGACCCTCACCCTGGAGGGCCGAATCCGCCTGGGTCAATGGATCGCCACCCGCGAGGTGCGCGGGGTGGTCGAAGGCATCGGGCTCCGTGCCACCTGGCTACGCGACGGAATGGGGCGCCAGGTGCAGGTCCCCAACCGCCTGCTCCTCGATCGACCGCTCACCACCGACGTCGACCGCTGGCCCTTGGTGGAGGTCGTCCTCGAGGTGCCCGGAGACGCATCCCCCGAGCGCATCCGCGAGCGCCTGTTCGAGGCCACGCTGCTCAGTCCGCTGATCGCGCCCGGTCACGAGCCCGTGCTGATGCGCGACCCCACGGGGCCACGGCGATGGCGCGTTCGAGCCCGGCTGCTCGAGGGGCGGTTCGCCGATCAGTTCGACTCCGCGCTGCGGGAGCGCATCGAGGACGCCGGTTCGCATGCCCTGGAGGAGGCGCATCCGGAACAATCACGATAACCACGCGTCGTCCACGTGCGCCCTGGAAGGTTCGCCCGGGCCGCGGGTCTGGGCTGGGTCACGTCCCGGTCGATCGCACCCACGGAGTACCTCGATGCTTCGCCTCTTCCCGCTGGCCGTGCTGGCCGCCCTCGTCCCCACCCTCGCCCTGGCCGGGCCCTGCGACCGCGCAGTCGCGAAGGGCGACACCGCGACGGGTGAGGCGCTCGTGAAGGCGTTCGCCGAGGTGGCCGCGTGCGACACCACCGTCGCCGACAGCACGTTCTCGGGCTTCATGCGGCGCTCCACCGACGTCCAGACCGGAGTCGCCCTGGCGCTCGTCGCCATCGACAATCAGGTCTACAGCCCCGTGTGGACGATGATGGACGGCATCCGCGACTACGGCCAGCGCGATGCCATCTCCAAGGCAGTCGGCGCGAGCTGCACGGAGCATCCGCAGGTCGTCCAGTTCCTGCAGGGCGCCTACTACGGTCTGCGCGACATCCAGTTCGTCGCATGGGACGACGCGCTGATCACCTGCACCGCGCCGCCGCTGCTCGAGTGGATTCAGTCGATCGTCGCCGCGCCGCCCTCGTCCCTCTACGACGAGAAGTACAACGCGGTGACCGAGGCCTGGGTGCAGCACAACGGCGTGAACGCGCTGCCCGTACTGCAGCGCGCCGCCATCGCGTCCTCGCTCGCCGGCGGCCCGTTCAACATGCTCATCGAGAAGATGGAGCAGGCGATCCGCCCGCGCACGCTGGGCGAGAAGCCCTCGCCAGAGCACCAGGCGAAGCTCGAAGAAGCCCTCGTGGCGATCGCGAACGAGGTCGCGCCCGAGCAGGCCGCGATGGTCGCCGACCGCCTGTACAACGCCGGCGCGGTCGAGGCCGCTGCGCTCCTGCTCCGTCGCGTCTACCCCGATCGGGTCACCGAGGCCGGGCGCCTGCTCTATGGTGCCGCGTCGGTCGAGCGGTGCGATGGGCAGGCCATCCTGCACTACGCGCTCGTGATGGAGCCCGCACGCCGCTGGGCGATCCTCGGTGACATCGAGGAGCCGATGCGCGCGTTCCGTCCGCGCCTGAAGTGCACGACGGACGGCGCGTGGCCCGTGATCGCGACGTCCGAGCCGGTGAAGGACGCGGCGGAGGTCGACGCGTGGGCCGAGCGTCAGCGCGCACGACTCGCCGAGGAGGGGTTGAGCGCCAAGACGCGCAAGGAGAAGGACGTCGTGCTGCCCTGAGGCCGCGTCGACGCGTCCTCAGGCCGTAGCGCGGTTGAACGAGAAGCCCCGCACCAACCTTCCGAACAGACCTCCGCGCCGCGTAGCCGCCTGAGGCCCGAGCTGCTGCAGCGCCTCGCGCGCCACCTCGTCGGTCGGATCGAGGGCGAACGCCTCGCGGTAATGGCAGACCGCCTTGGGCAGGTCGTCCTGCGCCGCGGCGCGGCGGGCGAGCTCGCGGTGGGCCGCCGAGCGGCGGGCGACGTCGCGCTCCTCGATGAGGACGCGGATCAAGGCGGGGATGTCGAAGCTACGCATGGCCGTGCCTGGAGTGCGAAGTCGACGCCATGCTACGCGCCAGGGACGATGAAGTCCACCCTGCGGCCGATCCGGACATCTACCTGACAGCCGCCCGCGTAGAAGTCGCCGTCGATCATATAACCGATCGGTTCAGGCGAGCTCAGCCGAAGGTGCGTGCTGACGTCGCTCAGGATGTTCGGGCTGCGCGTCGCCTGCGCCCGGTACATCCGCGGGAGCTCCCTGGCCACGGTGAGGCCCGAGCACGCGAACCCGAGGACGTGCATCTTCCCGGGCTCCTGTAGCGCGCGGAAGTACGGACGGAACCCGAGCCCGATGCCGTCCACGGTGCCTGCCGCCACGCTCATCCACGCCTCGCGCGGCCAGCGTACCCCGTCGATGTAGGCCTCCATCGGTTGCGCGCGGAACAGCCGCTGGATGAGCGGCCCCTGCACCGCCGCCGAGAGGACCGCGCGCCCGAGCACCCAGCCCGCCTTCATCGGGGTCGGCTCGCCGCCTCGGTAGTACTCCTCGAGAAACGCAGCCTGCAAGCCGGTCCCGAACAGGAAGCCCGCGTGCGACGCGTCGACAGCCATCGTCCAACGCGGGGTCGTGGGCATCGCCTCCCCCGCGTGGTAGCGCGTCACCACGTAGTCGAGGATCTCGGCCGGTCGCCCCTGCACCCCCACCCCGTTCGCGATCGTGTTCATCGTGCCGCCACGGAGCAGCGCGATGCGGGGCAGTGGCGCGTCACCGTAGACCCGGGTGAGCGCGGTCACCGCGCGGTGCAGCGTGCCATCGCCCCCGTTCACGCACAGCACGTCGATCGCGTGCGTGCGAAACCGCTCGACCGCGTGCTGGAGCGCGTCCAGATCGCGGGGTGCGTGGTGCTCGCCCCGCTCCCCCAGCACGTAGGTCAGCTCGCGCGCGAGGCCTGGGTTCTTCCGGTTCCGTCGCGAGCGCGGGTTGCTGATCACCCCGACGCCGCTCAAGCCCCGCCTCCGGGCAGCGCTTCGCCACCCCGACCGAAGAGCCCGAACGCGCCGCCCGTGTGCCACAGCAACAGCCGTCCCCCGAGCCTGCCCGCACGAACCTCCTCGACGAGCCCATGCAGCGCCTTTCCGGTGTAGACCGGATCGAAGAGGAGCCCCTCGGTGGCCGCCATGCGCCGGATCAGCGCCCACACGGGCTCGGTCGCCACGCCATAGGCCGGCCCGACGTAGTCGTCGACGACCCGGAGCCGGTCCGGATCGAACGGCCGCGCGAGCCGGGCGGCCGTGTCTGCCCCGATGCGCCGCGCGATGCCCTCGAACGTCGTCCGGTCGTCGCACACCGCGACGCCGACCAGCGGACCGATCGACGGGCCCGCCGCGAGTCCGGCGAGCGTTCCCCCCGAGCCGACGGCGACGACCACGGCGTCGAACGGGGCCGGCGACTGCGCGGCGACCTCCTCCGCGGCGCGGACGTACCCGAGCGCGCCCACCGCGTCGCTGCCCCCCTCCGGGATGACCCACGGACGACGCCCCGCCGCACGGAGCGCATCCGCCGCCTCGGCGAGGACCGGCGCGCCGCGGTCGCCGTAGGCGGTCGCGTCACAGAACCGCACGCGGGCAGCCGCGAGCCGCATCAGCAGCAGGTTCCCGTCCGTCTGATCGGGCGGATCACCGCGGAGCACGACGGTGGGCTCGAGCCCGAGCCGGCGCGCCGCCAGCACCGTGGCGCGGCAGTGGTTCGACTGCACGCCACCGCAGGTGACCACCGCGTCGCAGCCCGCCTCCAGCGCCGCCCCAAGGTGGAACTCGAGCTTTCGCACCTTGTTGCCCGACAAGCCGAGCCCGGTCAGATCGTCGCGCTTCACCCACACCTCGGCGCCGATCCAGGACGAGAAGCGCTCCAGGAAGGTCAGCGGGGTCGGACGTTGCGCCAGCGCGCGATGCGGCCACGCCTCGACGGGTGATATGGTCGCCTCCGTTCGGGGGCCCATCATACGACCCATCGTGCTCGTGACAACCGACCGCGGCGACGGTCCGCCCTCGGCGAGGCCACTGGCCAGGCCCCCGCGCACACGTCTGTGGATCGGCGAAGCGTACGTGGCCGCCGTGCACCGCGCCGGCGCGTCCGCGCTGCTCGTGCCGCCCGGCGCACCCGATCTCGACGGGCTCCTCGCGCTCGCCGACGCGGTGCTGATCACCGGCGGCGCGTTCGACATCCACCCACGGCACTACGGCGAGACCCCCACGGGCCGCATCGACCGCGTCGAGGAGGATCGCACCGACACCGAGCTGGGGCTGGCGCGAGCCTGCCTGAGAGACGGTATCCCCGTGCTCGGCGTGTGCGGCGGGATGCAGGCGCTCGCGGTCGCAGCCGGCGGGACGCTCATCCAGGACCTGCCCCCTGCCGATGCCGCCCACCTCGCGCACGAGCAGCCGACCGATCCCGCCACCGCGTGGCATCGGATCCGCGTCGTCCCACCGGCCAGCCAGTGGCTGGGTGAGCAGGTCGAGGCCAACTCGACGCACCACCAGGCCGTGCGCGAGCCCGGCGCGCTGGTGGCCGCAGGGTGGTCCGACGACGGCGTGATCGAGGTGGTGGCCCACCCCACGCACCCGTTCGCGCTCGGTGTCCAGTGGCATCCCGAGCTGCTCGGAGATCTGCGCCCCTACGACGCGCTCGTCGCCGCAGCACGCGCGCGGCGCGCCTGACGTCCGCTACGGCACGTCCTCGCCCCGCCAGGTGCCCACCGGACCATGCTCGGGCACGAGGTGGATCGTGATGACGCGCCGCGGCACGTCACCGAACGCCTCGACCGGGTTGACGACGAGGTCGGTCACGTAGTCCAGCCCGCGCACGAGTCGTGGGCCGATGCGGACCTCGAGCCCACGATAGCCCTCCGCCTCGAACGTGGCGACCGGTCGCGCGAGCGGCCGCCAAGGCAGCATCACATCGGCTGGCAGGATGAAGGAGCGCCCGTCGTCGAGCGCCATCGAGGCCCCATGAGGACGCGACTCGAACCGGACGTGGTAGCTGCACCCGCCCAACAGCGCGATCCCCAGCAGAAGCGCCTTCACCACACGTCCCATCGGTTGGAGAGGCGTACATGCACGAGCCCGTCCGCGACGTCGAGCGCGGCGGTGTTCTCCACCGTGCGGGCCAGCACCGCGTCGGGCAGACGCTCTGCGGGAATCGCCCACGTGCGCCCCGCGAGCCACCGCGACAGGTCGGCCTCGCCGACCTCCAGCGCATCGGGCGTGATCGCGACCACGCCCTGCCGGACGCTCACCTGCCCCGCGAACCGGATGTTCCAGCAGCCACGATCGTTCGGCAGCGCGAGGTCGACGAAGGCGCGATCGTCGCGGACCTCGGCCCGCATCTGGAAGTCGCGTCGCTCTCCGAACAGGAAGCTCAGCTCGCGCCCGGTCAGGGCGAGCACCGCGCCGGGCGCCGGATCCTGCTGATACAGCGTGACCCGACCGCGCAGCGCGATGAGCTCTTCCATCGTCGGATCCGTGCCAGGCATCGATCGACACTCGGCGTCGAGCGCGGCCCGATAGGTGGTGCTGAGGTAGAGGCCGAGGCCGATCACGAGGGTGGCGAGCAGCACACCGAGCACGCGCGGCACCCGGCCGCGCGTGACGACCCCGACCACCCAGGTCAGGGTCTGCGTCGGTCGTCGCCGCGGTCGCCGCGGGTTTCCCACCTCGTCGAACATCAGCGCGCGCCACCCACGGGAGGCCTCCGTTCACGACCTAGAACGGGATGTCGTCGTCCTGACCCGAGCCGGAGCCCCCACCGTAGCCGCCGCCGCCGCCCTGGCTGCCGCCGCCACCGCTGTAGTCGCCGCCGCCGCCCGAGCCGCCACCGTAGTCGCCGCCACCGCCGCCCTCGCCCTTGCCGAGGAACTGGATGGTGTCGCCGATGATCTCGGTGGACCACTGGTCCTGCCCGTCCTTGTTCTGCCACTTGCGCGTGCGCAGCTTGCCCTCGATGTACACCTGCCGACCCTTGCGCAGGAAGCGGCTGACGTTCTCGGCGGTGCGCCCGAAGCACACCACGCGGTGCCACTCGGTGTGATCGCCCCAGTTGCCGCTGGCGTCCTTCTGGCGCTCGCTGGTGGCGATGCGGAGGTTGGCGACCACCGTGCCGCTCTGGGTCGTGCGGGTCTCGGGATCGGCCCCGAGGTTCCCAATGAGGATGACCTTGTTGATCATGGCGATGCTCCCGTTTCTGGGGTGTTGGGGCGACCCCATAACGCCACCCCGCGACCGGGGTAGCCGCGTCGCGGACTGGCCGCCTCGGATTTCCCCTGCTACTTCCACGCACCGATGCGCAAGCCCCGCTGCCCGATCTGCCACGCAACCCTCCCCGCGGATCCACCCGGACCGTGGCGTCCGTTCTGTTCGGAGCGATGCCGGATGGTGGACTTGTCGCGCTGGTTCGGCGAGGCGTACGCCATCCCGGGACCGAGGGCCGAGTCCGAGACGCCCGAGGACGACGAGTCGGCGTGATCACCGCGGCAGCACCGCCCACGCGCGGGTCCCGCTCCGCTCCAGCACGAGGCCCAGCACCTCGCCGCGCGCCGCGCTCCGTGCCCCCTCGAGATCGTCCCCCTCGCGCACCGGGCGTCCCGCGACCTCGAGCACCAGATCGCCGGGCTTGAGCCCGAGCCGCGCCGCGGCGCTCTCTGGCTCCAGCCGTACGACGAGGAGCCCGCGCCCCTGACCGACGCCGAATCGGGCACGCAGCGCATCGGACGGGGCGGCGAGGTACAGGCCCTGCCAGAACACGGTATCGGACGGGAGGGCGTCCATGCCGACCGCCACGTCCCGCTCCTCGGCCGTGATCAGCGTGAGCGGCACGCGACGACCATCGCGCGTCACCGTGAACGACAGCGGCTCTCCGACCTCGCCCAGCAGGACACGGGTGCGCAGCGCGCTCTCCGAGGGCACCGCCTCGCCCCCCACCGACACGATGATATCGCCGCGCCGCACGCCCGCCCGCTCGGCCGGCGAGCCCGGGACCACGCGCAGCACCTCGGCGCCCCGCATCGTCGGATCCCCATCCACCTCCGCGACCGACCGCGTCACCAGGCCCACCCAGCCGCGCGGCACCCGTCCCTGCGCGTCGAGCTCCTCGAGCACCCGACGCGCGAGGTTCGACGGGATCGCGAACGAGATCCCCGCGTGCTGCTCGGCGCCCGGCGCGAAGATCGCGGTGTTGAGGCCGATCACGCGCCCCCGTGCATCGACCAGCGGTCCGCCCGAGCTGCCTGGGTTCACCGCCGCGTCGGTCTGCAGATAGTCCTGGATCTCGTGCGGATCGAGTCCGCGCCGACCTGTGGCCGAGATCACGCCCAGCGTCACCGACGACTGGAACTCGAACGGGTTGCCGACCGCGAGCACGAGGTCACCTACCCGAACCGCCGAGGAGTCACCCAGCGGCAGCCACGGATAGCGCCCTTCGTCCACGATCTGCAGCGCCGCGACGTCGGTGCGCGAGTCGACGCCGACCACGCGGGCAGCGACGCGACGCTGATCGGAGAGCACGAGCGTCACGCCGGACGCCCCCTCCACCACATGCGCGTTCGTGAGCACCCGACCGTCGGACGACACGATCACGCCGGACCCGCTCGCCACCCCGACGCCCTCCCCACGCCACGCGCTCACCACCCCGAGCTCCTGGAACAGCTCCTGGAGCTCCGGACAGAGCGCGGCGCGGTCCTCCACCTGAACGAGCACGACCGCAGGCACCGCCACGCGCGCGAGCTCGGCGAGCGCGTCCCCGAGCGCTGCCGCGGTCGGCCCGGCCGCGACCGCGGGACGCGCGGCGAGCGACAGCCAGATCAACGTGAGGAAGGCCACCATGACCCCATTGTCGCACGGACCCACCCTGTTGCGCTGCGCCGTCCGCGCTCCTACGTTGAAACAACCCTCGCCCCTCCGACGTACACCCGCCGGAACCCCGCGCGCGCGATGGGGTCCGAGCACTCGGAGGCGTCATGACACGGATCGGTCGAGCTGAGGTCGAGGCGAGCCTGGCGGCACATCCCGTCGACGCCCTCCAACAGGTGCTCCGCGCCGCAAATCTCCCCGCGCCCGACGAGGCCGTCGCGCGCGACCACGCCGCGCAGATCACCCGCGCCCTGTGGTGGCACTACAGCACCCCGCTCGGCTTCGCGCTCGACCGCGCCTCCCTCGACGACATCGTCGATCACGTCGCGAGCAAGCTCCAGATCGCCGGCGCCCTCCCCCAAGGGTCCGCCTGGGATCGTCTGGAAGCGATGTCGAGCCTCCTCGACGCCGCAGCACGCGGCTACGCGCTGAACGATCTCGATCCGAAGGTCCGCGCTCGCCTCGTCCCCTCGTGGAAGCGCACCGCCGCCTACGCGAGCGGAGCCACCGGCTCCTTCGGCGCGTTCGCCGCCGGGCGCGGCGTCGTCGCCCTGTCACGCACCACCCTCGGACGCCTGCTCCCCTATGTGCCGCGCGTGGGGCCCTGGGTCGGCCGCGCCTACCGAGGCGGCGCCCTCGCCGCGACCCTCGGCGGCCCGGTCGGCCTCGCCCTCGGCCTGCTCGCCGCCAACAACGCGCTTGGCGCCAACTACCACCGCCTCGTGCCCCTGCTCCTCGGCGTAGGCACCCTCGGCCGCGGCGCCTACACCGCCACCGAGCTTCCCTCCGCCCCCTGATCCCTCGCGGCGAGCCCCGACCGTGGCGTCCGCACCGGCACACGCCGATGCCCCCCCACCTCCGCTGAGACTTACGCGGCCGGCCGGGACGGCCGGCCCACGCATGGGCTGCCCGACAGCGGTCGTCGCGAGCCCAAGCCGGCGCGCGACGCAGGTCCGCGCGCAGGCGAAGCAGCCATTCGCGCTCGCAGCGGCACCTTCCAGAGTCCGCAGAGGCTGCGGCCGGCCGGCCCACGCATGGGCTGCTCGACTGCGGTCGTCGCGAGCCGAAGCCGGCGCCCCGGTGGTCCATAGTTGGCGCCCAGAAGGTCGTGACTTGTCGGAGGGGTGGTCCATAGTTTGTGGCCCAAGGGTGGTCCCATGATGGTGGCCCTTGACAGCCGGCCGGGACGGCCGGCCCACGGATGGGCTGCCCGACAGCGGTCGTCGCGAGC
>CAYQSE010000096.1:0-19234 GCA_964419905.1 uncultured Enterobacteriaceae bacterium
GTCCGGCGTCTTCCTCGGGCTCGGGCTCGGGCGCGGGGGCCTCGTCGGAGGAGCGGCGCCGGCGGCGTCGGCTGCGTCCGGCGTCCTCCTCGGGCTCGGGCTCGGGCTCGGGCGCAGGGGCCTCGTCGGTGGAGCGGCGCAGGCGGCGGCGGGACCGGCCGAGCTCTTCTTCGGGCTCGGCCTCCGGCTCCGGCTCGGGCTCCGGCTCGCTGCGGCGACGGCGTCGACGGCTGCTGCCCTCGTCCTCTTCCTCTGCCGCGGGGGCGGGCGCCGCGGCGACCGCCTCTTCGGGCTCGTCGTCCTCGGTGGTGCGACGGCGCCGGCGCCGCCGACGCGCCGCCGCGCTGTCGTCGTCCTCGTCCTCGGGCTCGGGCGCCACCTCCTCGACCGCCTCGGGCTCGTCGTCGCCGGTGGTGCGGCGACGACGACGGCGGCGCCGCGTCTCCGCGTCGTCCTCCTCGGGCGCGACGACGTCCTTCTCCTCCTCTTCCTCCTTCCGACCGCGCGAGACGCGTCCCCAACGACCCTCGGAAGCAGGCTGGGCCTCCTGGGCGGCCTGCGGCGTCGGCATCGGGCGGATGGAGCGGCCGCGCGCCGGGCCGGCGACGGGCATGCCCGGCCTGACCTTCGTGCCGCCCGGCGTCGCGCCGCGGAGCGTCTGGCCGATCTTGCGCTCGTGCACCGGCTTCACCGCCTCCTCGAGGCCCTCGCCGCCCGCGATGCCGTCGAGCAGCTCGCCCACCGCGGTGATGAACGCGGTGCCGTCGTCGTAGCGGTTCCGCGGGTCGAAGTGCAGGCAGTACTGGAGGATGTCGGCGACCGGGGCGCCGAGGTCGCGCTGCAGCTTCTGCACCATCGCTGGGCCGCTGCCGTTCAGGTGCGCCTTGCGGATCTCGTCGACCGAGCCGTTGAACAGCGGCTTCTGGGTGATCAGCTCGACCGCGATGCACGCGAGCGCGTAGAGATCGGAGGTGATGTCCTCTGGGGCGGCCTGCAGCCGCTCAGGCGGGGTGTAGAGCAGCGACTCGGTGTGGGGCTCGACCTTCCCACCACCCGTCCAGCTCAGCACCTCGGGCGACGGCAGGCCGTAGCCGATGATCTGGACGTCGCCGTCCTCCTTGATCAGCATGCGGGACGGGCTCAGGTCGCCGTGCGAGTAGACGCCCTGCATGGGCCCCGTCTCGGACGCCTCCTGCAGGATCTGCCCCGAGAGGTAGAGCAGCTCGAGCGCGGCGCGCTTGCTGAACTTGCCCGACGTCTCGCGGTAGAACTTGATCACCTCGGTGAGCGATCGCGTGCTGCCGGTGGGGTAGACGAGCGCGCCATCACTCGGGTCGAACCGGGACATCTCGACGAGCCCGGTGACCATCGGGAACTCCATGAACCCGCGCGCGAGGTCGACGGCCTGGATCAGCGGCCCGTGGGTTCGGAACTTGGCATCGAGCAGGATCGCGGTGTGCAGCACGCCGTCTTCGGACTCGAGCTCGACGAGCTCGGTGCCGGGGCCGGCGACGCGCCGTCCGGTGAGGTGCATTCCTGCCAGGGTCTCGGTGGTCGACATGAGGGCTCCGGGAGACGGACACCCTACCGCGTGTGTGCCTCTCGGGGAAAGGCTCGCGCGACGAGCCGCGCGCCGTGGCCTCGCGCTCGCGCGATCGCGGGCAGCGCGGGCGTCGAGGCTGGCGTGTCGCGGGTGCCTCGGGTAGGAACGTGGGCATGTCCTCGCGCATGACGATCGTGATCGGCGCCGTTGCCTTGTGGGGTGGGTCGCCCGGCTGTGACAACGAGTGCACACCCGACGGCGACCCGCCCACGCTCGCGCTCGGCACGGGCGAGCGTGCCTTCGAGCCGCTCGACGGCGATCCGCCCAGCCTCGACATCGTGATGGGCCCGCAGGGTGGCTACCACGTCATCATCGGGCTCGAGGCCACGCGGATGAACGCGCGCGAGCTGATGATCGCCGAGCTCGCCGCCTCCCTCGACGACGCCGAGGTGGGCGTCACCCGGCCGTGGGTGCAGATGCGGTGCAATCCGCGCACGAAGACGCTCCAGGCGTGGAACCACTTCCTGATCTTCGAGACCGAGGCGCCCGAGACGCTGGGCGGAGAGGTGGTCCGCATCAGCGCCACGCTCACCGACCAGGATGGCCGCTCGGTGTCTGCCGAGGAAGACGTCGAGCTGGTCTGGTAGGGAGTCATCGTGCGCCTCGTCTCTCTGTTGATCACGCTCGCCGCGTGCGGTCCGCGGCCGACCATCGAGTGCGCGAGCCTCGACCTCGAGATCCCCACGCCGCGCGGCGAGGTCGGCGGCGTCTGGGACGACGCGCGGCGTCGCCTGGTGCTGTTCGGCGGCGACCACGGCACGCCGGTGGAGTGCATGGCGCGCACCGAGTTCGTGGCCGAGACGTGGGCGTACTGGAGTGACTGCGCTGCGTTCCAGGAGTTGACCCCCGCCACGTCGCCGCCGGCCCGCGGGCGGCACGCCACCGCGCTCGACGCCGCGCGCGGGCGCATGCTCATCCACGGCGGGCGGTTTCGGGAGGGCACGACCGGCGCCTACACCCTGCGCGACGACGCGTGGGCGTTCGATCTCGCGACCGACACCTGGACCGCGCTGGCCACCGGCGGGCCGTCCGCGCGCACGAACCACGTCGCGGTGGTGGCCGGCGACAGGCTGGTCGTCTACGGCGGCAACACGTCGACCGACGGGGCCAGCTTCTCGCCGCAGGGCGACGTGTGGACCCTCGACCTGGGCACGAACACCTGGGCCGAACAGACTCCCACCGGCACCGCGCCGCGTCCGCGCCTGTTCCACGCCGCGGCGGTCTCGGCCGACGGTGGCACGCTCTACCTGTATGGCGGTGGCGGTCGAAACGCGTTCCTCGGCCCGTTCTACGGCGATCTGTGGGCACTCGACCTGAACACCTGGGCGTGGACGTCGCTACACGACGGGTCCGACGCTGCGCCGCTCGGGCGCATCTGGGGCAACCTGCTGTTCGACGGCGAGCGCGACCGGCTCGTGCTGTGGGCGGGACACGACGACGGTGCGCTCGGCAACACGAACGAGGTGTGGACGTTCGACCTCGGCGCGCGGAGCTGGACGCGCCAGCAGGTCGGGGACGTGCTCGACGCGCCGGCCAACGGCTTCTGCGACTTCCCCGAGGACTTCGTGGTCGCCGATCTCGACGCGCCCGAGCGCCGCAACGCGGGCGTCGCCTCGATCACGGGGCGCGGCGAGCTGATCGTGTTCGGCGGCAAGTCCGACTGTGGGCTGCTCAACGACGTGTGGACGCTGCCGCTCGCGGGCGGCGCGTGGAGCAACGTGTCGCGCGCGACCGGCGGCGAGATCTGTCAGCGCGCGGCCACGGAGTGCGAGACGCTTTGCTACTGATCGCCCTGTGGGCGGTCGTGGGCGGTGCCGCGGAGCCCGCCTGGCGGCTCGATCTGGAGGCGCCGGGCGCGCACGTCGTCGCGGCGGGCGAGGGGCGCGCCGTCGCGTGGGTGCCGGGCCAGATCCTCGGGATCGCGCTCGCAGATGGCGTGGTGGACTGGCGGCGGGAGCTCCCCGAGGCGTCGCGCGGCGATCTGTTCCGGCCCGTGCCCTTCTCGCCGTTCGTGTTGCTGTCGGTCGTGGTGGCGGGTCCCGATCGCTTCGAGGTGATCGACGCGCGGTCGGGGGAGGCGGTGTGGGTCGGCGCGCCCTCCGAGGTCGCCCTCGGGGCGTGGGCGAGCCCCGACGGGGCGGATCTGCTCGTGCTCACGGATCGGGTGGACGCGCCGGGTGAGTTCGGGCTGGTGCGGGTGTCGGGGGGAGCCACGCATCGGATCGACGACGCGCTTCGGGCGCCGCCGCCGATCGTCCCTGCGCGCCCGGGGCCGACCGGCACCTACTCAGCGCGTGGCGCGCCGCTGCCGTGCTTCGTCGATGGGGATGTGATCACGGCGTGGGCGCCGCTGGACGGCGTGACCCGTCGCGGCCCCGACGGCGCGGTGCGCTGGCGCGTGCTGCTGCCGGGCGCGGAGGAGGTGAGCCCGCTCTCCGGCTTCGCCGACCCCGTGCACGGGCCCCGCGGGCTCGTGCTGCCCCTGCGCCCACGTCAGCTCACCCTGCTGGACGTCGAGAGCGGCTTGCCGTTGTGGCGCGGGGGGCGCGGGCGCACGAAGATGGACGTCGCGCACCTGGCGGTCGGCGCGGCGGGCGTCGTGGTCGCCGGCGCGGATCGGGTCGCGCTGCTCGCGGCGGACGACGGCAAGCCGGTGTGGTCCGCGCGCACCGGCGCCGTGGTGGTCGACGTGGCGCTCGGCGCGCACGCGCTCACCGTGGACGAGGGCGGCGAGGTCGTCGCGTGGAACCTCGAGGATGGCAGGGCCGCGTGGCGGTTCTCCGTCGACGTCGAGGCCTCCCCGGCTGGGGTCGTGGCCCTCGACGGCGGCTGGGTGGTCACGCTGGACCGCGGCGCGATCGGGCTCGGATCGGACGGCGCGGTGCGCTGGCGGCACACGGAGGCATCGCGACGACCGGCTGGCGCGGACCCGCTCGGGGTCGCGGCGCGGGGACGACGCGAGGCGCAGTGGCGCGCCGCGCTCGACCGCGAGTCGCCACCCGCCGAGCATCCGGCCGCCGCGGAGCACGTGTGGGTCGCCTCCGAGGCCGCGGCGGGGCGCGCGCAGGCCGTGCTGCACCGGGTGGACCTGCGCACCGGTGAGGTCGGGTCGGTGCCGATCGGCTCGCCCCAGGCGCGGTGGCTGTGGGACGCGGCCACCCGCACCGTGGTGCGGCTCGACGCCGGCGGCGCGCTCGAGGCGATCCGATTGCCGTGAGGGGTGTGCTCCGCGCCGCGTTGGTGGGGCTCTGCCTGTGCGGGAGCGCCGCGCGCGCCGGGGACGTCCCGCCCGAGGTGCGCGAGATGCTGGAAGCGGCGGGCCTCGACGCGGTGCGCGTCTCGGTTCGCCGCGGCTGGGTGCCCTCGGTGGGTGAGCGCGTCGATCTGGCGTTCCCGGCGGACCTCCCGCCCGATGACCAGTTGGTGCTCTACGGGCTCCCGGTGCTCGAGGTGTCCGACGACGAGGCCGGGCACGCGGTGGTGCTCGCGGTCCCGCTCGAGGTGGTCGCGCTCATCCGCGGCGCCTCTGAGGCAGGGATCCCGTTCCTCGTGGCGCCTTCGCTCGATCCGGACGGCACGACGGCGCCCGATCCGCACGGACCGAACGATCGGCTGTGGCCGCCACGCCCGCCGCGCGCAGAACGCGTCGCGCGAGTGGCGGATCCGTAGGGTGCCGGGTCACGTTGGAGGTAGGAGGTTCAACCCCATGTCGTGGTCGCGCAGGCTGCTCGTCGGGTCGTTCGCGCTCCTGCTCGCGCTGCCGGCGCATGCGTCGCGCATCCTGCACGCGCCGCTGGAGGAGGTGGTGGACGCGGCCGAGGTGGTGTTCGAGGCGCGCGTCGTCGCCTACCAGGAGACCCGCACCCCCGAGGACGTCCGCGGCTACTACGAGGTCGCGCTCGCGGACGCACCCGACGTGCACGCGTGGCTCGAGTACTGGCAGCCCGCAAGGGATCGGCGCGTGACCGGCTCGGGCCTCGAGCAGACGGTGCGGATCGGTCGCAGCTACGTGTTCCTGGTGCGCAGCAGCGACGATCCGGGCGAGCCCCTCGAGCTGCTGCGGGTGGAGCCGCTGGAGCGCGAGGGCATCGTGATGAGCGCGTGGCGGATGAGCCTGTTCCGGCGCGTCCTCTCTCCGCTCCCGCTCCCGATGGACGTCGAACGGTAGGGGCGCGCTCGTGCGCACCGGACCCTCGCGGTGGCGCTGAAATGCAGTGAAATAGACAATCCGCGGACGATCGGGAATCTTCGGTACCGGAGAGGACCGCGATGCGTCTGGAGTTGTGCACATGAGCCTGGTTGCGCTGCGTCGCCCCGGCGCGCGCGGCGGCGAGGCGACGGCGTCGGCGCGCCTGCTCACGGATGTGCGCGCTCGGCTCGTGGCGCTGGCGGGCGAACCGTCCGAGGTCGTGGCCCTGCCGGTGGTTGGCACGCCCGAGGCGGCGCTCGAGGCGGCGCTCGGTCGGCTGGTGCCACCGGGTGGCGGGCTGCTGATCCTCGACAACGCGGGCTCGTGCAGTGGCGCCATCCAGACGGCTCGCGCGCTGCGCACCCCGCATCACGTCGAGCAGCTCGGGCTGCTGCGCGCTGTGAGCCCTGACGAGCTGGCGTCGCGCATTCGCTGGCTGGGGCGGGCGGTCACGCACCTCGTGTTCTCACACCACGACGCGCGCACCGGGCTCGCTCAGCCGCTGGCGTCCCTGGTGCAGGTGGCGCGCGAGCACGGACTGGTCACGGTGGTCGATGCGAGCGCGAGCTTCGGTTCGGTGCCGGTCCGCGTCGGCGCAGAAGGCGCGGACGTCGTCGTGTTCGGCTCCGACGGCGGGCTCCAAGGACGCGCCGGGCTCGCCTGGGTGCTCGCTCGCCCGCGCCTGCTCGTCGCCGCGCGCGCCTACCAGCCCGCCTCGGCCTACCTCGACCTCGTGGCCGAGGCGCACCACCTCGAGCGGAGCGGGGTCACGCGGTTCCCACTGCCCGAGGATCAGCTCGTCGCGCTCGACGCGGCGCTCGACGCGCTCGACGAGGACGGCGGCATCCCGGCGCGCGACGCACAGCGCAGCGCGGCCGTCACCCAGCTACGGCGCGGCTTGATCGGGCTCGGCCTCCTGCCGCTGATCGCGCAGCCCGCCGAGGGGGGGCTCTACCTGCTCCTCGGGGTCCCGCCGGAGCGCCGCCGACTCGTGGACGGACTCCTCGCGCTGCCCATGAGCGCTCGGCTCGGCGCCGCGCGCGACGAGCGCACAGTGGGATCCGCCCTGCGCCTGGCTCCGCCCCCCGACTTGTCCCGCGGGGAGGTCACTTCCTTCCTGCGCTCCGCGGCGGCGGGCGCGCTCGGTGTATCGCGTGGAAACGAGTCGTTCGATCCGGGCGGCGCGCATGGGGTATTCTGATGGGCATGGGAACGCTGATCCACCTCGCCTCGGGTCGCCGGATGCCGCTACGCGCCATCCACGTCGTCGGGCGTGCGCCATCCAACGATCTGCAACTTCCGGCCCGCGAGGTCTCCGCCCACCACGCCGCGCTCAGGTGGAACGGCCAGCGCTGGACCTTGCGTGACCTCGGCAGCCGCAACGGCACGTGGATCGACGGCGTGCGCATCCCGACCGGCGAGGAGGTCTCGGTGCAGAGCGAGGTCGGGCTGGGGTTCGGGGCACCGGGCGTTCTCTTTCGGGTGATCGACATCGGTCCGCCCGAGGCGGCGGCGTTCCCGGTCGGCGGGGGCGATCCGGTGATGATCGAGGACGGCCTCATCTTTCTGCCCGACGCCGAGGAGCCCGAGCTCTGCCTGCACCTCGACGCTGACGGTGCGTGGGTCTCCGACGATCCCGAGCAGCGTCGGGGCCTCCGCGACGGCGACGTCGTCGAGGTGGGCGGTCAGCGCTGGCAGCTCCACCTGCCCGAGCCGGTGCTCGCGACCGAGACCTCCCCCACCTCGGAGTTCCTGCTGCAGCGGGTCCAGCTGCGGTTCGAGGTCAGCTGGGACGAGGAGCACGTCCGCCTGGTCCTGGTCACGCCCGCGGGCGAGCGGGATCTGGGCGGGCGCGCGCACAACTACATGCTGCTCACCCTGGCGCGTCGTCGGCTGGCCGACGCCGCGAGCGGACGCCTCCCCGAGTCCGAGCAGGGCTGGGTGTACGCGGACGAGCTCAGCCGGATGCTCGGCATCGACGCGAACGTGATCTACCTGCACACCTGCCGGGTGCGGAAGCAGCTCTCGAAGTACGGCCTGGCCGACGCCTTCGACGTGATCGAGCGTCGGCAGGGCTCGGGCCAGATCCGCATCGGAGTCACCGACCTCGCGATCGTGACGCTGGGAGCCACTCAGGACGGAGCAGCGAGGCGGGGAGTCTGAAATCCACCCGCTTGCCGCGCCGGTCTGCGCGGTGCAGCGCCCTGAGCAGGTGCAGGTTGAACCTGCCCGCTGCCCATCGCAGCGCGGGCGACCGGTCGGTCGCGCGATCACCGACCCGGCGCAGCGCGCGATCGGCTGCGAGGATGCCGCGCGCCCAGCGGCGTCGTGGCACGCTCATCCCGTCCGCGATCGGATCGGTCAGGAAGGTGCGCATCAGCTCGGCGAACACGGCATCGTCGAACCGACCCGGGATGTAGCTGCGCACGTGCGCGAGCAGCGCCAGCGTGAGCTCGCGCCCGGCGGCGGTGGGGCGCTGGTGGCGTCGCAAGACTTCCCGGTACAGGGCTGCGCAGTCGTCGGCGCCCGTCGGCAATGCGTTGGGTTGGATGCCGAGCAGCGCGCCGACGACGCGCCACAGGTGCAGCCAGCCCTCGCGCTCCGCATCCGACAGCGTGGCGCCGAGCGTCTCGATCACCCACGCGGTGATGTGCCCGAACGCGAGCATCGTCGCCGCCAGATCTTCCTGGTTGATCGGCGCTCCGAACCGCGCGACATCGTAGTCGGTCTCGGCGCGTACGCGGTGTCGGATGAGGGCATGGATCATCCGGATCTTCTGGCAGGAACGGATGCCCCGCCCGGTGGGCCCCAAGCCGCCGGGCTCGGCGACGTCGAACACGAGCTGAGCGGTCTCGTCGATGCGCGCGCGAAGATCGTGCGTCATGCGACCGGAGTACATCAGGATTTGGGCGGGCGGCGCGCACGAGTAGCCGATCGGCAGCGACGCACAGAGCAGCCCGGTGACGATCGCCGGACCATGCTTCAGGAACACGCCCTCGCCGACGGCGATCTGATGCGGATCGGCCCAGGCGGGCAGCGTGGCGGTCGCGTTCAGGTAGTTCGCGACATCAGGGGGCAGCCCGGGCGGCACTGGATCGGCGTTCGCGCGCAGCGTGGCCCACGCTGCGTTGACCACGCCGACCTGCCCCAGGGTCGCGATCCGCGCGACGGTGCCGTCGATGTGCGGATCGGCGATGCGGCGCAGCCCGTCGAGGTGCGCGTCGGTCCAGCGGTGGGGCGGGCTAGCCATGCAGGTACCTCCCGAGCGCCTCGATCGGGGCGGCCAGCGACGCGATCGGGTTCGAGTAGAACTCGTCGGGCGGCAGCACCACGTACAGCGGCATCGGCCCGCCCCAGGTGCCGTCGGGGCGCTGCGCTCGGACGAGGTGCGCGGCGGCGGCGTGCGCCGCGGCGGAGTCGCGTCGACCACAGTCGACCAACGCGATCAGCACGGTGCCGGTGAGGTCGGCGCGGCTCGGGAACGGCCCGTCGTCGCTGCATCCCTTGCGGTAGGTGAGGATGTCCTCGCCGAACCCGCCGTCGGGGTTCTGCTTGCGCAAGAGCCAGTCGAGCCCGGCGCGCACCGCGGGGTCGCGGTCGGTCGCGCCGGCCGCGGCGAGCCCGGAGAGGGCGTAGCTCGTGCCGGCCTGGTAGTTGCAGTCCCAACGACCGAACCAGCGGTCGTGCCACTGGACCTCGCGGATGAACGCGGCCCCGGCTGCGAGCCGCGCTGCCGGGGCGTCCACCGCGGCGAGCCCAGTGAGGACCCGCCCGGTGACCTCCCCGGTGGACGGGTCGAGCAGCTCCTGCGGCGGGTCGAGGAGCAGCCTCGCGGCCTGGCGCAGCGTGGTGGGCATCCCCACCGGCTCGAGGAACATCGGCCCCGGGACCCGGACGCCGAGCCCTCGGCGGAACGCGGGGAAGCCGCCGTCGGGGTTCTGCAGGCCGAGCAGCCACGCGGCGCCGCGCTGGATGGACGCCGCGCCGGCCGCGTCGCCGGTCGCGGCGACGAACGGGCCGAGCGCGCTCAGGACCGCCGCCGTCGTGTCGACGTCGGGGGTGGTGACCGACGCCGACTCGTAGGACCACCCGCCCGACGTCGGCGCGCCCTCGGCGTTGTTCTGCCAGCCTGGGGGGCCCGGCGTGTGGTGCTGCGCCGAGACCAGCCAGCGCGCGGCGTCGCGCAGGCGCGGATCGGACGCGGGCAGCCGAGCCATCAGGCTCGCGCGCAGGCCCCGAGCGGTGTTCCAGGTGCCTGCCGAGAACGGCATCACCTCGAGCCCCTCGGGGCCGAACATCCGCCAGCCGCGCGCCCAGTCCACGGCGCGCTGCACGCGGCCGTCCTTGTGCGGGACGCCGAGCAGGCGCAGCGCCGCGACGCCGCTCAGCGTGAACAGCAGCGCGCCGACCCACGAGCCGCACGGATTCTGCACCGCGGAGAGGGCCTCGACCGCGGCGACCTGCGCCGCGCCGCGCCGCGTGTGCCAGGGCTCCGGGGCGTTTCGCAGCCCGTGCGAGATCGCGCTGCCGGTGAGCATCGCGAGGGTCATCCACGGATGGAACCTGCGCCAGGCCCAGTCGCGCGTCACGGGCAGCGTGACCCAGTCCAGCGGCGCCCAGGGGCACAGCTTCGGATCGTGCAGACCCAGCAGCGGCGCGAAGAACGCCCCGGGCAGGCGCGGCCCCAACCACCGCCGCGCGCGGGCCGCCGCCTCGGCACCCCCGGCGCCGGCCGCCTCGAGGCCGATGACCGCGCACCACGTCGCGTCGACCGAGCCGATGCCGCTGGTGGGCGTCGCCGAGAACGCCCCGGTTTCGGCGTCTTGCTGCGCCATCAGCCAGCGGGTGCCCTCGCGCGCCTCGCGATCGGTCAGCACGCCGAGCCAGGCGAACGTGGCGAGGTACAGTCCGGTGTAGATCGCGCCGCCGTGGTTGTCGGACGGCAGGCTCCCGTCCTCGCACTGCTTGAGCCACAGCGCGTACGTGCCCGCGCGGATCGAGCGCTCGACCGCTTCGGCCTCGGGCCCGTTCATGCCTGCGCGCCGAACGGAGGCAGCTGCGCGTCGAGGGCCGCGAACAGCGTGCGAGCCCGCGCGTGGTGCGTCGCGCGCTCGACGTCCTCGTCGGCGAGGCGCCCCAGCTCCCAGTGCGCGAGCCCCTGCTCGAAGGGCTGCGCGAGGTCCGTCGCCGCGGCGAGCGCGAGGCCGAGCTGTGCGCGGGCCTCGGCCACCCGCCCCTCCTCGGCGGCGAGCCAGCCCTGCAGGCGATGGTGGGTGGCGCGCGCGGGGGGCTGGAAGAACACGAGTCGACGCAGCACCTTGAGGAGCTCGCGCGCAGCGGTGAGGGGATCGGGCGTCGCGGCGGTCGGCCCCTGCGCGCCGAGGGCGTGCAGGCGCAGATAGGCCCACGGGAGGCGCGTGTAGGGCACGACGAACGTGGGGTTGGCCATCGAGGCGCCACGCAGCCGGGTCAGCGCGCGATCGGCGAACGCGCGCGCCGCGTCGATCTCGCGTGCGCCGGCGAGCGCGCACGCGCGCGTGGCGTAGACCGTCGACACGCCGCCGGCGTCGTCGAGCGCCTCGCAGCGTGGCTGCGCGAGGTCGAGGTGGTGCAGGCAGGCGTCGAGGTCGCCGCGGCTCCACGCGGCGCCGGCCAGCAGCAGCAGGGCATACATCTCTTCGACGCCGTAGCCGCCGCGCTGCGCCTGATCGCGCACGCGCGGCATCAGCTCGCGCAGCCGGGGCAGGTCGCCGCGCATCAGCAGGCCCACGCCCAGCGCGAGCTCGATCTGGGTGAGGTTGTAGAAGTCGCCGGCGCGCTGCGCAGCGGCCGCCCCCTCCGCGGCGACCTGCTCGGCGCGCTCCCAGCGCCCGCGCACCGAGGAGACGAAGGTGTCGGCGAGCGAGACGATCTGCAGCTCGGCGCCGCTGCGGATCGCGACCTCGCGGCCGCGCGCGAGCAGCCGGCGATAGACGCGATCGACGCCCATCAGCCCGAACGCAGCGCCCAGCGTCGTGTAGGCGTGCGCCACCGGCGCGTCGGGCGCGGCGCGGTCGGCGAGGTTGAGCCCGATCATGCCCGCGCCGAGCTGCACCAGCGCGTCGGCTTTGACCAGACTGGCGCGCTCCATGACCGTCAGCGCCTCGATCGCGAGGACGAGCTCTGCCGTGTTGGCCCGGGACGTCCGCGCGCGCGGCCCGACCAGCTGCCGCGCCGTCTCCAACAGCAGTCGCCCGAACCAGCCCAGTCGGGTCCGGGGAACCCGTCGTCCGGTGCGCGCGAGCGCGCTGCGGGCGCTGGAGAGCGCAGGTTCTACTTCGCCTGCCGCGTGCAAGGTCTTGGCGTGGAGGACCTCGAGCTCGGCCAGGCGGACCGCGGTGACGTCGGCCACGACCTCGGGGCGCTGCTGCAGCGCGAACGCCTCGTCGAGCATCCGCCGGGCGTCGGCGGGCGCGCCGGCCTGCCACGCGTGCTCGGCGGCGTGACCGAGCCAGCGCCACGTCTCGCGGGGCACGCCGGCCCTGCGGTAGTGGTGCGCGAGCACGGCGGGCTCGGGGCCCTCGCCCGCGACGAACGCCTCGGCGACGCGCCGGTGCAGCGCGCGGCGGCCGTCTTCGCCGAGCCGCGCGTAGGCGGCCTCGCCGACCCGGCCATGCGCGAGGTGGAAGCGCCCCGGCTCGAGCTCTTCGAGCAGGCTGCGGAGCAGCAGCGCGCCCAGCGCCGCGAGCAGCGCGTCGTCGGACAGGTCGGTGACCGCGCCGAGGATCGCGCCGTCGACCTCGGTGCCGACCACCGACGCTGCGTCGAGGACCGCGCGGGCCGGCCCGTCGAGCGCCTCGTACCGCGCGGCGAGGAGGTCGGGCAGCGTGTCGGGGAGGGAGGTGAGGTCGCTCGTCTCGTCGAGCGCCCACCGTCCATCATGCCGCGCGAGGTCTCCGCGCGACAGGATCACCTGCAGGTACTCGCCCACGTAGAACGGGTTGCCGCCGGACACCGCGGCGGCTCGGCTGACCAGGGGCTGGGGCGGGTTGGTGACGGCCATCGTGTCGGCCACGAGCTGTCGCACCTCGGTCGCGCCGAGCGGTGGGAGCCAGAGGGCGCGCACCGCGGCATGGCGTGTGATCTCGGGGGCCCCCTCGGGGGACTCGGCGCGCACCGTGGTGGCCACCAGCACGCCGTCGAGCTGCACCGTCTCGCTGGCGACCGCCTCCAGGAAGCCCAGCGTGAGGTCGTCGGCCCACTGGAGGTCGTCGATCAGCAGCAGCGTGGGCAGCCGCGCCGCGTACGCGGAGATCGTGTCGGCGAGCCAGCGGAACAGGCGCTCGCGGGAGGACGCGGCGCGCAGCAGGGGCTCGGGCATCGCGTGGTCGCCGCAGAGGGGCGCCAGGGCGGGCTCGTAGCGGGCCAGCAGCGGCGCGCGCTCGCCGAGGATCAGCTCGGTCTCCTCGGGACCCGCGACGCGGCAGTGGTCGGCGATATGGACCAGCAGCGGGCGCATCGCGTGCAGCGGGGCGATGCGCGGCGGACCCTCGCTGGCGTCGAGGCGGCGCACCGGGGGGCACTCGGCGCGCACCACCTGCAGGCGGCGCTTCTTCGCCACCCGGGCGAGCTCTACGACCAGGCGTGTCTTCCCGACGCCGCTGGGCCCGAGCACCGCGGCGATCGCGCCGGGTGTGCCCCGCTCGGGGAGCTTCTCGGTCAGCGCGGCCAGCGCACCGTCGCGCGCGACGAGCGCGGGTCGGTAGAGGTAGGGGCGGGGTCTGGGTGTGTCGGGCGCGCCGAGGGGCGCGTCGAGGGCGAGCGCCTCGAGCCGCTGTGCGACGTCGGCCGCGTAGCCGAGCCGATCGCGCGGCGACTTGGCGAGCAGGGCGCGGAGCAGGTCGTCGAGCCCGACAGGCAGATCGGCGACCAGCGCCGAGGCGGGCAGGGGGTCGGCGTGCAGGTGCTGCCACGCGACCCGCTCACGCCCACCGAGGAACGGCGGGCGCCCGGTCGCGGCCTCGTAGAGCACACAGCCCAGCGCGTAGAGGTCGGCGCGCGCGTCGACCAGCTCGCCGCGAAGCTGCTCGGGCGAGACGTAGGCCAGCGTGCCGAGGCCGCTCGTGCCCTCCGCGTCGAGCGCCTCGCGCCCCTCGGCGCCCGAGAACGAGCGGAACAGGCCGAAGTCGACGAGCACCGGGGAGCCGTCGGCGCGCAGGAAGATGTTGTCGGGCTTGAGGTCGCGGTGCACCACGCCCTCGCCGTGGAGCCAGGCGAGCGCGTCGCACATCGCGCGGAACAGGCGGGCCGCCTCGGGCCAGAGCGCACGGGGCAGCCCGCCGCGGTCGCTGCCCTGGACGGGTGGCGCGTCGCTCAGATCGCCGCTGAGCGGCATGGTGACGGTGGGCTCGACGATCGCGCCGCTCGCCGTCGCCCGCACCGCGAGCCACTCTCGGAGCGTGGGCCCCTGCAAGCGCTCCATCGCGTACCACGGCACGCCGTCGTTCACGCCCGAGTCGACCACGCGCACCACGCCGGGGTGGCGCAGCCGCCGCAGCACCTGGATCTCGCGGCGCATCGCGTCGAGCAGACCCGGCGAGTCGGAGCGCACGGTCTTGAGCGCGACCGGCTCGGGCCAGTCGTCGGCCTCGGCGAGGTAGACCACACCCATGCCGCCGCTGCCCAGCGTCGCGCGCAGGCGCCAGCGCCCTACCTTCCCGGACGCGTCCGGGGACTGTGCTGAGGCGGCCTGATCGGCCAATGGGACTCCCTTGCGAAGCGCGGGGACTCTGCCCCTCACTCCTTGTACCCGACCCACCCCTTCAAGATCAGATACGGCTCGCGCGAATTCGCTGGCTCAGCCCAACCGCCGTGTCGCGGCGTACCAGCCGGTGACGATCACCTCGCGCAGCGCCATGCGCACCGCGACCCGAGCGGGCGGTCGGGTGGTGGCCACCGCCACTTCGGCGAAGTGGCGCCGGAACACGAGGCGACAGCGCCACCCGTGGTAGCTGTCGGTGACCACGACGACGCGGAGGGCGCCGAGGCGGCGGGCGGCCTCGGACGCGTTCTCCTCGGTGCTGGTGGAGACCGGTTCCAGCACGATGCAGTCCGCGGGCAGGCCCAGCTGGACCGCGAGCGCGGCGCCCACCTCGGCCTCGGTCGGGCCGTGGCGCCCGAGGCCGCCCGTGAAGCACACGCGCGGTGCGAGCCCCGCGCGCCACAACGCGACCGCGTGCGCCGTACGCCGCGCGAGCGCGCCGCTGGCCGTGCCGTCCGCGCGCACGGCGGCGCCAGCCACCACCAGCGCGTCCCAGCGGCCCTCCGGTCGCTGACGGACACCCCAGCGATCCAGCGCGAGCGCCAGCGTCGCCCACGAGAGCATCGGGGAGGCGAGGACGGCGGCGACGAGCAGGCTCAAGGCGAATCCGGGGCTTCTCGGGGTGCGATCCGGACCGCGACCCGATATGCCGCCGCCGACTTCAGGGGGAGCCCGAACATGCCCATGACGCCGTGCGTGGTCTGCGAGCAGCCCTTCGAGGAGTCCACGCTGCTGTTCAGCGCGCGCGGGCTGATCTGCGAGGGCTGCGAGCTGGATCTCGAGGAACGTACGACGGTCTCGCGCGGTGTGTGGTTCACGGTGATCAACGGCCCGATCACCGCGGCGACCGGTACGGTCATGCTGTGCGTGCCGATGGTCGGTCCGGTGCTGATGCTGGTGTTCGGGGCGCTCGCGCTGTGGCGCGGCACCGTGGCCCTGCAGGTGGCGTGGTACGGGCGCGCCGACACGGCGCTGAGCGGCGGCCAGCAGACGGCCCTGTGGATCAGCGGCGGCCTCACCGCGCTGTGGGCGATCGGCCTGGTGATGCTCGGCGGCGTGAGCGGCGTGCTCACGCTCTATGCGACCTTCGCGGCGTGATCCTCACGGGCAGGTGAGGCCGTGGCGGGTCAGCAGGCCGTCGACCTCGCGCCCGATCGTCACGTCGGAGCCGGGGCGCGCGCGACAGAGGTAGGGGAGGGCCCGGCTCGGCTCGCCCTTGCCGAGCAGCGCGTAACCGAAGCCGTAGTTCGCTTCGTGGTCGGCCGGGAGGTCGGCGAGGACGGTGCCGAACGCGGCGAGCGCTGCGTCGGGATCGGACTCGACCGCTTTCCAGCCCTGCTCGATGAGCGACGCGCGCGTCGGCTTCAGGGGCACCTTCGGCGCGGCGGTGGGGCGGGTGGTCGGGGTCGGCTCGACGGCGGGCGGCACAACCGGTGTGGGGACGGTGGTGGGCGCCGGCACGGGCGCCGTCGTGGGGGCGGGCACCGGCACCGGGGCTGGCCTGGGCGCCGGTGCTGGGGACGCCGCGGGGGCTGGCTCGGGCTGTTCCTCGGTGTCCTCGGACGGCTCGGGCGGCGCGTGCGGCGCGGGGATCTCGGCGGTGATCTGGCCGGTGGGCGACGCCCCGACCACCTGGGCCAGATCGGGGCCGTCGATGGCGGCGTGGGTGCGATAGGCGGGACCGAGCACGCGCTGCCACGCGATGATGCCGAGCAGCGCGGCGAGCGCGAGGAGGCCGGCGACGCCTGCGGACGCGAGCACGAGACGTCGCGACCGCTGACGCTGGGTGCTCCACGCGGCGAGCGCGTCCTCGGCCTCCGTGTCCCACCGGCGGATGTCCTTGTCGGTCGTCTCGAGCGGGGCCTCCTCGGTGGAGTCCTCCGGCAGATCGAGGTCGAGGTAGGGCTCGTTGAGAGGTGACCGCGGCGTGATGCCCAGCCCGGGCTCGTCGGGCAGCGTGATCGTGCGATGTGGGCGGACGGGATCGTTGCCGTCGTGCGGCGCCACCGTCTTCTTCACGGTGGACGGCGGCGGGGGCGGGGCCGCGCGCGGGGTGAGGTTCGGGCGCGAGAGGTCCATCCCGCCCAGCGGCAGGCGCGTGGGGGGCCCGGTCGGGAGCTCGGCCTCGGGCGGCGCGTCGCGGTTCTGCACCGGCGGCACCGAGTCGGACACGCGCTGCGCGACGATCAGCGGCCCTTCCTCGGTGTCGTCGTCGCCCGCCACGGGCAGCGTGAGGATCGGCCGGGCCGGCTTGATGGGCGGTCGGGGCGGTGGCGCGAGGCGCTTGGGCGCGGGCGACGGGGTGAAGTCCCACGGCTTGCGCTTCGGGCGCTCTCGGGGCGGACGGGGCGACGGGGTGTCGCGGGTGCGCGGCTCGGGCGCCGAGAGCATCGCGCTCGCGGTCAGCTCTTCCAGATCGGCGCGATCGAGGACGGCTGCGCCGCAGCGGACGCACACCTCCACCTCGAGCTCGTGGATGTGTCGCACCTCGAGCGGACCGCCGCAGCGGCTGCAGCTCTTGACCTTGGGGTCTGCCAGCGAGGCCTCCGGGTTGGGGCGCCTGGGTCAGCATGGTGCGGCGCGAAGCCATGGTCAAGACGGCGACGTGCCCCGACCTCGGGTAGACGTGCGCGATCGCGGGGCTCCTGACAGGGGGTTAGCCCTCGAATCCACGATGGAGCCCTGATGAACGACCCGCTGATCCCTCGCGCCCACCTGTTCGGCAACCCCTCGCGCGCGCAGGCGCGCATCAGCCCGGACGGGCAGCGGATCAGCTTCCTGGCCCCGGTCGAGGGCGTGCTCAACGTGTGGGTCGGCCCGATCGATCGCTGGCAGGAGGCGCGCCCGGTCACGCGCGACGCGGCGCGCGGCATCCGCTTCCACGCCTGGGCCGAGAACAGCACGCACCTGCTCTACATGCAGGACCGCGGCGGGGATGAGAACTGGCGGATCTACAGCGTAGAGACGGCGACCGGCACCGAGCTCGACCTCTCCCCGTTCGAGGGGGTCGCGGCGCGCGTCGTTCAGTCGAGCCCCGACTTCCCCGACGAGGTCCTCCTCGCGCTCAATCATCGCGATCCGCAGTATCACGACGTCTACCGGGTGAATGTCGTCACCGGAGCGCGCGCGCTGGTGTTCCAGAACGAGCGGTTCGCGGTGGTGCTGGGCGGTCGTGACCTCGACGTGCACCTGGCGCTGGAGCAGACGCCCGACGGCGGGCTGGTCGTGTCGCGGCGCGAGGGCGCCGACTGGGTCTCGGCGTTCGAGGTGTCGAAGGAGGACGCGCTCACCACCGGTCCGTTGCTGGTCGACGAGCGGCGGGGCGTCGTGTGGCTGCAGGACAGCCGCGGACGGGACACGGCGGCCCTGGTGCGCTGGGATCTCCGCACCGACACGCGCGAGGTGATCGGCGAGAGCGAGCGCGCCGACGTGTCGGGGCTGCTCGTGCACCCGCAGACGCGCGAGGTCGAGGCGTGGTCCGAGACCTGGGATCGGGTGCGCTGGCACGCGATCGACCCGTCGATCGCGGCCACGCTCGCGCACCTGCGCGGGCTGGGTGAGGGGGACCTCGAGGTCGTCGACCGGGATCGCGCCGACGCGCAGTGGATCCTCGCGTGGACCCGCGACGACGGGCCCGTCACCTACGCGCGCTTCGATCGCACCACGCAGCGGCTCCACCCGCTGTTCAGCAGCCGCCCGGAGCTCGACGGTGCGCCGCTCACCCGGATGCACCCGCGCATCCTCCGCGCGCGTGACGGGCTGTCGCTGGTCTCGTACCTGTCGCTGCCGCGCGGGGCCGATCCGAGCGGCGACGGCGTGCCGTCGACGCCGCTGCCGCTCGTGCTCGTGGTGCACGGCGGGCCGTGGGCGCGCGACGAGCTGGGCTTCCATCCCTATCACCAGTGGCTCGCCAACCGCGGCTACGCGGTGCTCTCCGTGAACTTCCGGGGCTCGACCGGCTTCGGCAAGGCGTTCATCGGTGCGGCGGACGGACAGTGGGGTGCGGCCATGCACGACGACCTGCTCGACGCGGTGGCGTGGGCGGTGGAGGCCGGCGTCGCGGATCCGGCGCGGGTGGCGGTGTTCGGAGGCAGCTACGGGGGCTATGCCACCCTGGTCGGCCTGACGTTCACGCCCGAGGTGTTCGCGTGCGGCGTCGACATCGTCGGCCCATCCAACCTCGAGACGCTGCTCGAGACCATCCCGCCGTACTGGAAGCCGATGTTCGAGACGATGGCGCAGCGCGTCGGCGATCCGCGCACCGAGGAGGGGCTGGCGTTGCTCCGGGCGCGCTCCCCGCTGCATCGGGTCGACGCGATCCGCAAGCCGCTGCTGATCGCGCAGGGCGCCAACGATCCGCGGGTCAAGCAGTCCGAGTCCGACCAGATCGTCGCGGCCATGCGGGCGAAGGGGCTGCCGGTCACCTACGTGCTGTTCCCCGACGAGGGGCACGGCTTCGCGCGCCCCGAGAACAACCAGGCGTTCTTCGCGGTGGCCGAGGCGTTCCTCGCGCCGGTGCTCGGCGGGCGCTTCGAGCCGATCGGCGACGATCTCCACGGCAGCAGCATCGAGGTGCCCGAGGGCGCGGCGCACGTGCCGGGGCTGTCTGCCGCGCTGGGCGACTGACCGCAGCTCAGGCTAG
>CAYQSE010000097.1:0-19224 GCA_964419905.1 uncultured Enterobacteriaceae bacterium
ACCCCTATTTGGAGGGAGCTTCGATGCCTCGTACACCTCGGCTGGACTACCCGGGCGCGCGTCACCACGTGATGAACCGCGGGGCGCGGCGGGCGCCGATCTTCCTCACGGACGGGATCTGCGTGCTCTTCCTGCAGGTGCTGGCGGCGGCGGCTCGGATCTACGGCGTGCGGGTGCACGGCTACGCGCTGATGCCGAACCACTACCACCTGATGCTCGAGGCACCGCGCGGCAACCTCGCGGAGATGATGCGCCACGTCGGCGGCGTGTTCACGCAGCGCCTCAACGCGCAGGAAGGCTGGGACGGGCCCGTGTTCCGCGGCCGCTACACCAACCGCGTGGTCGAGAGCGACGCGTACTGGATGCACCTGCTCGCCTACCTCCACCTGAACCCGGTGAAGGCAGGGCTCGCGACCAGGCCCGAGGACTGCGTGTGGACGAGCCACGCGGCCTACGTCGGCAAGGCGAGCCGCCCCGACTGGCTCACCTGCGACGCGCTGCTCGGACAGTTCGGCTCGGCCAAGGCGTTCGCGACCTACGTCCGCGACCTGCGCACGAACCGGCGCGCCCCGCCCGACGACTTCGATCCCGACGCGCTGTGGCGCGCGCCTGCCACGGCCGCCGTGCCCGCCGAAGCCCCCGCGATGATCGGCGCCGAGGAGGCGCTCGCGGCGGTCGCGCGGATCACCGGCGTCGCGCCGAGCGCGCTGCGCGAGCGCGCGCGCACCCCGAGCGGCAACCCCGCGTGGTGGCTCGCCGCGTGGTGGCTCGGCCGTGCGACCCCGATGTCCCAGGCTGACATCGCGCACGCGTTCGGCGTCACCCGCCCCCGCATCAGCCAGCTCCGCCGACAGCTCCTCCGCCGCGCCGCGAAGGACCCCGCGGTGGCCGCCTGGATGCGCACCCTCGAGGCCGAGGCCCGCTGAGGCGGTATCCCGGTGGTAGGCTGCGCGCGTCGCGAGGAAGAGGCATGCCCGAGACGCCCGCCATCCTGGGTCAACGCTACATGCTGGAGGCCCCGCTCGGCGAAGGGGGCATGGCCGAGGTCTGGCGGGTCTACGACACCCGCCTGCAGGTGTGGCGGGCCCTCAAGCGCCTGCTCCCCGAGTTCGTGCGGCGGCGCAAGATCCGCGAGCGCTTCGAGCGCGAGGCCCGCGCGATGGCCTTGCTCGAGCACCCCCACATCGCGCGCGTCTACGACGTCGAGGGCACCGAGGACGAGTGCTACATCGTCATGGAGCTGTGTGACGGAGGCTCCCTCGACGCCTGGCTCGACAAGCACGGTCCCATGCCAGCGAGGCTCGCCGCGCGCGCCATCGCGCAGGTCGTCGATGGGCTCGACGCCGCACACGCCGCCCGGATGGTCCACCGTGACGTCAAACCGCAGAACGTGCTGATCACGTCGCGCGGCAGCTGCAAGGTCACCGACTTCGGCATCGCCCAGTTCGAGACGCTCGGGCTGACCCGAACCGGCGCGGTGATGGGTACGCTCGGCTACATGGCGCCCGAGCAGCGGTCCGACGCGAGCAAGGTCGACCGCCGCGCCGATGTCTACGCGGTCGGCGCCACGCTGTTCACGCTGCTGACCGGGCGCGTGGAGATGGATCTCTTCCTCACCTTCAACGACCGACCCCAGCTCGAGGGCGTCCCGAGGTCGCTGGTCGACGTGATCCGCCGCGCGACGGCCTACGAGCGCGACGACCGATACCCGACGATGCGCGAGCTCGGCGAGCACCTCGGGGCCGTGATCGTCGAGCTCCCGTCCGATCCGCCCGGCACACCCCCGCTCGCGCCGGCGTCGATCTCGCGCCCGCCACCTCCCGCGCTGCCAACACCGATCACACGGCCCACCACGGCTCCCCGGGCCGAGGCCGCCGGGGTGGACGCGACGCGGATGCCGCCCCCGGCCACCGGGGTCACCCTGATGCCGTCCCTGGTCCAGGACGAGGCGCCTCACAGGCGCCACCCGGGCAAGGCGCACCTGCCGTGGGTTCCTAGCGCCGAGCGCCGCCGGGAGTCCGACCCGGTCGACTTCGAGTCGCTCTACGTCCAGACGGCGCCCGACATCGGGACCACGCGCACCGAGGTCAGCGGGCGCGCGGCAGCGGACGACATCTACGTCACCCCCAGCGCAGGACCGCCGAGCGCGGACAGCGATGGGGGCGAGGAACCCGCCGAACCGCGGCTGAGCGTCGGGTCGGCCTGGCGCGATGCCTGGAACTTCGCGACCCAGATCGCCGCCGGTCTGCTCGGGTTCGCGTCGAAGCCCGTCCAGGCGATCGCGTGGCCGGCCGTCGCCCTCGCCCTG
Source organism: uncultured Enterobacteriaceae bacterium (assembly GCA_964419905.1). Taxonomy (GTDB): domain Bacteria; phylum Myxococcota_A; class UBA796; order UBA796; genus JAFDJI01. Next base: position 2,309 of record CAYQSE010000097.1, read on the forward strand.
ATCGTGCTGATCGGGAGCGTTCAGGGCGCGAGCGCGGTGGGCAGCGCCGCCGAGTCCACCGACATGGCGCGACGTGTGTGGCTCGCCACCGTCGAACGGAGCGCCAGCGACCTCGTCGACGAGCTCGTCACCGAGGGCGCGAGCCGGTCACTGCTCGACGCCCACCACCGTCGGTACGCGGAAGCCCGCACGCCCGAAGAGAAGGAGGCCGCGGCGCTCGCGCTCACCAAGGTGATGGAGGAGCAGATCGTCCGCCTGGCCGAGGTGGACGATCCCCGCGAGCGTGCCCGGCGTGCCGCGGTCCAGGGACGCATCCAGACGCTGAGCCGCCTTCGGGGCGAATACCACGCCGGGCAGTCGGCGCTCGACCGGGCAAGCGGCACGCTCACGGGTCGCCTCGCGACGGGCCTCGGTCTGGCCGGGCACAAGTAGACGGTCGCCTCGCGACGGCCGGGCTAGGGCGCCGACTCCGGCGCATCGTCCCGCTCGACGATCACGAACTGCACCCGGCGGTTCCGCGCGTGCTCGGCTTCGGTGCTCGCCCTCGGGATCACGGGCCGCTCGGCCCCGTACCCCTTCGCGCGCAGCCGATCCGGCTCGATGCCGTGTCGCACCAGCCACCCCAACACCGCCTCCACCCGGCGCTGCGAGAGCGAGACGTTGTAGGCGGGCGCGCCCCGCTCGTCCGAGTGGCCCTGGATCTCCACCACAAGGATCGCCGGGTTCGCGTGCAGGACCAGCGCCACCGCCTGCAGGATCTCCTCGGAGGCGGGCATGATGCGGTCCGAGTCGAAGTCGAAGTAGACGCTCTCGGCGGTCACGATCTCCTGGGTATCCCACGAGATGTACGCCTTGCCGCAGTCGGCGCCGTCCTCGCACGCCGCCTCCTCCACGACGGGCTCAGGCGCGCACTCGGGCAGCTCGGGCGTCGCCTCGCACGGGTCGACCTCGGTGACGTCGACGTAGGGGGTGGTCGACGGGCGCTTCGGGAACCGCAGCCCGCCCTGTACGAACACCCGGACCTGCGGCGTGCCGTACGCGCGCGTGAGTCCAGGGCCGCCGCCGAACTTGAGCCAGAGCGGTGAGGCCTCGGGCTGCCACAGCGCCGCGAGGCTCACCTCCATCGGCGTGTGCGCCAGGGCGCTGTAGTGCTCCCCGACCTCCTTGCGGCCCTCCGCCAAGGGAACCGTCGCGCCGATCCACTCCGCGTGCAGCTCCCACGCGCCCCGGGCGAGCGGGATCCCGACCGCGGCGCCATACCGGATCTCGTCGTTCGGATACAAGAGGAGGAAGTCGGACGATCGCGTCTGATGCTGGTAGCCGGCCATCACGCTGAACCGGATGCCCTCCCATCGCCGTGCGACCGCCACGTCCGCCCCGACGCGGACCGCACCCGCACCCAAGAACTGGCCGCGTGTACCGGTCGGCAGGGTCACCCGCGGGACGAACGACACCGAGACCGGATCCCCCGCGGACTGCCGCCACGGCGAGAGCCCGACCGCGAGCCGAATGTCGCCGAGGCCGATCGTCCCCGCCGTCGCCCCGAACGCCTGGGCCACCTCGGCGCCGTCGTCGGGCAGCCCGGAGAGCTGCAGGAACGGCATCGCCACCCCCACCGTGAGCCAGTCGGTGGGGGCGTACTCCACCCCGAGATCGAACGCGGTCAGGTGGTCGACGATCCCGACGAGCCGCTCGCGCGTGTCAGCGTAGATGAGCTGGAACGGTCGGTAGCCGTAGTTCGCCGACAGCGTCACCCCGAAGCCCTTCGCCTCGAGCTGCTCGGCGTCGCGGACGCGGGTGAACGTGGCGGTCTGCGGGTTCATGTCGAACCGCTGGATGTCCATGTGCGGCAGATCCTCCTGCGCGAGCGCGACCCCTGACGTCGCGAGCGCGGCGAGCGCCACGGCGCGGCGCCGGCGGCCCAGCGCGAGCGGCAGCGTGAGCAGCAGCGCCCACGGCCCGACCGGCGACCCGCCGGCCACCGCACAGCCCACGCCGCCCTGCCCGCCGATCGGGCGGGTCGGGTCGAAGCCGAGCTCCACCACCCGCCCGTCGTTGATCCCGTCGCCCGAGGTGTCCGGGTTGGTCGGGTCCGAGCCGTAGTCGTTCACCTCCTCCCCGTCCGTCAGCCCATCCCCGTCCGTGTCGGTGTTGTGCGGGTCGGTGTCGTGGAGCAGCACCTCCTCCCCGTCCGACAGCCCGTCCCCGTCCGTGTCCGGATCCAGCGGGTCGGTGTCGTGGACCAGCACCTCGTCGCCGTCCGACAGCCCGTCACCGTCCGTGTCCGGATCCAGCGGGTCGGTGTCGTAGACGTAGATCTCCTCCCAGTCCGTCAGCCCGTCCCCGTCGGTGTCGGTGCCGTCGTCGTAGGGAAGCTCGTTGTGCTCGAGGATGGTGATCTCGTCCTCGGTGAGATCCGTCGCGGTGTTGCCCACCGCGTCCTCGGCGACGATCTCGACGTCGTAGACGCCCTCCGGCAGAGGCACCATGAGGTCCGACAGGTCGAGCGACCACGTACCGTCCTCGTCGAGCGTCAGCTCCGGATCCTCGCCCGAGGTGTAGGTCACGCCGTTCACCGTCACCGAGAGGGTCTCGGTGTCCTCCGGGTCGTAGGTCCCCGTGAGCACGGGCCGCCCCGTCTCGCTCTCCAGGACGTCGACCGTGGGCGCACCGGGCGCGGTGAGGTCGAGCTCGACCTCGAGGGTCGTCTCGTCCACCACCGCGTTGCCCACCGCGTCGGTCTGCGTCACCACCACCTCGTGGAGCCCCTCCGCGAGCGTCTGGCCCGCCTCCGCGAGATCGAGCGACCAATCCCCGTTCTCGTCCACCGTGAGCGCGTCGTCCTCACCGAGCACGTAGACCACGCCGTCGACCTCGACCGTCAGCCCGTTCGGGCCGAGATCGGTCCAGTCGAAGGTCCCGGTCAGCACCGGCGAGGGATCGCGCGTGACCAGCTCGTCGACCGTCGGCGCCCACGGCGGGGTCAGGTCGATCTCGACCTCGTCCACCGTCGCGTCGGCCACCGCGTTGCCCTGGGGATCGGTCTGCACGACGGTCACGTCGTGGAACCCCTCCGGGAGCTCCTGAGTGGCGTCGGCGAGCGTCAGCGTCCAACCGCCCGCGCCATCGATCGTCAGGGCCGCGTCCGACAGCGTGTACGTCACGCCGTCCACCGTGACCGCCAGCGACGACGGATCGTCGCCGAGCTGAGCGGGGTCGTAGCTCCCCGTGATCGTCGGCTGCTCGACACCGTGCGCGGATCCATCCACCGTCACGAGCGCCGGATCCGGCAGGACGTCCACGGAGACGGTGCCTGTGCCCTGCGTGGTCGTGCCCTGCGGATCGGTCTGGGTGACGATGACGTCGTACTCGCCGTCGGCCAGCTCGTGCGAGCCCGCCGACAGGTCGAGGGCCCAGTTCCCGTCCTCGTCGACCGAGAGCTCGTCCGAGGTCAGGTCGTAGGTCTGTCCGTCGACCGTCACCACGAGCGTGTCGAGCTGCGTCGGGTCGTAGGTGCCGGTGATCGTCGGCTGGGGGACGTCGAAGTCCGCCGAGTCGACCGACACCGCCAGCGGATCGGGCGGGACGTCGATCGTCACGGTGCCGGCGCCGGACGCCGCGTTGTCCTGCGCGTCCGTCTGGACCACGGTCACGGTGTACGCGCCGTCGTCGAGCACCTGAGCGCCCGCCGCGAGGTTCAAGGTCCAGATCCCGTCGCTCACCGACAGCGCCGCGTCGGTCCCGAGCACATAGGTCACGCCGTCTGCGGTCACCGTCAGCGTCGCCAGCTGATCCGGGTCGTAGGTGCCGGTGATCGCCGGCTGACCGGTCGTGAAGAACCCGTCGTCGACCGTGACCAGCAGCGCGTTCGGGAGCACGTCGACGGTGATCGTCCCGCTCCCGCTCGCCGTGTTCCCGCCCGGGTCGGTCTGGGTCACGGTGACGACGTACGCGCCGTCCGCCAGCGTGTCCGCACCCGCGCCGAGATCGAGCGTCCACACCCCGTCGTCGACCGACAGCTCGGCGTCGAGGCCGAGCGTGTAGGTCACGCCGTCCACGGACACGGTCAGCGTCTCGAGCTGATCGGGATCGTAGGTCCCCGTGATCACCGGCTGGTCCGTGTCGTACGCGCCGTCGTCCACCGTGACCAGCAAAGGGCTCGGCGGCACGTCGACCACGAGCTCGTCGAGGGTGGCGTCCGTCGACGCGTTGCCCGCCGCGTCCTCCGCCACCACATCGACGTCGTAGGTTCCTTCCTCCAGCGGGATCGGGAGATCGGTGAGGTCCAGGGTCCACACGCCGTTGGTGTCGAGCGACAGCTCCGGATCCTCACCCGAGGTGTAGGTGACCCCGTCCACCGTCACCGTCAGCGTCTCGGTGTCGTCCGCGTCGAAGGTCCCCGACAGCAGAGGCAGACCGTCCGCGCTCTCGTTGTCGGCCACCGTCGGCGCGCCGGGCGGGGTCTGGTCGACCTCGACCTCGTCGACGGTCACGTCGACCGCCGCGTTCCCCGCCGCGTCATGCTGAGTCGCGACGACGTCGTGGACCGCCTCGGGGAGCGTCTGGCCGGACGCGGCCAGATCGAGCGACCAGGTGCCGCTGTCGGCATCGACCGTGAGCGCCGCGTCGACGCCGAGCACGTATACCACCCCGTCCACCTCGACCGTCAGCCCGTTCGCGCCGAGGTCGTCTGGCGCGTAGGTCCCTGTCAGCACCGGGCTCGACAGGTTCGTGATCACCACGTCCACCGTCGGGGCGGGCGGCGGGGTCAGGTCGATCTCGACCTCGTTCGTGGTGGCGTCCGCCGCCGTGTTGCCCTGCGGATCGGTCTGGACCACGGCGACGTCGTACACGCCCTCGGCGAGCGCCTGCGTCGACTCTGACAGCGTCAGCGTCCATCGCCCCCCGCCATCGACCGACAGCGCCCCGTCGGCCAGCGTGTAGGTGACGCCGTCGACCGTCACCGCCAGCGACGCCGGATCGCCGCCGAGCTGCGCCGGGTCGTAGGTGCCGGTGATCGTCGGCTGCGCCTCGTCGTGCAGCGACGTGTCCACCGTCACCAACGTCGGGTCGGGCCCCAGATCCACCGTGATCGTGCCCGTGCCGGACACCGCGTTCCCCTGCGGATCGGTCTGGGTCGCGGTCACCAGGTACGACGCGTCCGACAGCACCTGCGCGCCGAGCGACAGGTCGAGGGTCCACACGCCGTCCTCGTCCACCGACAGCTCCGGCGACGACAGGTCGTAGACCGCTCCGTCGATCCCCACCACCAGCGTGCCCAGCTGGGTCGGATCGTAGGACCCGGTGATCGCGGGCTGGTCGACGTCGTACTCCGCCGAATCGACAGTCACCGGATCCGGCAGCACGTCGATCGTGACCGCGCCGGTCGCGCTCGCCGAGTTCGCCTCGGGGTCCCGCTGGACCACCGTGACCGGGTACACGTCGTCTTCGAGGACGTGAGCCCCCTGCGACAGGTCGAGGGTCCACCCCCCCACGCCATCCACGGAGAGCTCGGCCGAGGCGATCCCATAGGTCCGCCCGTCGATCGTCACCTCGAGCGTGCCGAGCTGACCGGGATCGTAGGTCCCCGTGATCTCGGGCTGCGCGGTGTCGAACGAGGCGCTGTTCACGGTGACCAGCGACGCATCGGGGAGGACGTCGACCGTGATCGTCCCGCTCGCCGACGCCTGCTGATCGGCTGCGTCGGTCTGCGTCACGGTGACCAGGTAAGCCCCGTCGTCCAGCGTGTTCTCACCAGCGCCGAGATCGAGCGTCCACACTCCGCTGTCCACCGACAGCTCGGCGTCGTCCCCGAGCGTATAGGTCGCCCCGTCGACGGTGACCGTCAGCGTCTCGAGCTGATCCGGGTCGTAGGTGCCGGTGATCGCGGGCTGGCTCGTCTGGAAGTGATCGGGCACCACCGAGACCAGGAGCGCGTCGGGCGGTAGATCGACGGTGATCGTGCCACCGCCCTCCGCCGCGTTGCCCTGGGCATCGGTCTGCGTGACGGTCACCGAGTAGGCGCCGTCATCGAGCGTATCCGGGCCCGCGCCCAGGTCGAGGGTCCAGTCGCCGGAGCCGTCCACCGACAGCTCGGCGTCGGTCCCGAGCGTGTAGGTCACGCCGCCCACGGACACCGCGAGCGACGCGAGCTGATCCGGGTCGTAGGTCCCGGTGATCACGGGCTGATCCGTGGTGTAGTGCGCGTCGTTCACGCCCACCAACAGCGGGTTCGGCGGGAAGTCCACCGTCAGCTCGTTCAACGTCCGGTCGACCGCGGACACCGCAGGCGTCGTGTCCGCCGTCTGCTTGACGACGACGTCGTACACGCCCTCGGCGAGCGGCACGCCGAGCCCCGACAGATCGAGCGTCCAGCCGCCCGCGCCGTCGATCGACAGCGCGGGGTGGGCGAGGAGGTAGGACACGCCGTTCACCGTGACCTGCAGCCGCTCGGCGCTCGCGCCCAGGGCGAGGACGTTGTAGGTCCCGGTGAGCACGGGGCGACCGTCGGGGCTGAGCAGCGTGTCGACGGTCGGGACGAGGTCGTCGGAAGTCCCGTTCGGGTTCGTGCCCTGCGCCACCTCGGCCCCGTCCGGGATCCCGCCACCATCCGAGTCCGGATTCAGCGGATCGGTCCCGTAGACGTGGACCTCCTCGTAGTCCGACAGGCCGTCGCCGTCGGTGTCCTGATCGTCGGGATCCGTGCCGACCTCGCAGGTCTCGACGTAGTCGGGGAGGCCGTCACCATCCCCATCGGCGGCGCCGTCGTCGACGATGACCTGGAGCACGCCCGACAGGGTGCTCGCCAGGTAGGTGTAGGTGTCCATGTAGACGTTGTTGCCCTTCCCGTGGTCCCCGCCGAAGTTGCCCCAGCTTCGCGCGTTCACGTTCGGGACGGCGGGATCGCTCGAGCTCCCCGAGGAAACGCCCTCCGGCCCCGAGGTCTCGAGGCCGATCTCGCCGTTGAGCATGGTCACCGCGTTGGCCTGCACCACCTCGTCGTTCCAGAACATCGGGAGCCCGTTCCGACCGTTCGACGCGTCGACCTCGAACAGCCGGAACCCCTCGTAGGAGGTCTCGACGTCGCGCGCGCCGTAGTGGAACTCACCGACCGTCAGCATCACCCGACAGTCGTAGGTGCCGTTTGGAACCGGGTCACCGACGTTGTCGGTGCCGTCCCACGACACGAGGTTGAGGCCGACGTACGCGGCGCCGATCAAGTGCACGTCGTCGTCGCTGGTGATGTCGAACAGGCCGTCCCGGTTGGTGTCGCACACCACGTGGTAGGTCCCGTCCACGTTGCTCTCGAACTCGAAGTCGCCGGTGAGCAGGCCGGGCACCGCGACGCCGCACCCCTCCTCGCCGGCGAGGTACGCCGTCGCGTCGATCTGCGGGGCAGCCACCAGGTAGGTCGCGATCGCAGGCGGGTTCAGGTAGATCGGGTACTCGGGCTCGAACGTGGTGCCCGCGTCGGGGACCGAGCGCCCGTTCGCGCCGACGACGCCGATCCGGTTGGCCGACAGCTCCCACTGGTTGCCGGACCATCCCTCTGCGCGGAACTCGATGACCCCGTCGTACCCCACGATGCCCCCGGGGACGAGGACGTAGAAGCTGCCGTCGAAGGACCGCGCCGCGCCGAACGACCGCGTGTAGAAGTGCCAGTCGTAGCTGTGGACGCGTCCGACCTGGGCCACGCCGCTCCGGAACACGGTCACGTCCCAGTCGACGGCGGTGTTGGTGCTCGTGTTCTGGTTCGACAGCACGAGGATCCGATACGCACCCGACAGGGTTGTCGTGTGAGACTGCCCGCTCGACAGCGTCGCGACCTCGGCGCCGCTCGGGTTGAACACGGTGACGCTGCCGCGACCGGTCCATCGGATCGTCTCGCCCACCTGCAGCACGTCGGCGTGCAGGTCGGTGCCGCCCTGGAGTCGCTGCGCCGTGAGGCCCTTCTCGGCAGAGCCTTCTGCCGCGGCGGGATGGGGCGCTACGAGCAGCGCCGCCGCGCCCAGGAGGGAGCAGCAGAGCGCGCGGGTGCTAGACGGACGGGAGGGGAACAGGGTCAAGGCTGCACCAGGGGAAGAGGCCGCAGAGGGCGGCTGTGTCGACGCGGGACTTCCCGCCGGCAACAACCGACGGGGAAGCGAGGTGGATGCGGGCGGCAAGTTGTGGGGAGGCTTGCAAGAGACATCCGCGACCGGTGAATATTTTTCTACGCCGCATCCTACGCTAGTTGCCACGAACGAGCACAAGAGACTCTTTCAGCGATCTTGCAATTGCACTCGGATCGCGCCCTCCTCGTCGACGCACGCGGGGCTCTGACGCGTCTGGTTCACACCGATCCCGATGAACACCCGCTCTGCGGCGGTCGACGCTCCCCGGAGGCCGAAGCGACACGGCCAGCGTGCACAAAGCAACCGCTCATGCGCGCGCCGACCGGCTCGACGCGCCGCCCGTCAGCACGTGGCGCGGATGCGGTGGCCGACGCCCTGAGCGCGCCTCGGCAGTCCAACCCCGACGCGGTGCAGGCCCCGAATGAGATTCAGCAGAATGTCCCCTCTGTCCAGCATACGCCACGAAAGAGGGGTCAGGTTGTTCGAACTCACCTGGGTTTCGCGCTATAGCCCGCTTTTCTCCATTACTATTCGAGGGGTCAGGTTGTTCGCCTCAACCTATTCTTCGTATGCGACACGCTCCGGCGACGCCTCATGGGATACAGTCCGCCCGCAACGCCGAGGAGATCCATGGGCGAGGTCCCGCATGTCGTGATCGTCGGGGGCGGGTTCGGCGGCCTCACCGCAGCCCGCCGGCTCGCGCGCGCGCCCGTCCGCATCACGTTGATCGACCGCGAGAACCACCACCTCTTCCAGCCGCTGCTCTACCAGGTGGCCACCGCGACGCTGGCGCCCGCCGACATCAGCGAGCCGATCCGCGCCGTCCTGAGCCGCCAGCGCAACGCCCAGGTCCGGCTCGGCGAGGTCGCGTCGGTCGACGTCGCGGCCCGCTGCGTACGCGTCGGCCCGGACGAGGTCGCCTACGACTGGCTGATCGTCGCGACCGGCGCGCGCCACGGCTATTTCGGGCACCCCGAGTGGGAGGCGCACGCGCCGGGCCTGAAGAGCCTCGCGGACGCGCTCGCGATCCGGCAGCGCGTGCTGCTGGCGTTCGAGGCGGCCGAGTGGTGCCACGACGCGGCCGAGCGCGCGAAGCTCCTGACGTTCGTGGTCGTCGGCGCGGGCCCCACCGGGGTCGAGCTGGCTGGCGCGATCGCGGACATCGCCCGCCGCACGCTGTCCCGCGACTTCCGCAACGTCCAGACCGCGACCACACGCGTCGTGCTGATCGAGGGCGCGCAGAAGGTCCTCGCGCCGTTCCCCGATCCCCTCCCGGAGCGCGCGCGGCGCCAGCTCGAGGCCGTCGGCGTCGAGGTCCGCCTCGGTCAGCTGGTCGAGCAGGTCGACGCCGACGGAGTCATCGTGTCCGGGGAGCGGATCTCGGCCGCGAACGTCCTGTGGGCGGCCGGCAACGTCGCCTCCCCCCTCGCGAGGACGCTCGGCGTGCCCCTCGATCCGGTCGGACGAGTCCGGGTCGAGCCGGACCTGTCGATCCCCGGCCACCCCGAGGTGATGGTGGTCGGCGATCTGGCCCACTGGGCGCACGGACGAGCCCAGCCGCTACCCGGCGTGGCCCAGGTGGCGATGCAGGGCGGCGCGCACGCGGCGGCGAACATCCGCGCCGATCTCGCGAACAAGGCGCGCAAGCCGTTTCGCTACGGCGACTACGGGACGCTCGCGACGATCGGGAAGCGCCGCGCGGTGGGCGCGGTGTTCGGCGTGAAGCTCTCGGGCTTCGTCGCGTGGCTGGTGTGGGTGTTCATCCACATCATGATGCTGGTCGGACACCGCAACCGCGCCGTCGTGTTCGTGAAGTGGGCATGGGCGTGGTTCACCGACCAGAGCAGCAGCCGGGTGCTGTGGCGCCGCTGACGCGCGCCGTCACCACGGACCCGAGATCGCCACCAGCGCGCCGCCCGAGGCCGTCCGGCCCACCCCGACCCGCGCGCCGCGGTCGGCGCTGACCCACAGCGGGATGCCCACCGCCAGGAACGGCACCCCCACGACCGCGATCCCGGTGCCGCCCGCGACACCGAACGCGTTGCCCGTGTTGCAGTCGGGCCGCGTATCGGAGCACGGGCGCATCGAGATGGCGCTCGCCAAGGCCAGCGTCGCACCGCCCGCCACGAGCACGCCCCCGGTCGTGGTCAGCACGATGCCCGTCGTGCGTTTCGCCGACGCGCGCGGCGCCTGCTCGGGCGCGGCGAGGGCCGTGGCGTGGATGCAGAGCGCGAGCAACGAGGATGCGACGACAACGCGCATGGAGACCTCCGAACGCCACGTTCGAGCCGATGGACTCGCGTCGTTTGGACCGGCGTGGGGCCAGTATACGACCCGGCGTGCACGGACGGTCCCGCCTCCCGCGCGCCGCGTGGTTCAGGACCCGGTGGTGACGCGCAGCCGACCCAGCAGGGCGGGCGCGTCGGGATCGTCCTGGTCGGCCACGACCGCGAACTCCCAGCCGCCTGCGACCTCTTCGACGTGGTCGATGCCCTCCAGCTCGAGGCGGGTGGGCGTGCCCGCGGCGTCCAGGATGTCCACGACGCGCACCGCGTCACCGTCGATCACGCCGAACCGGCACCCGAGCACCGCGCCGTCGCGAGACGTGTCCGGCGAGTCCTCGGCACAGGCGAGGAACGCCACGCGCCCGTCAGGCAGGACCGTCGCGTCGGTGAACCCGAAGCCAACGCCGTCCACGACGCCGAGGTCGTAGCGCCGCACCGTTGCCCCGTTGGAACAACCGCAACACGCCGTCCACGACGACGGCGCCCTCGAGGTTCAGCTCGGACCCCGAGGAGTCGCCGCGCGCCCTCAGCTGCGCGTAGGTCGCGGCCCCCTCGACGACGCGCACGCCGTCGTCCGGCGTGACCACGACGATCCGCTCGCGCGCCGCGGTCGACCCCGAGCCGAGCGCGATCAGCCGCCCGTCGGGGAGCAGAGCGCACGCCTCGAGGTCCATCTTCAGCGTGAGGTCGCGTCGAGCGCGGAACGCCAAGCCACCTCCGTCGGGGTCGCATAGCGTCCGCGCGCCCCCCGTGCTCTACGCCGCGTAGTAGAACACCTCCTTCACGATCTGACCGTCCTTCCACGTCTGCACCGCGATCTGCCGCCGCTGGATGCGCTGCCCGCCGAACGTGAAGTCCATGAACCACTCGATGGACGCCTTGTCGCCGTCGACGACGATGTCGCCCACGCCGGCGTCGTGGAACGTGGCGTTGTTCGCGAAGTAGGTCTCGTAGGCGCGGTTCTTCTCCTTGCCGACCCGCTCGGGATCCGCGACGCCGTTCTCGGACATCACGACGTCGTCGGCGTAGAACTTCTCGAAGCCGTCGAGGAGGCGCCCGGTGAGGATGTGGTCGATCGCGTCGCGGACGAGGGCGCGGGTCTGCTCGGTGGTCTGGGACATGTGGGCTCCAAGGCGCATGGGTTGAGGGTCGCAGGTAGCGACCGCCCCCCCTCAGTAGGCACCGAGGCACCCACCGTTAGGCCCAAGCGCGGGACAGACCGTTGCGCCAGCGCACCAAAGGACCTCCGATGCGCTCGACGGTTGACCCCGGCGCGCCCCCACGGTACAACTGGTCGGACCACCGGGCCTCCTGGCCAGAGGAGTCGCGATGTCGTTCAAGCCCATCCAGCGCGCCCGGATCACCGAGCAGGTCGCCGCGGCGATCCGCGAGGCGATCCTCGGCGGTCGGTTCGAGGCGGGCGACAACCTCCCCGGCGAGCGCGATCTCGCCGAGCAGTTCGGGGTCAACCGCTCGTCGATCCGCGAGGCCATCCAGCGGCTCGAGTCGTGGGGGCTGGTCGCGGTGCGGCACGGCGGCGGCACCCGCGTGGTCGACCTGATCGCGAGCGCGAACCTGAACCTCCTCCCCTACCTGATCGCGCCGAGCGGGCAGGTCGACACGAAGCTGCTCGCCGACCTGCTCGACCTCCGGGCGATGATCCTCGACTGGGTCGCCACGCGCGCCGCGACCCGCGCCGGCCCGGCGGATCTCGACGCGCTCGACGCGCTGATCGCGAGCCTCGAGCGCGCGGGCGACGTCGCCGAGCGCCAGGCGCGCGACTTCGCGTTCTTCGAGGCGCTGGTGGCCCTGACCGACAACCGCGTGCTCGCGCTGCTGACCCGCGCGCTCGGACGGGTCTACGCCCAGAACCGCGCGGTGTTCGAGCGCCTGTACGCCGACCCGCGCTTCGATGTACACGCGCACCGCGAGGCGCTCGCCGCCATGCGCGGCGGCGACGCCCGCGCCGCCGGCGACGCGATGCGTCGACAAGCCGAACAGCTCGCCGCCGCGGTCGCCCGTTGGGGTGAGCCCGACGAGACCACAGGGGACACGCCATGACCCGCACCCACGACGTCGACCTCGACAACGCGCCGCGCTTCCCGGACGCACGCGGCGGCCACGTCGAGAGCTGGTTCTTCCGTGCGAACGCGCCGGATCGAGCGCGCGCGCTGTGGATCAAGGCGACGGTGCTCGCCCCGCGGGAAGGCCCGCCCGTCGCCGAGCTGTGGTGCAGCCTGTTCGACGACGATCACACCTTCGCCGCAAAGCACACGCTCCCGCTCGCGGAGGCGCACTTCGACCCGCGGGGGGCCTCGATGCGCATCGGCGACGGCGCGTTCACCCTCGACCCGTCCGGCGGCACATTGCGCGGTCGGGTGACGCGCGACGGCGCGGCGGTGTCCTGGGACCTCCGCTTCGAGCGCGCACCCGGGCCCCTGGGCGCGCCGCTGCTGCTGCTGCCCGCGCGCTCCCTGCTAAGCGCGGGCTTCCCCCGGAACAAGCTCGTCACGCCGTTCCCGCTCGCCGCGTTCCACGGCACGGTCGACTGGGCGGGCGAGACCTTCGCGGTCGACCGCTGGTGGGGGATGCAAGGGCACAACTGGGGCGCGGCGCACGCGCCAGAGTACGCGTGGGGCCAGTGCGTGTTCACCGACGCACGCGGCGAGCCGTTCGCGCTGGCCGAGGGCGCGAGCGGCCGCCTCCAGCTGGGGCCGGTGCGCTCGCAGCTGATCTCGATGCTCACCGTCCGCGTCGAGGACCGCGAGGTGCGCTTCGATCGCCTGCTCGATCGGTGGCGGCAGCGCCCGCGGCTCGCGTTCCCCGAGTGGGACCTCACCATGCGCTCAGGGGTCGCGAGCGCCGCGCTGTCGATGCGCGCAGCGCCCGAGCGCATGGTCTGCCTCGGCTACCGCAACCCAGACGACCGCCTGTCGTACTGCCTGAACTCGAAGACGGCGGCGGTCACGCTGCGGCTCAACGCGCCCGACATGGACGGCGTCACGCTGTACAGCCCGAGCGGCGGCGCGCTCGAGTTCCTTCAACCCACCCCCGAGCCGCGCGTCGGCGCGCCGGTCTGAGGTCACCATGGGCGTGTCGTTCTTCGAGCGGATGCAGGGCGTGCTGTTCGGGCTCGACGGCGCGCCCTCCCCGATCGACTTCGCGTTGAAGTGCGAGGCGTCCCACCTGCGCCAGGTGCTGCGCGACGGGGTCCTGCACGTCTCGGGCGCGCTGTCGGCGCCGCCGTGGGCCACCGACGCGCCGGCGCTGGGCACCGTGCGCCTCGATCCGGCGAACCGGGCGCTCCACTACGCGCTGACGTTCCAGGGTGACGACGATCGCCCGCTACGCCTCGTCGGACGCAAGGACACCTCGCCGTGGCGCCCGATCGCCGGGATGACGCGGCTCGCGACGAGCCTGCATGCGACCGACCCCACCGGACGAGAGCGACTCGTCGCGCTGGGCACGATGCGGTTCGAGCTCGCGGACCTCCCCGCGTTCCTCGCCAGCTTCTCGCCCGCCACCTCGGCCCGTGTCGCCCCGCTGCTGCGCCCCGCGCTCGACGGCGCACCCGCGGTCGACCCGCTCGGCCCGTCGGACCTGGTGCGCTGGCGCGCCATCGCGGAGCTGGTGGTGGCTCCGGGGCGCGTCGTGCCCGCACCGGGCGACGCCACGTTCCAGCGCCTGCGCGAGGTGCTGCGCGCGCTGCCGGCCCCGCTGCGGCGGGCCACCAGGCTCGGCCTGCGCGCGCTCGACGCGAGCGCGCGGCTGACCCACGGTCGCCCGCTGTCCGCGCTGGCGCCGGACGCCCGCCGCGATGCGTTCACCCGCCTCGAGCGCCTGGGGGTGGTCGACGCGGTGCGGCCGCTGTTCGCGCCGCTGATGATCGCCCACTTCGGGCGCGAGGACTACCAGCGCGGCGTCGGCATCGCACCGCCGACCCGCCCCGCGCCAGAGCCCGCGCCCCCCTACCTGGTCAACGCGCACACGCCCGACGCGCTGGCCGCGCACGAGGAGATCCCGTGCGACGTCGTGGTGATCGGCAGCGGCGCCGGCGGCGGCCCGGTCGCGGCGCGCCTCGCCGAGCTGGGCCTCGCGGTCGCGGTGGTCGAGGAGGGTCGATGGATCTCGCGCGGCGACCTCGGTGAGGGCGTGGACGCCCGCATGTTCGCGCTGTGGCGCGACCACGGGATGCGCCTCGCCGTCAGCAACGCGATCGTGTCCGTCCCCACCGGGGTCTCGGTCGGCGGTACCACGACGATCAACTCGGGCACCTGCCTGCGTCCGGACGCCGCGGTGTTCGCCGCCTGGCGCGCCGCGGGTCTGCCCGACGCGCTGTCCGAAGAGGCGCTCGCGCCCCACTACGAGGCGGTCGCGCGAGAGCTCCAGATCGCGCCGGCGGATCCGCGGTATGTAGGCGCGCTCGGCGACCGGCTCGGGGCCGCGTGCGCCGCGCTCGCGGCCGAGGGCGCGCCGTCCACACACGGCCCCCTGCTCCGCAACGCGCCGTCCTGCGACGGGCAGGGGGTGTGCATGTACGGCTGCCCCACCCAAGCCAAGCGCAGCAGCGACGTGACGTGGATGCCCCGCGCGCTCGCGGCAGGCGCGCACGCATTCACCGGGATGCGCGCGACGCGGCTGCTGACCCGCGGCGATCGCGTCGTCGGTGTGATCGCGCGCGGCGCAGACCGGTACGGCGCTCCACGGCGCCTCGTGTTGCGCGCGCGCGCCGTGGTCGTCGCGATGCGCGCCCTCGAGTCGCCGCTGTTCCTGGCCGACAATGGCGTCCGCTCGCCGCGCCTGGGGCGGGGCCTGTCGATCCATCCGGCGCTCGGCGCGCTCGCGCGGTTCGACGCGTCGCTCGGGCCCACCTGGCGCGCGATCCCGCAGGGCTACGGCGTGCATGGGCTGGTCGACCCACGCATCCGCTTCGAAGGCTCCACCACGCTGCCCCACCTCGGCGCGGCCGCGCTCCCGCTCCGCGGGGAGGCCCTGACCCGGTGGATGGACGCCTGGGACCACGTCGGGCACTTCGGATTCATGGTGCGGGACCGGAACCGCGGCCGCGTGGTGCGCGGGCCAGGTGGGCGCGGCGTCGTCCACTACCCGGTGGACCGCGACCTCGTCCGGCTGATGACGCGTGGCAACGCGATGCTCGCCGAGCTGCTGCTGCGCGCGGGTGCCCGTGAGGTCGTCGGCCAGATCGCGGGCCTCCCGATCGCGCGCAGCGTCGAACAGGCGCGCGCGCTGGCCCACGCGCCGGTCCGCGCGCGGCAGATCCGCACCATCGGCTTCCATCCGCTCGGTACCTGCGCCATGGGCGTCGACGCGCGGCACGGCGTGGTCGACGCCGATCACCGCGTGTTCGGTACGCACGGTCTGTACGTGATCGACGGCGCCAGCGTCCCCACATCGCTGGGCGTCAACCCGCAGTGGACGATCATGGCGCTCGCGCTGCGCGGCGTCGAAGGGGTCGCACGCGCGCTCGCGTGAGCGGCACGCGCGCCCAGGACCGCCGACGGCGACTGGCTATCGAGCCCCGCACTCGCCGCGCGCGGCCGCAGCGACGAGGTCGTCGGCGAGCTCGCTGGTGAGCTCGAGCGCGTGGACCTCGAGCACCACGCAGCGGATGTAGTGGCCGTGGTTCTTCCACGCGTCGTCGCAGGGGCAGGCCGCGGCCACGAGCGCCTCGGGGGTGGTCGGCTCGACGCACACACCCGTCTCGCAGACGTCGCCGGCGGCGCAGTCGTGGTCGGTCGCGCAGGCGTGGTCGTCGCAGTAGGGATTGTCGATCTCGCAGATCGACTGCGCGGAAGCCACCCCGGGGGTGAACGCGGCGGCCACCGCGACGAAGGCGGCGACGAGCGTGGGGCGAAGGGCGGAGGCGTTGGTGTGCATGGCGAGTCCTTTGGCTGCGAGAAGTTAGCACGCACAACAACCGCGGAGTCGCCATTTCTGCAGATGCGTGGGCCATCCGACCGCATCTGCCCATGAACGGACCTTCCTACCCGGTGAACGCGCCGGACCTCGAGCCGACGATTCGCGTCGAGGTCGAGCGCGAACCCCGCATCCACCATCACGCAGGTGGCGCATCGCTCGGGGCGGCGCGCCGGTCCGTGACGCGGCGCGCTCGGCGGCCGCTCAGCCCTTGTTGATCGCCGGCACGCTCGCCGCGGCGGCCGCCTTCTTCTTCGCCGACTTCTCCTTCACGGTGAGCTTCGGCTTGTTCTGCGTTCCCTTCTTCTGTTGGCCTTTGGGCATGGCTGCCTCCGTGCGCCGGCGAAGGCCGCCGCGCGATCCGATATCCCGGCGCGCAGCAGAAGCGCGTCGAAAGCCCAAAACGCGTGCGTGGGCCGGGATGACTCCTGGCACGAGGGAATCGCCGCCCGCGTGTGGGTTTCCGTGGACACCCGAGCGTCGGCCCGTGCCCCAGGTCGGCCGACCCACGTCCCTTGACTGCAGCCGTGGGCCGGCCGTCCCGGCTGTCGATTGATCACTTCTCCAAGAAGTCCGGATG
>CAYQSE010000098.1:0-19200 GCA_964419905.1 uncultured Enterobacteriaceae bacterium
GCAATGCCAGTGTCCGCTGGGGCACAAGCGGCCGGCCGGGACGGCCGGCCCACGGTTGGGGGGCTCGACAGCGCTCGGATGGGAACAGTCCGCTGGGTCGTCGTTCAGCGGCGGTAGAAGGCGGCGACCTCTTCGCTGACGCGTTGCCACGGCCCGACGATCCGCCGCGCCGGCGGCAGCGCCCCCAGGATGATGCGTCCGTACGGCCGGTCGTGCAGGCGCCGGTCGAGCAGCAGCACCACGCCGCGGTCGTCGCGGTGCCGGATCAGCCGGCCGTACCCCTGCCGCAGCTTCAGGATCGCCTGCGGCAGCGTGTACGCGCGGAACGGGTCACCCCCGTGCTGCTGGATCCGCTCGTGCCGCGCCTGCTGGAGTGGATCGGTGGGCACTCGGAACGGCAGCCGCGGGATGATCACCAGCCGCAGCCCCGGCCCCTTCACGCTGACCCCTTCCCAGAACGAGTCGGTGCCGACGAGCACCGCGTTCGGGTGCTCGCGAAACCGCCGGAGCAGCGCGTTGCGTCCGGCGCCGTCCTGCATGAACACCGGGATCGCGGCCGGCAGCGCGCGCGACAGGAAGCCCGCGTAGGCGCGCACCGCGTCGTAGGAGGTGCACAGCACGAACGCGCCGCCGCCGCTGTGGCGGATCGCCGCGAGGATGACCCGGCCGGTGGCCTCGAGGAACTCCGGCGCGTCGGGGACGGGCAGGTCGCGCGGCAGCCCGAGGAGCGCCTGGCTGGCGTGATCGAACGGCGACGGGTGCACGACGGTGGTGGCGTCGCGCAGCCCGACGCGGTGGAGCCACGGCTCGAACTTCCCGCCGACCGCGAGCGTGGCCGAGGTGGCCGCGGCGCCCGGCAGCGGCTCCCACAGCATCGCGCGCAGCACGCGGTCGAGATCGATCGGCGCCACGACGAACGCCGCGTGCACGTCGCCGCGGCTGCGGTCGGGCTCGATCCATCGGCAGCGGTTGTCGACCTCCTCGAGGAACGCGCGGATCACCGCCGCGTGCCCGAGCAGCCGCCGCCTGGAGCGCCGCGCGTCGAGCACGCCCTGCGCGCGCCCGCTGGGCAGCGGCAGGTCGTCGAACGGGATCAGCACCCGATCGAGCGCCCCGGACGCCTCCTCGAGCCGACTGGCGAGCCGCGCCGCGACGGGCCGCACCAGATCGGTCCACCACGGCGTGTCCTCGTCCTCCTGCCGCACGCGGCGCGGGTGCCCGTGCGCGTCGAGCGCGCTCGACGCCAGCTCCTCGAGCACCGCGCCCGCCTCGGCGCGCAGCAGCCCGACGTCCTCCTTCGCGGCGGCCGCGTGGCGCTCGAGCTCACCCCACGCCTCGGGCGGCAGCGCCGAGCCGGCCTTCGCGTGCTCCGCGACGACGCGCTCGAGCGCGCCTGGCCGCCCGCGCCGCCCCAGCAGCGGCGCCACCGCGCGCCGGATCGCCTGCAGCGTCACCCGCGCGGACGTGGCGCCGGTGGCGGCGTCCTCGAGGTGGTGCGCCTCGTCGAGGATCACGCGCCGGTACTTCGGCAGCACGCCCTGCGCGCCCGCGTCGCGCAGCGCCAGATCGGCGAGCAGCAGCGCGTGGTTGACCACGACGAGGTGGGCCGCCGCGGCGCGGCGGCGGGCCTGGTAGTAGTGGCACGTCTGGTAGTGGGTGCAACGCAGGCTCAAGGTGAGGTCGGTGTCGGACTCGACGCGCTCCCACAGCCCGCCCGGCACGCCGTCGGGCAGGTCGCCGCGCGAGCCGTCGGCGCTGGTCGACTCCCACGCCGCGAGCTGCTCCAGGAACGGCCGGTCCTCGTCGTTCGCATCATCGAGGGCGAGCCCCAGCCGCCGCTTGCACAGGTAGTTCGTGCGCCCCTGGAGCACCGCGTAGCGCAGATCGAGCCCCAGCTCGGCGAGCAGGGGCAGGTCCTTCGCCTCGAGCTGGGCCTGCAGCGCCTTGGTGTAGGTGCTGATCACGACCTTGCCGTCGTTCGCGACCGCCCACAGCGCCGCGGGCACGAGGTAGGCGAGCGACTTGCCGGTGCCGGTGCCCGCCTCGACCGCGAGCGGGCGCTCCTCGTCCAGACAGGTCGCGACGTCGAGCGCCATCGCGAGCTGGGCCGCGCGCGGCTCGGCGTCGGGGATGCGCGCCTTCAGCCCCTCCTCGAAGAACCGGACGATGGCCTCCCGGTCGATCGGCACGGGCTTGGGCGCGTGCGGCTCGACGACCCAGTTCGAGCGCGTGACCGCCGAGTCGACGATCACCATCCCGACGCCGTCCTCACCGTAGAGGTGACCCAGCTCGAGGTCGGCGTGGCTCGGCGTCAGCTCGCCCGACGGGTGGTTGTGGATCACCACCTGGCCCGCGCGCGGGCGGTCGAGCAGCGCGATGACGCGGTCCATCTGCCCGCGGCACGTCACCGTGAGCGCCTTGACCTCGCCGTCGACCACGTCGCCGATCGCGAACACCTCGACGCCCTGCGCGTCGCGGATCGCGGCGCGCAGCTCGGCGGCCGCGGCGGGGGTGAAGCGGAGGCTCATCGCGCTCCGGGACTATCGGGATACGTCGGCTGCCGCCCGCGGAGGCTCCGTGTTCCACGAGTTCGACCTGATGCTGCCCCGCAACGCGTTCTCGGCGCGCGACGCCGCGCGCGCCGGTGACATCTGGCGCGCGTTCCAGGACGCGGCGACGCTGTCGTCCACCGCGTTCGGCTGGCCGCCCGAGCGCTACCGCCGCGAGGGCGTCGCGTTCGTCGTGCGCCAGCAGACCACCACGCACGCCCGCGAGGCCCGCTACGGCGAGCCGGTCCGCGCGCGCACCTGCATCTCCGACTTCCGGCGCGGGCTGCTCACCACCCGCCAGGTCTTCCTCGAGGGCGCCGACGGGCCGATCGCGCAGACCAGCCAGGAGTGGGCGCACGTCCAGCTCGGGCCGAACGGGATGCGCCCGGCGCGCGCGGCGCCCGAGCTGCTCGCGGCGTTCCCGATCCGGCCCGACGTGCCCGACACCGACCTGCCCGCGTTCGACGAGATCACCGGCGCGCGGGAGCACACGCTGTCGTTCCGGTGCTGGCACACCTGGATGGACCCGCTCGATCACGTCAACCACCCCGCCTACGTGGACTTCTGCGATGAGGCGATCAGCGTCGCGATGGCCGAGGCGGGGCTGCGGCCGCTCGACCTCCAGCCGATCGCCGAGCGGGTGAAGTGGCGGCTCGGCGTCGAGGCCCCCGCGCACGTCGAGGTGACCACCCAGGTGTGCGGGCTGACGGCTGACGGCGACGTCGTGTGCGCGCACCGCATCCTCGCGGGGCGAGAGCTGGCGGCGCTCGCGTGGACGGTGCGGCGGCTCGCGGACGGCGGCGGCGCGGCGCTGGCGTACGCGCTGCGATGAGCCCCGCGCGCGATTCCTGACGGGATCGGTGCACCATGTAAGGCATCAGTCTACGTTTATTAGCCTTTCTCCTACCAAAACAATGTACTGCACAAAGTAGACTGACACGTCAGTCTAATGATGGATTAGAGAGCGGGCTTCGCCACGGAGCCGCCATGTCGAACGCTGCCCTGTTTCGCCTCGAAGGGGCGCTCACCGCCCGCCCGACGCTCACCGCCGCGGCGTGGCTCGCGGCGAACGCCCAGCGGGTTCGGGAGCGCGCGTGGCGCCTCGGCGCCGCGGCGGGCGCGCTCCCGCTGACGTTTGGTCCGCTCAAGGACGAGACGCTGGCGGGCCGGGTCGCGTGGGCCGGGCTGCGCGGCGTGTCCGCCGATCGGCTCGCGGAGCTGGGCGACGAGTACGCGAAGCGGTTCCTGATCCCGTCGCTGCGCCCGGCGGGCGTGCGGCTGCTGCGGGAGTCCGCCGACCAGGGCTTCCGCGTCGCGCTGATCAGCGACAACCTCGACGTGATCGTCGGCCCGCTCGCCGAGACGCTCGGCGTGGACGACGTGCTGTGCAACCGGCTCGAGCTCCGCGACCTGGCCGCGACCGGGCGCCTCTCCGATCCGGTGATCGGCGCGCACGTCGACGGCGCGTGGGCGCGGCGATGGGCCGAGGAGCGCGGCATCGACCTGCGCGCCTCCCGCGCGTACGGCGCGCGCGAGGCCGACAGCGTGCTGCTCGGCGCGGTCGGGAGCCCGTGCACCATCCAGCCCGACCGCGCGCTCCGGCGCATCGCCCGTGACCTCGACTGGCCCATCGTGGAGTCCTGATGTCCGTCTCGTCCGTTCGCGAGGCCGTCCGCGGCGCGCACGTCGTCCTCACCGGCGTCACCGGCTTCCTCGGCAAGGTGTGGCTGAGCCAGGTCCTCCACGATCTGCCCGAGATCGGGCGCGTCACCGTGATCGTCCGCGACCGCGGCGAGCAGACGGCCGCCGAGCGCGTCGCGTGGGAGCTCGACACGAGCCCGGCGTTCCGACCGCTGCGCGCGCGCCACGGCGCCGCGTGGGCCGCGTTCGCCTCCGAGAAGCTGCGCGTGCTCTCGGGCGACTGCGCGCTGCCGCTGTGCGGGCTCGACGACGAGGCCGTCGACGCGCTCGCCGCGTCCGCAGACGTCGTGCTGCACTGCGCGGGGCTCACCGACTTCCAGCCCGAGCCGGGCGAGGCGCTGCGCACGAACGTCCGCGGCGCGCTGCACGCGGCCGATCTCGCGGCGCGGCTGCGCGTGCCCCGCCTGCTGCACGTCTCGACCTGCTACGTCGCCGGCAACCGCTCGGGCGACGTGCCCGAGACGCTCGCCGACAGCGCGATGGACGCCGAGGACGAGGCGCAGGCGCTCGGGCTCGCCGCCACCCTCCCCTCGCCGCAGGCCCGGCTGGACGCGGCGATGCTGCGCGCCGAGGCGCTCGGCTGGCCCAACGTCTACACGTTCAGCAAGGCGATCGCCGAGCACCTGCTCGCGCAGCGCGACGACGTGGCGACCACGATCGTCCGCCCCGCGGTGATCGAGTGCGCGCTCGACTACCCGTTCGCCGGGTGGAACGAGGGGCTCAACACTGCGGGCCCGCTCGCGTGGCTGCTCTCCAGCCCGTTCCGCGGTCTGCCGGCGAAGCCGGCGAACCGCTTCGACGTGGTGCCGGTCGACCGCGTGGTGCGCGGGATGCTGCTCGCGCTCGCCGCCGCGCTGCGCGACGAGCCCCCGGCCATCTGGCAGCTCGGCACGTCGGCGCGCAACCCGCTGACGTTCGGGCGCGCGATCGAGCTGAACGGGCTCGCGTATCGCAAGCACACGCGCGACGACACGACCGCGCTCGACGTGTTCCTGCGCCACCTCGACCCGCTACCGGCGCCGCATCGGCGCGGGGTGGGCAGCGTGCCGTGGTGGGCGAAGGTCGCGCGCGGCGCCGAGCAGGCGGTGCGCGACGCCGATCCCGACGCGCTGCTGCCCGGCGCGCTGCGCCGCTTCCTCGGCGGGCCGGCGCGGGCCGCGCGCGACGTCGCGGAGGAGGCGCTGACCCAGACCCGCCGCACGCTGCGCCGCGTCGAGCGGATGCTCGAGCTCTACCGCCCGTTCACCCACGACAACGACTGGGCGTTCGTCGCCGACCGCGCCGCCGCGGCCACCGCCGCGCTCTCGCCCGACGAGCGCGCGCTGTTCGGCTTCGACGTCGAGGCGATCGACTGGCGCACCTATTGGGTCGACGTCGAGTACCCGGGGCTGCGCAAGTGGACGTTCCCGCTGCTCGACGGCCGGGACGCCCCGCGCGATCCGGCGTCTGAACCGCCGCTGCGCCTCGCGCTGGCCGCGGACGCCGCGGCGGCGGCGGAGGTCGCGTGAGCGTGCTCGTCACCGGCGGCACCGGCTACCTCGGCAGCTACGCGCTGGTCGAGCTGCTCGCCCGCACGCAGGCGCCCATCGCGCTGCTGATCCGCGCGAAGGACGACGCGGCGGCCACCGAGAAGCTGTGGCAGGCGCTCCAGCTCCACCTCGACGCGGCCGCGTTCCGCGAGGCGCTGCCGCGCTTCCGCTTCCTGCGCGGCGATCTGCACGCCGAGAACCTCGGGCTGGACGCGCCCACGGTCGGCTCGCTGTGTCGCGAGGTCGACTCGGTGCTGCACATCGCCGCGTCGCTGAACCGGAAGTCCGAGAAGGCGTGCCTGAACACGAACCTGCGCGGCACCCTGTCGGTGATCGAGCTGACGCGGCGGATCGCCGAGAAGAAGGGCCTGCGCCGCTTCACCTCGGTGTCGACCGTCGCCGTCGCAGGCGAGCGCAGCCACGAGGTCGTGCACGAGGACGAGGCGATCGACTGGCAGCGCAGCGACTACGACCCCTACGCGCGCACGAAGAAGTTCGCCGAGCACATGGTCGACACGCTGCTCGCCGGGATCTCGAAGATCACCGTGCGCCCGTCCATCGTCGTCGGCGACAGCCGGCACGGGCGCACGAACCAGTTCGACATGGCGCGCGCGACGTTCGCGCTCGCCGACCTCCCGGTGGTCCCGCTGCCGCGCACCGCCCGCGCCGACTTCGTGAACGCCGACTTCGTGGGGCGCGCGATGGTCAAGCTGCACCTCGCGGTCAAGCCCACCTGGGAGAAGTACCACCTGTCGTCGGGCAGCCAGGCGCCGACCGTGGGCGCCATCTCCGACGCGCTGCGCGCCGCCGAGGGGCGACGCCCACAGCGCTTCCTGCCCGCGCTGGATCGACCGTTCGAGCTGACGTTCCGCGCGATGAACCGCCTGCCCCGCTCGGCCGCCCAGCAGGCGGGCGCGGTGATGAAGGTGTTCTGGCCCTACATCACGTTCGATACAGTGTTCGCGAACCAGCGCGTGATCACGGACACCGGCGACCAGCCGGCGAACTTCGCCGAGTACGGGCCGGCGGTGCAGGCGTTCTGCAAGACGAACCGCTACCGCTACCCCTACCTCCCGCTGGAGGGCGCATGAGCCTCGCCGCCACCGCGCTGCGCGCCGCCACCTCGGTCGCGCGCGGCGCGCTCGACGCCGACCGCCACCTCCAGCGCGCGATGGCCGGGCTGATCGAGGTCGCCGCGACCCGCTACGCGGTCGATCCCGGCGCGACGTGGCGGCCCGGCGAGCCACTGCGGCTGCTGTTCGCGGGCTACGCGGGCAGCCGCAACACCGGAGCGGACGCCCGCGTCGAGGAGATGGTGCGCCAGGTGCGCCACCTGTTCGGCGACGACCACCTCGCGCTGTCGATCCTCACCATCGATCCCGAGCGCACCCGCGGCTACTTCCGCACCGTCCGCCAGCTCCACCTGCCGAACATCTTCCCGAAGTTCCTGTTCGACGCGGTGCACGACCAGCACGGCGTGATCGCGTGCGAGGGCTCGATGTTCAAGAGCCGGTTCGCGAACGCGCTGACCACGATGATGGTCGGCGCGCTCGGGCTCGCGACCGCCGAGAACAAGCTGTCGATCGCGTATGGCGGCGAGGCGGGCGCGATGGACCCCGCGCTGGCCGCCCTCGTCGCGAGACACTGCGCGAACAGCCTGCTCGTGGTCCGCAACGCCGAGTCCGCCGCCGTGCTCGGCGCGCTCGGGCTGCGCACGCATCCGGGCACCGACACCGCGTGGACGTTCGCGCCGCACCCGCCCGAGCGCGTGCACCCGGTGCTGCGCGCCGCCGGCTGGGACGGCGAGACGCCGATCCTCGCCATCTGCCCGATCAACCCGTTCTGGTGGCCGGTGCGCCCCGACGTCGGCAAGGCGGCGGCGCGCGCGCTGACCGGCGCGCACGCGCGCGCCCACTACGCCTCGCTCTACTTCCACAACGACGGCCCCGAGGTGCGCGCGAAGCTCGACGCCTACCTCGACGGCATCGCCGACGCGGTGCGCCGCTTCCAGCGCGACAACGCCGTGTTCCCGGTGATGGTGGGCATGGAGGCGCTCGATCGCGGGCCGTGCGAGGCGCTCGCCGAGCGCCTCGGCGGCGCGCCGGTGATCGTCTCGGACCTGCACGACCACCGCACGATCGTCGGCGTGCTGCGCGCTGCGGGGATGGTCGTCTCGTCGCGGTACCACGCGTGCGTGACGTCCATGCCCGGCAGCGTGCCGAGCGCCGGCATCACGATGGACGAGCGCCTGCGCAACCTGATGGCCGACCGCGGGCAGCCCGAGCTGGTGCTCGAGGTCGACGACCCGGAGCTGGCCGAGCACCTCTACGACGTGCTGTGCCGGATGCGCGACGACCGGGCGGCGATCGTGGAGGGCATCGAGCGCTGCGTCGTCGCGAACCTCGAGCGCATGGGCCAGATGGGGCAGCTGCTCGTCGAGCACGTCCGCGCGCGGCACCCGGAGCTGCCGATCCGCGACGGGCTGGGCGCCGACGGCGATCCGTGGGACCACCTGCCCTCGCTGGACGAGCCGCTCCAGGCCCTCGTGGCACGGCACGGGGGTGGGCGTTGACCGCGTTCCTCGGGCGCGCGCTGTCGTGGGACGTCCGCGACGCGGTGCTGGAGGTGCGGCTGCACCGCGCGCCGTGCAACGAGATCGGCACCGTCGCCCTCGACGAGCTGGAGCGCCTCGTGGCGACCCTGCCCTCGCTGGACGTGCGCGCGCTGCTCATCTACTCGGGCCTGGACAGCGGGTTCTGCGCGGGCGCGGACCTCCGCGAGCTGCAGGAGGGGCTGCGCGCGCAGCGGCAGGACAGCCCGGCGGCCCGCGGCGTCGACGCGGCGCGACGCGCGTTCCGCGCGCTCGGGCTGAAGCGCGGGCACGGGGTCGCGGGGCGCGTCGCCGACCGCGCCTACCGGCACGTCGTGCGCCGCGAGGTGGGGCGGTTCATCGATCGCATCCACACCGTGTTCGACGCGCTCGACACGCTGCCGATCCCCGTGATCGCCGCGGTGCACGGCCCGGTGTTCGGCGGGGGGTTCGAGCTGGCGCTGACCGCCGATCTCATCGTCGCCGACAAGTCCGCGCGGTTCTGCTTCCCGGAGCTGCGCCTGGGCATCGTGCCAGGCTTCGGCGGCGTCCCGCGCCTCGAGCGCGAGGTGGGCAACGCCGTCGTCCGCGACCTGCTGCTCACCGGGCGCTCGATCGGCGCGACCCGCGCGCACGAGCTCGGGCTGGTGAGCCAGGTCGTCGCGCGCGGCCAGGCGCTCTCCGCGGCGCGCCGGGTGGCCGATCAGGCGGCCCGCTTCGATCCCGAGGTGGTCGCGCAGGCCAAGGCGTTCGTGAAGCCGCTGCCGAAGGCGCGCCTCGAGGAAGAGAAGCGACGTTTCGTCCAGATGATCACCGCACCCCGCGTCGCCGCCGCGCTCGACGCGTTCGTGACCCGCAACGACGTGAGGCCCTACCTGCCATGACCGACGACGTGCTCGGAACCCTCCAGCGTCTCGCCGCGCGCCGCTTCGGCCCCGCCGCCGAGACGCTCTCGCCCGACGCCGACTTCTACGACGCGCTCGGCATCGACAGCCTGCAGGCGCTCGATCTGCTCACGCAGCTCGAGGAGGCGTTCGGCGTCGAGGTGCCCGACTACGAGCTGCAGGGCGTGAACACGTTCGCGGCGCTGGCCGACGTGCTGCGGAGCCGCCTGTGATCGCGCCGTCCACCTACGACAGCCTCGGCGAGCTGCTGCGCGACGCGCTCGTGCTGCACAAGACCGAGGTGGCGCTGATCGAGGCGAACCGACAGCAGGAGTCGGCGCGCCTGACCTACCGCGACTTCCGCGACGCCGCGCTGCGCGTGGCCGCGCGGCTGGAGCGCGCGGGCATCGGGGCCGGCGACCGGGTGGCCATCCTGATGACCAACCAGTCACGGTGGCTGATCAGCGCGTACGCCGCGCTGTACCGCGGCGCGGTGCTCGTCCCGCTCGACTACAAGCTGGGGCCCGACGAGCAGCAGGCGCTGCTCACGCACAGCGGCGCGGTGGCGCTCGTCACCGAGTACGGGCTGTTCCGCCGCCTCACCGCGGCGCCCCCGCTCACGCTCGTCTCCGAGCCGCCGCCCGCGTGGGTCGCGCCGCCCGGCGCCGAGGACTGGGCGACGACCCAGGAGGAGCCGCCCGAAGCGACCTTCGTGCCCCGCGCTCGCGAGGACATCGCCACGATCGTGTACTCCTCGGGCACCGGCGGCACGCCGAAGGGCTGCCTGCTCCCGCACCGCGCCTACCTCGCCCAGCTCGACGGGCTGCTGCGGCTGTTCCCGATGGACCGCGGCGACCGCTACTTCTCGGTGCTGCCGACCAACCACGCGATCGACTTCATGGTGGGCTTCGTCGGCCCGCTCGCGTGCGGGGCGACCGTCGTGCACCAGCGCACGCTGCGCCCGGAGCTGCTGCGGTGGACGATGCAGCGCTACGGCGTGACGCACATGGCGGTCGTGCCGATGCTGCTCACCGCGTTCGAGCGCGCGATCACCGAGCAGATCGACGCGCTGCCGGCGTGGCGCCGCGCCGCGTTCGAGGGGCTCGCCGCGCTCAACGGCGCGCTCACCGAGCGCAAGCCCAACCACGCGCTGTCCCGCCGGCTGCTGGGGCCGATCCACGAGGCGTTCGGCGGGCGGCTCCGGCTGATGTTCTGCGGCGGCGCGTTCGTCGAGCGCGAGCGCGCGGCGCTGTTCTACAAGCTCGGGATCCCGGTGGTCATCGGCTACGGGCTCACCGAGGCGTGCACCGTCGTCACCGTCGGCAGCGCCGAGGGCTACCGCGCCGACTCGGTGGGTCGACCGGTGCCCGGCGTGACGATCCGGCTCGCGAGCCCCGACGCCGACGGCGTGGGCGAGGTGCAGGTGCGCGGCGACACGCTGATGCGGGGCTACCTCGACGCGCCCGAGCTGACCGCGGACGCGTTCGACGGCGACTGGCTGCGCACCGGCGACCTGGGGCGCGTCGACGGCGCCGGCCACCTGCACCTGCTGGGCCGCAGCCGGAACATGGTGGTGACGCCCGGCGGCAAGAACATCTACCCGGAGGACATCGAGGGCGCGTTCGCGACGGTGCCCTGCGAGGAGCTCGCGGTGTTCGCAGCCGACTGGATCTGGCCGCGGCGCGGGCTGACCGGCGAACAGCTCGTCGCGGTGGTCCGCCCCGGCGCGTCCGAGCGCGAGACGCTCGCCGCGCTGCGTGAGCGCAACCGCCGGCTGCCGGACTGCAAGCGCGGCTCGGGCGGGCTGGCGGGGCCCGAGCCGTTCCCGCGCACCGCGTCGATGAAGCTCAAGCGCGGCGATCTGGCCGCGGCGGTGCGCGAGACCGTCGATCGCGACGCGCTGCGGCCGCTCGCGTCGGTGGAGGGCTAGATGGACGCGTTCGTGATCTGCAACCCCGCCTCCGGTGGCGGGCGCGGCGCCGCGCGGGCCGCCGAGGCCACCGCCGCGCTGCGCGAGCACGGGTGGAAGATCGAGGTGCGCACCACCGCCGGGCCCGGCCACGCCTCCGAGCTGGCCGCGCAGGCGGTGCGCGAGGGCGCCCCGCTGGTGATCGCGGCGGGCGGCGACGGCACGACCTTCGAGGTGCTCAACGGCCTGTTCCCGGCCGGCGAGCGCGTCCCGCGCCTCGCCATCCTGCCGGTCGGCACGGGCAACTCCTTCCTCCGCGACTTCGGGATCGTCGAGGTCGGCGACGCGGTCGCGGCCATCCTGCGCGGCGCGCCCAGGCGCTGCGACGTGGTCCGCGTCGAGCACGCCGATGGCGCGCTGCACTACCTGAACCTGCTGTCGATCGGGTTCAGCGCCGAGGTGGGCGCGCTCACGAACCGCCGGTTCAAGCGGCTCGGCGTACCGGGCTACGCGCTCGCGGTGGTCGGCAGCCTCGTGTCGCTCGACCGCCCGATCTTCCCCTACGCGCTCGACGGCGGCACCCGCGAGGACGCGCCCGTCGTGCTGCTCTCGTTCAGCAACAGCCGCTACACCGGCGGCACGATGTGCATGGCGCCCGACGCCGATCCGAGCGACGGGCGCCTGGACGTGATCCGGGTGGGTGCGATGGGCCGGCGCCGGCTGCTCGGCGCGTTCCCGCGGATCTATGCCGGCACCCACCCCGAGCTGCCCGAGGTCAGCACGACCACCGCGCGCCGCGTCGACCTCACGCTCGACGCCGCCGTGCCGTGCATGATCGACGGTGAGGTGCTCTCGCTGTGGCTCCGCAGCCTGACGGTGCTCCCGGGCGCGCTGGAGGTCCTCGCGTGAAGGCGCCGCTCGCCGTGCCCGCGCCGAGCGCGGTCGACCGGGTCGTATCGGTCGGGCTGTGGGGGCTCGGGCTGGCGTGGCTCGTCCCGATGCTCGGGCTGCTGATGGCGCTCCAGACCGTGATCCCCGCCGATCGTCTGGACTGGCTCGCGCGCCTGTACACGCAGGGTCAGCTGCGGCTGACGCTGGCGCGGCTGCGCTACGACGTGCACCCCGACGTGCGCCCCGACCAGCCCTACCTGTTCGTGCAGAACCACGTGAACCACTTCGACCACTGCGCGCTCTACGCCGCCACCCCGCACTTCAAGCAGGGGCTCGAGCTGAAGGACCACTTCCGCTACCCGGTCTATGGCTGGTTCATGCGGCAGCGGGGCACGATCCCGGTCGATCCGAAGGCGCGCGGTCAGCTCCGGCTGCTGCGCAAGCAGTTCGCCGACGAGCTGGCGCGGGGCCACTCGCTGCTCGCGTTCCCCGAGGGCACGCGCACGACGACCGGTCGCGTCGGCCCCTTTCATCGCGGGCTGCTGCACGTCGCGCGCGATCTCGGGCTCCCGGTGGTGCCGGTCGCGGTGACCGGCGCCTACGAGGTGATGCGCAAGGGGAGCTGGTTGATCCGACCGTTTCGCGAGGTCACGGTGCACGTCGAGGCGCCGGTGCCGACCGCGGGGCTGACCAACGACGAGCTGGTCACGCTCGC
The DNA here is from genome assembly GCA_964419905.1 of uncultured Enterobacteriaceae bacterium. Taxonomy (GTDB): domain Bacteria; phylum Myxococcota_A; class UBA796; order UBA796; genus JAFDJI01. Next base: position 12,769 of record CAYQSE010000098.1, read on the forward strand.
CGAGCGGCTGCGCGAGACCGTCGCCGCGCGCGTCGACGCGTGGGCCGCGGCGCGGGGCCTCGGATGAGCCGGGTGGACGGGCGCACACGACGGGCCGAGGAGGCGCGCGAAGCGCGTCGCACGCAGATCCTCGCGTCGGCGCTGCAGGTGTTCTCGGCGCAGGGCTACCACCAGACCAGCGTGAGCGATCTCGTGGACGCGGCCGGGGTGGCGCGCGGCACCTTCTACCTGTACTTCGACGGCAAGCAGGCGATCTTCCAGGAGCTGCTGATCGATCTGCTCGCCCGGCTGCGGGGCAGCGTGGTCGGCGTCGATCCGTCGCCCAATGCACCCCCGATGCGCGATCAGCTGCTGCGGACCGTCGGGCGGCTGCTCGACACCGTCGACGCGAACCGGGCGTTCGTCCGCATCCTGCTGCGCGAGGCGGTCGGGCTCGACGCGCAGGTGGACGGTGAGCTGGCGCGCTTCTACGGCAGCCTGCACGCGCTGCTCGACCTGTCGCTGCGCCAGGGAAAGGCGATGGGCGTCGTGCGCCCCGCGGTCGACACCGAGGTCGTCGCCGCGTGCCTGCTGGGCAGCATCAAGGAGGTGCTCGAGCGCTGGCTCGTGCAGCGCGACGACCCCATCGACGCCGAGCGCCTCGCCGCCGCCGTCCTCGACCACGCGCTGATGGGCATCGCCGCCGCCTGAAAGCGATTGTCATCGCCAGTCGCGCGCAGGACGCTATGCTGACCGACGTGGCACGGCTCGCTCTCGGAGGTCTCTCATGCTTCGTCTCTCGCTGGTCCCCCTGGCACTCCTCGGACTGGTCGCCTGTGATCTCGACTGGGCATCGGGGTGGAGCGACGACCAGGACTTCCCGATGTGGGAGGAGGACGGCTACTACGACAACTACCTCCGCTTCGAAGGCGACGGCATCCGCCAGCAGTCCTCGCTGTGGACGCCGGTGCAGGGCATCGCGTTCAACGAGAGCGGCCTGATGGGCGTCGCGGGCATGTCGTCGATGACGTGCCGCTTCCGCTCCATGTCCGGCACCATCGACTTCGACGTCGACCCGTCCGCCGACTCCGAGGTCGTCACCGACGGCTACGGCGACGAGACCGACATCACCGTGATCACCACCACCGACATGGGCGTGCAGGTCACGCAGTTCAACGACGGCGGCGGCGACGTGCTCGCGATCTACGACCTCCCCGGCGCCATCGACGCCCGCTACACCGACGCGGGGCTCGTCGTGCTGCAGGACGACGCCGGCTGCCACGTCGCGCGCCCCGAGAGCGACGACGTGCGCTTCCTCGGCGCCACCTGCGCGGGCATGGACGCCGCACCCGACGGCCGCGTGTTCGCGATCGCCGACGGCACGGTGCGGGTGATCTCCGCCACCGGGCTGGTCAGCGACACCGGCGTCGCGGCGAACCTGATCGCGTACGACCCCGTCCACAACCAGATCTACACCGCGCTCCGCGGCGGCGACACCGTGAGCGCGCTCAGCACCGCCGGCCGCGAGGTGTGGGCCGTGACGCTCGAGGGCCGCATCGTCACCCTCGACGCGCTCGCCGACAGCGGGCGCGTGCTCGTCGGCCTGTCGGTCGGCTCGGACGGCGCGCTGCGCGTCCTCGACGGCGAGGACGGCGCAGTCATCGGCTCGGCCGAGACGTTCGAGGCCCCCGAGGCCGTGTGGTCGAGCCCGCGCGGCGACACCGTCGCGGTGCGCACCGGCTGGAACACCCACCTGCTCATCCTCGACTGATCGCGGCGGGTTTCGCCCGAGACCGGCGAAGCCCGTTCGCTATTCCGACCACGGGATCTGCGCGACGTAGCGCCAGCCGACCGCGTCCATCGGCGTCCACACCGTGATCGTGCCTTGTTCGACGTGGTGTCCGGCACGCTCGGCGATGATCCGCGCGCGCAGCGCGTGGTCCGGGAACGGGGTGCGATCGACCGCGCGCCCCTCGTTCAGCCCGGCCCACAGGTCCAGATCCTGCTGATCGCTCGCGAGCACGAGCATCCCGTCCCCATCGACGAGGTAGGCCGTGCGTAGGCCCGTGAGCGCTTCTGGGCGCAGGCGCGCCACGAGTCGGGCGAGCGCCAACGAGACACTCGCCACGCCGAGAAACGCGCCGTCCTCGGCGTAGACCGCCTGGTTACACGGGAGCAGCAGCCCCATGCCGCTGTCATCGGGGAACGGCGCGCCCCACACCGGCCCGTGCGTCCCACGCGCCTCCTTGTACCAGGACCGCTCGCGCGCGTCGTAGTCCGCCGAGTACCGCGTGTTGCCCGGGTAGTTGAGCAGCAGCCCGTGCTCGAGGCCCACGTAGCTCCACACCACCGGGGCCACGTGGTCGAGCACGACGCGGCGCTGCTCGGACTCGGGCCAGGTCAGGGCGTCGGCCGCGTGGCTGCGGAGCACGGCGCCGCGAAGCTCGGTGACGAGCGGGCGGAGCCTGCGGACCGCTGCGTCGACGGACGCGCGCTCGACGCCCGGGGCGAGCACGACGACCGGCGCGTCGAGCGTGACCCCCTGATCGTAGCGGGCCGCGTGCGCGAAGTCGGACGGCGCTCGACCCGCGCGCAGATCGTCGAGGGTGTGAAACGGGGCGGGATCGGGCGTCCCGTGCTCGAGGAGCTGCGCGGTGACCGCGGCGAGCCGCTCGAGCAGCGCCTCGTAGTGATCGAACTCGCTGTCGAGGCGGTGCGCGTGCGCGCCGACGTCGCGGACCAGCGCGGCGAGGTGCTCCTGACGCTGGTGCGCAGCGGCCTGGCTGGCGGCGAGCCCGACCACGCCGCCGATCGTGACGACGCCGACGCTGAGCACCGCGAGCAAGGACACGCCGAGCACCAGCGCCGTGGCCGCGGCGGGGCGCCGCATGGTCCACCGGACGGGCTTGCGCCACAGCCTGTCCGGGCGCGCCACCGTCTCCTCACGGTGCAGGTAGCGGCGCACGTCGTCGGCGAACGCGGCGACCGACGGGTACCGCGCGGCCGGCGTGAGCCGGGTGGCCCGCGCGATGATCGCGACCAGATCGGCGGGCGGTCGCCCGCGTGGCACCCGCAGCGGCGCGCGCTGAGCCTGCATCGCGCGCGCGAGCGTGCTGGTCAGCTCGCCGGTGTCGTTCGCGCGCTCGAGCGTGATCAGCTCCTGCAGGATGAGCCCGAGGGTGTACTGGTCGGTGGCCGGCCCGAGCCGCGCAAAGTCACCCGACGCCTGCTCGGGCGCCATGTACGCCGGCGTGCCGATCGCCATGCCCGCCTGGGTCGCGGTGGTGAGGCCGCTGGGGAGGGGCGCGAGGTCGCGAGGCGCGCGCTCGAGGTCGCCCGCCACCTTCGCGATGCCCCAGTCGAGCACGTAGACCTCTCCGAACGCCCCGAGCATCAGGTTGTCGGGCTTCAGGTCGCGGTGGACGACGCCCCGATCGTGCGCGTAGGCCACCGCGTCGCACGCGCGCAGGAACACCTCGAGGCGCGCGTCGAGCGCGAGGTCGCCGACCAGCGGCCGACCGGCCTTCAGTGCTTCACGACACGCGGCCACCAGCGCGTCGAACGTCCGCCCGCGCACCACCTTCATCGTGAACGCGGGCGCGCCCGACGCGGCGCGCTCGAGGGCATACACCGGCATGATGTTGGGGTGCTCGAGCTGCGCGGTGAGCTGCGCCTCGCGCAGGAAGCGCGCGCGCGTCTCCGGGTCGCGCGCACCCTCGTCGAGCAGGATCTTCACCGCGACGGTGCGGCCGAGCGCCGGATCGCGGGCGAGCACCACCCGGCCCATCCCGCCACGCCCCAGCTCCCGCTCGACGGCGTAGCGTGACTCGAGCGGCGCGGATCGCGGCGGGTCTTCGGCGGTCAGGGGCCCTCCGCGCCCACCCTACCGCCGAACGAGGTCGGCGATCGGCCGCGATGCTTCGTGGACGAATGGCGGGTGAGATCGAACAACCTGACCCCTCGAACTTACGCGATAGTACCTATGTTATTGACCGGACGGCGCGTGAGTTCGAACAACCTGACCCCTCCTCAGTCGTCGTCTTGGACGGAGGCTCGGGTGGACTTGATGGCGCCGCGGGCCTTCTTGGCGGTGACGCGGCGGCGCTGGCTGCCCTTGGTGGGGCGGGTGGGGCGGCGGGGGGCCTGCACGGCGAGGGCCTCGAGGACGATCTCGACGAGGCGGCGGCGGGCGAGCTGGCGGTTGCGGTAGCGGCTGCGGGTGTCGCGGGCCTGCACGAGGAGCTCGCCCTCCTTGGTGAGCCGCGCGTCGAGCTTGTCGAGGAGACGGGCGCGCTGGTAGTCGGAGAGCACGGCGCTGTCGCGGACCGACCAACGGATCGACACGGCGGTCTCGTTCTTGTTCGCGTGCTGGCCGCCGGGGCCGCCCGCGGTGGACGCCTCCTCGTGCAGCTCGGCGGCGGGCACGACGAGGCCGGGTCGGATGGTGAGATCGTCAGCCATGTGGGGCTCGTAGCTTCCCCCGCGCGGTTGTGAAAGGTCGGTGTGGTGACCTTCGTTGACAGGCGGGCGCTGGAGCGGCGTGGCAGGGTGAGCACCCCACCCGGAACGACCCGATGCCTCGGTCGCTGCTCCCCTTCCTCGGACTGCTCGCCGCCTGCGCGCCCGACCTCGCGATCGAGGCGCCAGGGCCCCAGGTCGACGGGCCGCTCGGACAGATCCTGATCCCGAACTGGGACGACGACGATCTCGACGGCGTCGCGGACTTCGGCACGAACGCCGCGGACGACGACCTGATCGCGCTGACCATCCCGGCGAGCGCCAGCCGGGGGTTGAAGGGCGGCGAGACGCTGGTGCTCTCGCTGTCCGGCGAGGATGAGCACTTCCGCGTGTGGCACGACGGTCGCGTCGTGCTCGGGGGGCCCGCCGGCGACGCGTGGACGCTGCCCGCGCGCGGCGAGCACGCCCTGTGGCTCGAGGCGGGCATGCCGATGGCCGAGGCCACGTTGACGCTCGCGCGCGTCGCCCGGTCGGGCAAGGTCCGCGACGAGGTCGCGCTGCCGCTGACCACCGCCCCGCTCATCCTGAACCACCACCTCCAGCCCGCCGAGGCGATCTGGGTGATGGCGGTGCGCGAGGGCGAGTGGAACAACGACGCGATGGTGGCCTCGCTGGGCGAGATCTTCGGCGAGGCGCTGAACGTGCTGCCCGCGCGCCCCTACCGCAGCGACGTGTGGGTGCAGGACGAGCCCGAGTTCGGCACGTTCACCGCGCCCGGCGCGCGCGACGATCTCGTGCTCGACTCGGTGCGCAACCGCGGCCTCGACGCGTTCCCGAAGGATCTGATGGCGTCCGGAATCGGCGCGGCCACGCTGGGCGACCGCCGCCGCGGGCGCTCGACCGACTCGTTCGGCAACCTCGAGGTCACCCCACCGATCGAGGTCGACGGCGTCGCCTACCCGTTCGGGCGCATCTACTACGGCGCGACCGATCAGGACGGCCCCGATCCGATCCTGCAGGCGTTCCTCGACGCGCAGCGCGTCCAGACGCCGTTCCGCCTCGACACGTCGTGGCTGTGCGTGGGTCACGTCGACGAGTTCACGTCGTTCGTGCCCGATCCGACCGCCCCGCGCGGGTTCCGGCTGCTGGTCAGCGATCCGGCGGCGGCGTGGGAGGTGCTCGATGCGCTCGAGCCGTCCACCCCCCTGCCCCGCTACGCCGACGGGCACGGCTACGCGACGGTCGGCGCGCTGGTCGACGACGCGGGGCTGCGCACCTACAACGACGGGCTGTGGCGCGATCGGATCACGCCCGCGCTCGACGTGTTCCGCGACGCGATCGGGCTGCGCGACGAAGAGATCGTGCCGATCCCCGGCTTGTTCGAACGCATCTCGGGCTGCGGCGCCGCGGCGCTGATCCCCGGCGCGGTGAACCTGCTGCTCGCCGACGTCGATGGGACGCCACACGCGGTGCTCGCCGATCCGTTCCTTCGGCCGGGCGACACGGGCCAGGACGACGACCCGCTCGTCGCCGACCTGCGCGACCGCCTCCCCGCGAGTCTCGACGTGCACTTCGTGGACGACTGGGAGGTCTACCACCTCGGGCTGGGCGAGGTGCACTGCGGCACCAACACCCGGCGCACGCCCGAGGCGTCGTGGTGGGTCGACGCGCTGCACCTGGTGGAGGCCCGATGATCCTCGCCCTGCTCTGCGCGCTCGCCGCGCTCGCCGCGCCTGACACGCTCGACGCCGCGCTCGACGCCGCCCGCGAGGCGCCACCCGACGTGGTCGCCGCAGTCGCCGACGCGACGCCCCGCCCCACGCGCGCGGGCTTCCCGGCGTTCTCCGACGCGGCGCTGACCGCGCCCGACGCGCTCCCCTCGCTCGCCGCGCGCCTGGTGCACGGCAAGGATCCGTCCGCGGTGCGGGTCGCGCTGGCGCGCGCGCTGGGCCGCGCGGCGCCGTCGGGCTGGCTCGTCGACCTGCTCGCGCGCGA
>CAYQSE010000099.1:0-1286 GCA_964419905.1 uncultured Enterobacteriaceae bacterium
CGCTCACGCGCGTCATCGGGCCCTGGAGGATCGGGTAGCGGAGCCCGTGCGCGGCGGCGAACGGCGAGCCCGGCGCGTGGGGCGCGGCGGACACGGCCTGGCCGCGGTGGTTGTCGATCGCGCGGCGCAGCCCGCGCACGAGGTCGAGCGCGCGGGGGTGGGCGCGCGCGAGCGGGCGGGCGAGCGCGGCGTCCTGCCCGGCGGGCAGGAGGCGCTCGGTGAGGGGACCGACGCCGAGGCAGTCGGGGAGGGCGGCCTCGAGCGCGGCGCCGGGCAGATCGGGGCGGTCGTAGACGCGGTAGCCGCCGCGCACGGCGGTCTCGCTGCCGTCCATCGCCGCGACGAGCGCGCGCAGCGGCGGCGCGAGGCTGGACTCCTCGAGCAGCGCGAGCTGGCTGTCGAGCACGACGCCGTGCGCGCCGCCGACGATCGCGGCGGCCGCGCTGTGCAGGCCGATCCCGCCCTGCGCGAACACTGGCGCGTCGACGGCCGCGACCACGCGCTGGAGGAGGACGAACGCCGACTCTTCGCCAACGCGGCCGCCGGACTCGGCGCCCTTCGCGATCACGCCCCACGCGCCGGCGTCGACGGCGTCGCGGGCCTCGCGGACCGAGGTGATCTGCACGAGGACGCGGCGTCCGGGGAAGCGCGTGAGGTCGTCGCCGGCCTCGAGGACGACGAGCGTGGCGGCCTCGGGCAGCGGCGGTGGGGTGACGCCGGACTGGACCCGCACGCCGAACGGTGCGCGTTGGGCGGCGAGGGCGGCCAGCGCGGCGTGTGCCGCGGCGGGATCGCGCCCGAGATCGAGCACGCCGAGCGCACCGGCCCGCGACATCGCCGCGACGAGGGCTGCGTCGGGGTGTCCGAACGGAGAGAGGCCGAGGATGCGGTGCGGGTCCAGGTTCATGCGGTCCCGTGCGGCGTCGGGAGCGCGCCGGCAGCCGCAAAAGGTAGCACGCACAGCGCGCTCCGCTGCGGCTTTGCGGGATCTCGACAAGCCGGCCGGCCCACGGCTTGGTGGTGTGCCGGGCTCGGGGCGATCGTTGTCTAGACCAGGAAGTCGTGGGTCGGCCGTCCCGGCCGACCTTTTCCTGTTGTGGCGTGGGGCCCTTGTGGTTGTTCGATGCCGGCCGGGACGGCCGGCCCACGGCTTGTTTTGGTGGCTGGTTGAGGAAGTGGTGGGTCGGCCGTCCCGGCCGACCTTGTGCTGTCTTGTTTTGGTGTGTGGCCCTGTGGTTGTTCGATGCCGGCCGGGACGGCCGGCCCACGGCTTGTTTTGGTGGCTG
>CAYQSE010000099.1:1499-18902 GCA_964419905.1 uncultured Enterobacteriaceae bacterium
GGCTGCCGGCCGGGACGGCCGGCCCACGGCTTGTTTTGGTGGCTGGGTCGGGTGGTTGTAGGCTGCCGGCCGGGACGGCCGGCCCACGGCTTTGTTTGGTGCCTGGTCCAGGATTTGGTGGGTGCTGGCGGACCTCCCGGCCGACCGGCCCCCAGGCGCCGGCGCTTGGCGTAGGATGGCAGCCTAGGGAGGTCCGTTTGCCCACGCCGCCGGTGTCGCCGCGGATGGTTCGCCTGTTCATGCTCGCGATCGTGGTGATGGCGGCGCACAAGGTCGAGTGCTGGTTCGCGCGGGAGTGGCTGCACTCGCCGTTCTTCGCGTGGCTGATCTCGCTGGCCACGCGCCTCGGAGAGAGCCCCGACGACGCGCTCGGTGCGTCGATCTTCCTCGTGTTCGTGATCTGGTTGTTCGTCGGCCTCGGCATGGGCCTGCTGATGCTGCGCGGGGGCGCGGGGACGCTGATCGCGCTGGGCCTGTGGGGCCTGACGTTCCTGCTGGAGTGGCACCACGTCTACCGGTCGATCCATGTCGGCGGCTACTACGCGGGCACGATCTCGGCGGTGGTCTACCTCGCGCTGGGCCCGTTCTACTGGGTCGAGCTGCTCCGGCATCTGCGACCGCGGCGCTGAGCACACACGCCCTGGGGCTTTTCACCCAGGGGCCTCGGGCGGATGGACGCAGCGTCGCGCCGAGTTATCCGATCCTCGTGCTTCAAAGGAGGATGCCATGTCGCACCACGAACAAGACAGGCCCGCGACCCAGAAGCTGAAGGCCGATCTGCTTCAGCTCCGCGACGAGATCCAGCTGAAGGTCCACCTCGGCGGGATGGAGGCCCGCGAGCGCTGGGAGGCGCTCAAGCCGCGGTTCGCCCAGGTGGAGCAGGACGTCACGGAGGGGCTGGTGGCGATCGAAGCGGATCTCCTCGACGCCGCCCAGCAGCTCCGTGACGAGCTTGGCGCGCTGTGGCGCGACAAGGACGCGTGAGCGTCACAGGACGTGGACGGTGCTCGCCTGCGGTCCCTTGATGCCCTGCTCCTCGACGAACCGCACCCGCGCGCCCTCCTCGAGGTCGTCGAGGTCGCAGTTGAGCAGCGCGTTGGCGTGGAAGTAGATCTCGCGCCCGTCGAACGTCTCGAGGAAGCCGTCGCCCGAGCCCCAGTCGATCGTGCGGACCCGCGCGGTCGGCGCTTCCTCGTGCATCTTCATCTCGCCGCGGCGCTTGCGCGCGTAGTCTTGCACCCGACGTCGCCCGGCCTTGAACGCGTCGCGCACCGCCGCCGCCGGGTCCTCGTGGCGCTCGTTGCGCCCCGGCTCGCGGTCGACGATGAGCTCGGTGTCGGGCACGCCAATCTGCAGGTTGACCTTGAACTGTCCGCCCTGCTTGCTGTGGTGGGGAGGGGCCTCGATGACGACCCGAATGGTGGTGATCCGGTCGAACCAGCGCTCCAACTTGGCGATCTCGTGGTCGACCAGCGCGCGGAGGCGGTCGGAGGGTTCGAGGCCATGGAACGCGATCTGCGGAGCCGACTGCATGTGCTTCCTCCTGGGACGCGCCCCCAAGGGCTGCATGCATCATGCCAGACGCGGCCCCGGTTTTGCGCAACCCTTGACGCGAACGGCCAGCCCGTAGTGTATGCAGTGTGTCCCCGCGCGAGGTGTGCGTGTCGCTCGCTCTGCTCCTGCTGTCCGCCGTCGCCTCCGCCCAGACCTGGGCACCCGGCGCCGTGCTCCCTGACGCCGCGTCGATCCAGGTCACGCCAGCCGGGCTGAACAGCCTCGGCGTGGCCGCGAGCGTCGCGCTCCCCGCGCGCACCGACCTCGATCCGATCGTGCAGTCGGGCACCGGCTACGACTTCGAGCTCGAGAACGCCTGGGTCGGCGCGACGCTCGACGACATGCGCATCGTCCCGCGGATGGGCTCGCTCGACATCCAGGCCGACCTGACGGTGTGGCTCAACGAGCCCGGCGACCTGTTCGACCTGTACTACAAGTTGGCCTGGATCCTCTCGGAGTCGTGCGAGACGCGCGTGGCGCCGTTCCCGGTCTTCCTGTCGATCCCCGCGGCGCTGACCGTGCAGCCCGCGCCCGAAGGCGGCAACCGGATCGACGTGTCGCTCGGCGACATCGATCTGCAGCACGGGCTGACCAACAGCCACATCGACCCCGAGCTGGAGTGCAACCTCACGACGGTCGATCAGGTGCTGGGCTTCTTCGGGCTGTCGTTCGTCCAGCTGCTGATCGACCAGGCCGAGCCGTTCCTGATCGCGTCGTTCGAGGAGCAGCGGGCCGACCTCGAGGCTCAGCTCGAAGAGGCGTTCGCGGCCGCCCGCTACGACGATGTCACCGACGTCTCCGGCGTCGCCCTCGAGGTGCTGCTCGAGCCGCGCGAGGTCGTGATCACGCCGGACGGGCTCGACATCCGCACGCGCGGTCGCGTGCACGCCGAGCAGGCGGCGTGCATGGCGTCGCGCGATCCGAACGGCTCCACCCGCACCGACAGCGCGGTGCCGGCCCTCTCGGCCAACCCGGCCGGCACGCAGCTCGCGCTCCACCTCTCCGACGAGTTCGCCGATCAGGCGCTGTACGCGATCTGGCGCAGCGGGCTCCTGTGCTACGACCTCGGCGGCTCCGATCTCGACCTGCCGATCCCGCTGAACACGAGCCTGCTCGGGATGATCGGCGGCGACGGCTTCGTCGCGCTCTTCCCCGACGAGGCCCCGATGGACGTGATGACCGCGCCGGATCGCGTCCCGGTGGTCGACTACGCACAGCCCGAGCCCACCGTGGTGCTCCGCGAGCTCGGGGTCGACTTCTACACCGACGTCGACTTCCGCAAGGCGCGCGCGCTGGGCATCGATCTCGAGGCGGACGTCGGCGTCGGCCTCGTGTTCGACGTGACCACCGGCGTGCTCGACGTCGACGTCGGGCTCACCGCGGACGACCTCCGCGTGATCGCCGAGCACAACGAGCTCGTGGCCGGCACCGACGAGGCGGTCGCCGCGAACTTCGGCGGCGTGCTCGACGTGATCCTCGGCCAGTTCCTCGGTGACGCGCTGACCGGCGGTACGTTCGGGCTGCCATCGATGGACGGCGTCGGCCTGACCTCGCTCGCGACCGGGCAGAGCGGCGGCGGCGACTGGCTCGGCGTGCGGGCCGAGATCGGCGCGGTCACCTACGACAACAGCGATCCCGACGCCGAGGGGTGCGGGGGCTGCTCGGGCGGCTGCTCCACGAGCCGCGGCGCGCCGCATCCGCTCCTCGTGCTGCTCCCGCTGCTCGCGTGGCGCCGCCGCCGCTGAGCTTCAGCCCAGCGGAGCGGGCGTGGCGTCCATCGCCTCGCGGAGCACCGCGCCGAAGTCCCCCTCGGCCCCGAGCCGCGTGAGCACCGCGTGCAGGCCGAAGTGCAGGCGCGCGAGCCAGATCCACGGCGGCGGGATCGCGGTGCTGCGGGCGTTGGGCTGTCGCGCGCCGGTGAACGGTCGCATCCGGCGCAAATAGACGTCATCGAAGCGAAACGGGCCACCCCGCCAGGGCTCGAGCGTGTACGCGATCAGGGCGCGGTGCGCGTCGAAGTCGAAGCGCGCGGTCCGCACCATCCCGGTCGCTCGGGTGGCCGCCTCGAACGCGTCGGGCTGGTCGTCGAGGACGGTGCGGAACAGCTGCCGCCAGGCCTCGACGAACGTGGGCTCGAACCGCCGGACGCAGCCGAAGTCCAGGAACGCGACGGTCCCGTCCGGCGCGAACACGTAGTTGCCCGGGTGGGGATCGGCGTTGAGCGCTTGGTGGACGAAGAAGCTGCGCCACGCGAACCGCGCGAGTGTCAGCCCCGCGCGCGAGCGCGCCGCTGGCGAGGCGGTGGCGCGGAACACCTCGAAGTCCATCCCGTCGACCCACCCCGTCGTCAGCACCGCCTCTGCGCTGCGCGACGCATCGACCCACGGGATCCGCACCTCCGGATCGCCCGCCCACGCGACGCGGAACGCGTCCTGCCAGCGCGCCTCCTGGGCGTAGTCGCACTCCTCGCGCAGCCGCGCGTGGAGCTCGTCGACCAGCGCCGCGCCGTCGACGCCGGCGGCGAGCGAGGCGAGCCGTGCGATGCGGTGCAGGTGGCGCACGTCGGCGTCGAACGTGGCCTGGACGTGCGGATAGCGGATCTTCACCGCCACCTCGCGGCCGTCGGCGCGGGCGCGATGCACCTGGCCGATCGACGCTGCGGCGATCGCGGTGTCGTCGAAGCGCTCGTAGATCTCCGCCGCAGGCGCGCCCAAGCTCTCCTCGATCACGCGGAGCAGGGTCGCGGTGGCCACCGGCGCGGACCCCGCGCGGAGCCGCGCGAGCGCCTGCTGCGCGCCGTCGGGCAGCGGCGCGTCGAGGTAGGACAGGATCTGCCCTACCTTCATCGCCATGCCCTTCATCTGATCGAGGTCGGCGACGAGCGCCTCACCGAGCGCCAGATCGTCCGCCTCCGAGCGCCGCACCAGGCGACGCAGCCCGGCGCCGGCCAGCGTGCTCGCGAGCGACGCCGTGCGCCGCGCGCGGTCGCGCAGCCGGTGGGGCAGGTCGTCGGGCAGGTCGTCGTCGCTCACGAGGCGGCGACTAACCAGGGTTACGGCGCGGCGCGACGTCGGCGGATCAGCCCGAGCAGGGCCAGCCCGAGGCCCCACGGCGCGGCGCCGCCGGTGCTGTCGCAGCCGATGCCGTTCGACGAGTCGACGTAGCCTTCGCCGGCGAAGATCGTGGCCTCCGCGACGAGCCCGTCGAAGTCGGCCAGCACGGTGGTCTCGCCCTCGGGGTCGTATTCGTAGCGGTACAGGTCGCCCTCGCCGGACTCGGGCGCGCCGTGCACCTCCCATGCGAACGCGACGCCGTGCACCGGGTCGCCGGGCGCGTCGAACGCCTGCGCGGCCACGACGAGCCATTCCCCGGACTCGGCGCCGACGTCGCTACGCCCGTAGAGCGCGACCGACGCGATCTCGTCGTCGGTGACCCCGCGCACGGTCACGTCGGTGAACGGCTCACCGCCCACGCCGAGCGTGAGGGTGTGCTCGCCGGCGGCGCGCGGGGAGAGGCGGATCCACTCCCGCGTCTCGAACAGGTGGGTGCGCGCCGTGCTCACCTCCAGATCGGGCGGCGCCTCGATCGTGAGCACGCCGTTGCCGTGCAGGCGCCGCTCGTCGGCGTAGTACGCGATCTGGTAGGTCGCGAGGCCGTCGACGAGCACCTTGGGCGCCTCGGTGAGCGGGTCGAGATCCGGGTGGTCGACGAACAGCGCCGCCGACGCGTGGAGCGCCACCCGATCGGGCATCGCCACCTCGATCGGCGCGCGGCTGCGCACCCGTCCGCGGTCGTCGACGAGCAGCAGGTCGGTGACGCCGACGCCCGAGGCGATGCCGTTCACGCTGATCGCGTTCGAGTCGGGGTCGAAGCCCTCGGCCTCGACCGTGAACACGCTCGGATCGTCGACCTCGAGCGACCAGTCCGCGCGGCTGCGCTCGCGCAGGGTGTGCGCGGTCAGCGTCACGTCGGCGCCGCGGACATACGGCGTCTGGAGCATGTCCGTCTTGGAGCGCAGCGGCGAGAGCGCCACCGCGAAGTCGTAGATGAGATCGATGTCGTCGCTGAACCACTCGGGCGTGCAGCCGGTCCCGAGCAGCAGCGCGACCAGCGCGGCGGGTCGTCGCATGGGGGTCTCCTCCTGGACGCAGGGTGGCGCGAGGCTGAACCATCGTCCCTTACCGATGGTTACGTCCGCCACCCGCCGAGGATCATGGCGTCGGGACCGTCGCCATCAGCAGCTTCACGCCGTCGTCGAAGAAGCTGAAGCCGACGCCGAGGTAGCCGGTGAAGTAGCCGTAGCGCGCCCCGAGGATGACCTGCTCGGCGCCCGCCTCGATGTGCACCCCGCGCCATGGCTCGTAGCGTAGCCCCACGCGCGAGTTCGGGATCCCGCGCGCGGCGAGCACCGGGTACGAGCCGAACTCGAAGTCGAACACGTCGACCGCGAGCCGGAGCTTGTCGTCGAAGAACCACACGCTGGCGCCCACGCCGCCCGCGCTCTCCTTGATGCCGAGCCGCAGCGAGAAGTCGAACCAGCGCTTCTCGAGCATCGCCGAGAAGCGGTAGCCGGGCTGGCGGACGTACTCGCGGCGGATCGGCCCCTCGTCGGGGAACCAGGTGTCCTCCCAGGTAATCGTGCCGTGTGGGTGGCTGGTCAGCTCGAACAGCCACCAGAAGTCCTCGGAGGGGCGCAGGCGGATGCCGAGCGTGTTCGCCATCCCGCCCGACAGCGGATTGCCGTAGACGAACGCGGGATCGCGTGGCTGGGTGCCGAGGTAGACGCGCCCGTCGTAGTACACCTGCGCGCGCAGGCTCGAGAAGCTGCGCACGATCGTGTTCACCTCGCCGATCGTGTCGTTGACCAGATCGATCGTCTCGCGCTCGTTGATCAGCGCGCCGAGCGTGCCCTCCCCCGCGTCGAGCTTCCCGGTGACCGACGAGAGGTCGTCGAGCGCCTTCTGCAGCGTGTCCGTGGCCTCGCCGACCTTGTCGAGCTCGCGCTCGAGCCCGCCGCCCGTGGTCTCGGTGATCCGCTCGAGGTGCGCGGTGAGGCGACCCACGCTCGCGACGATCGCGTCGATGTCGTCGACGTTGCGGTGCGCGAGGAGGCGCAGATCCTCGGAGAGCGCGCGGACGCTCGCGAGCGTCGCCTCGATCGACTCCTTGTTCTCCTTGTTCTCGGCGAACTCGCGCAGCATCGCGGTGACGACCTTTAGATCGTCGGTGATCACGGACGCGTCGCGCTGCAGGCTCTCCAGGTCGCCGCCAGGCACGATCAGCGGGACGCGCGCGCCGCTCTTCAGCGCGGTCTCGCTCTTCCCGGGCACCATCGCGACGTAGCGGTCGCCGAGGAAGCCGGTGGCACGGAGCTCGGCGTGCGAGTCGTCGGGGAGGGGATAGGCGGCGCGGATCTTCAGCTTCAGCTCGGCCTCGTTGTCGACCACGTCGAGCGTGTCCACCGAGCCGATGTCGACGCCGGCCAGCTTCACCGGGCTGCCCGGCCACAGCCCGTCGGCGTTCGGCACGCCCATCTCCAGGACGTAGGCGGCCTCGCCGCGCGCCACCCCGTCGAACGTCCAGAAGTACCCGAACACCGCCAGTGCGGATCCGATCAGCACGAACAGGCCGACGCGGAACTCGGTGAGGGCGTTGCGCATGGACGGACTCCTGTTGTCAGACCTGTATCGGGCCGTGCAGCGAACCGGAGAGGAACTGGACCACGAGGGGGTCCTCGGAGGCTGCGAACCACGCGGGTGTGCCCTCGTGCGCGATCTTCCCCTCGTAGAGGAACGCGATCTTGTCGGCGATCCGGGTGGTCGCGGCGACGTCGTGGGTGATCACGACCGAGGTGAGGTCGGGGCGCGACGCCTGTGTGTCGACGATGAGCTGGTCCATCGCGGCGACGAGCACCGGGTCGAGGCCCGAGGTCGGCTCGTCGTAGAGCAGGTACTCGGGGTCGCGGATCAGCGCGCGGGCCAGCCCGACCCGCTTGCGCATGCCGCCGGAGAGCTCGGAGGGCATCTTCTGCTCGCGGCCGGAGAGCCCGACCTGTTCGAGCAGCGAGGCCACCTTCTCGCGGATCACCGGCTCGCGCAGGCGCGTGTGCTCGCGCAGCGGGAACGCGATGTTCTCGTAGACGTTCATCGAGTCGAACAGCGCGGCGTGCTGGAACACCACGCCGAACCGCTCGCGCAGCTTGCGGAGCACGCCCTCGCGCGCCGTCTCGAGGTGAAGGTCGCCGACCCAGATCTCGCCGGCGTCGGGCAGCATCAGCCCGAGCATGTGCTTGAGCGTCACCGACTTGCCCGCGCCGGAGCGGCCGATGATCGCGGTGATCCGGCCGCGCGGGATGATCAGATCGAGGCCCTGGAGCACGGGCTGCCCGCCGAGCGTCTTGTGCACGCCCACGAAGCGCACCGCGGCGGGCTGGCCGGTGACCGGATCGAGGTGTGGCTCGGTCATGGCAGCGCCCACGCGAGGAAGTAGTTCGACACCAGGATGGCGACCGAGGCGACGACCACCGACGAGGTGGTGGCGTGCCCGACGCCGCGCGCGCCGCCGGTGGTGTGGAAGCCCTTGTAGCAGGCGACCACCGCGATGATCATCCCGAACACGACCGCCTTGAACAGCCCCGTCCAGATGTCGTCCCAGTCCACCCACTGCTGGAGGCGCACGGTGTACGACGGCGGGGACATGCGCAGCACGTAGACCGCGACGAGGTACGAGCCGAGGATGCCCACCGCGTCGTAGACGGCGGTGAGCAGCGGCGTGACGATCGTGGCCGCGATCAGGCGCGGCTTGACGAGGTAGCTCATCGGATCGACCGCCATCGCCTCCAGCGCGTCGATCTGCTCGCTGACGCGCATCGAGCCGATCTCGGCGGCCATCGCGGACCCAGCGCGCCCGGCGACGAGCAGCCCGGTGAGCGTCGGCCCGAGCTCTCGGGTGAGCGAGACGCCGACCGTGCCGCCGACCAGCCCCTCGACGTTGACCATCGACAGGAAGCGGTGCCCCTGCAGCGTGAACACCGCGCCGGTGAAGAAGCTGGTCAGCAGGATGATCGGCAGGCTGTGCACGCCGATGAACTCCATCTGCTGCAGCGTGAGCCGGACGCGCAGCGGCGGCACGAACACGTTCTTCAGCCCGGCGACGAACACCAGCGCGGCGCTCCCCAGCTCCTCGATCGGGTGGGTCACGGCGCGTCCGACACCGGCGACGGCTCGGGTCACGACGCCGGGTCTGGCGTCGCTCATCGGACGCTCCACGTCACCGCGCCGCGCCCGAGCCCGCCCCCGACCTCGAACACCACCTCCGCCGGCTCGGGCGCGGCGCGCTCGAAGCGCGCGACCCACAGCGTCGCCCACCGGGTGCGGTGTGGGTAGAGCGCGTCCTGCAGCGGCGTTGGCGCGCGCAGCCGCTCGACGCCCGCCAGCGGCTGCAGGGCGCCGTCGGCGATCAGGCGAACCGCCCAGGTGTCGTCCGGGGTGCCGAACGTCGGGACCGCGCCGAGCGACGGGCTCTCGGCCGAGAACACGACCTCGTGCCAGCGCGCGACGTCGTCGTGCATCTGCGCCAGGAAGGCGGCGTGCTCTTCGGGGTGTGCGCCGAGCAGGCGGCGACGCTCATCGGCGAGGGCGGCACGGAAGTCCTCGGTGAGCAGCGTGGCGCGCAGGATCAACGCCGTCGCGAACTCCTGGTAGAGCACGAGCTTGCGGGTGTGCGTGTCGAGGGTGCGGGTGTAGGACCTGCGTGAGTCGCGGTCCCCGCCCACGGCGAGGATCAACGCGGCCAGGCAGACCGCCAGCAGCGAGCGGCGCGACATCCATCCTCCGGTGCGGGGCAGGATATCGCGGCGCCGGGGCGCGCGTGGTGGGAAGGTTGACCGAGGGGCGCGCCGCGTCGTCGCAGCCGATCCTTCGCGTGTAAGGGTCCTCGAACCCGACCACGCCACGAATCGTGCGCGACGACGAAGTCGCCGGGTCGGGACGACCTACACTTCGGTCGCCTGCTCGCTGGAGTCCCTCCGATGCACGTCCGAACTCGCGCCTTGTTCGCCGAGGCCTGGCCCCTGCTGGCTGTCGCGCTCGCCCTGTCCGCTTGCAAGGGCGGCAAGGATCCGCTCGTCGAGCTGAGTCCGATCGCGGCGGGCGATGACTGCGCCGACGGGGGATACCTGGTGGCGGTCGGGGTGGACGCCGACCGGGACGGCCAGCTCTCGGCAGACGAGATCACCGGGTCCGAGATCGTGTGCAGCGGCGCCAACGGCGCGCAGGGCGACCACGGCACGATCACCAGCACGACCGCGCTCGACGTCGGCGACGCCGACTGCCCCTACGGCGGCCTCCGCCTCGACGCGGGCACCGACGACGGCGCGGGCGGCGGCGTCGCGGACGACGGGATCCTCCAGGAGGGCGAGATCGCGACCACCGAGCTGCTGTGCAACGGCGAGCCGGCGGTCACCGTTCGCGACATGGAGCCGCCGGCGGGTCCTGCTGGCGCGTTCGTCGCCGACCTCTCGGGCGGGGCAGGTACGGCCGAGAGCGGCGGCCAAGGCGGCAGCCTCGCGCTGCGCTTCGGCAACGGCCCGGGCGGCGGCGGGGTCAAGCTGTTCGCGACCGGTGTGGCCGAGAGCCCGGTGGCCTTCCCGAGCACGCTGACGGCGTATCTCGGAGGTGCCCCCGTGATCGTGACCGCCTCCACCACCGTCGTGCTGGATCCCGCGACGAGCACGCTCGCGGACGGCGCGCTGCACATGTGGACGAACGACCACCGGCTCTATCGCTGGGACGACGCGGGCGACGCCGGTGTCGCCGTGAGCGGGCTGCGGGTCGCCGCCGGCGCGACGCTGACGCTGCCGATGAACGCGCCGGGCTCCAGCCGCGCCATCCTGGAGCTCCCGTTCGATCTGCACCTCGCGGGCACGCTGACCACGACCGATGGGAGCGGCGGCAAGGTCGACCTGGCGGCGAACGTCGGCAACTGGGTCGGAGAGGCGACGGGCCGCGTCGACCTCGCGGGCGCAGCCGGCGTCGATGGGCGCCAGCTCTTCGTCAGCGCGAGCCGCTGTCCGAACAACCTCACGGGCTGCGGGGGCGCGGTGTTCAACCGCGCGCAGATCGACGCGTCGGGGGGGGACGCCGCGAGCGGCGCCGGGGGCGTGGGCGGCTACGTCTACCTCGAGAGCGAGATCGGCACCTACAACCTCGGGTCGATCGATGCATCGGGCGGGGACGCGACCGCCGGGAACGGCGGGAACGCCGGTGAGGTGGCGCTCGACGTCGAGCTCGGGGCCATCCTCAACGGCGGGGACGTCCACGTGCGGGGCGGCAACGGGGTGGCGCGCGGTGGCTACGGCGGCGAGGCCTACTTCTACAGCGGAAGCTCGGGGTACGTCGTGAACACGGGCGACGTCGACGCACGCGGCGGATCGACGCAGCCGTGCGCGGACCAGACGACCTGCTACGCGGGCAATGCAGGTGGCGTGTACGCCTACCTGTACAGCGCCGTGTTCGTGAACACCGGGAACGTCGACGGTCGCGGCGGGGATGCGCCGCTGACCGCCAACCCGACCGACGCCTACGCCTACGCGGGGGCCGGCGGCTACCTCTACGTCTACGTCAGCAGCTTCGGGTCGGGCTGGTGGGGCAGCCGCGTGCTCCACGGTGACATCCAGGTCTCTGGCGACCTCGCCTTCGGGGGAGGCGACGGGGGCTTTGGGGGGAGCGGCGGGTGGATCGATGTCCGTCACAACCCCTACGAGGTGACGGGCGATCAGCAGATCGTGTTCTACGGCTACCCGGAGGTCGATGCCTCGGGCGGTGACGGGCAGCGAGGCGGCGACGGCGGCGTGATCGGCGTCTCGACCAACTACGGCTACGACGTCACCGGGGGCTACACGCCCGGCGGGTTCGTCGTGAACACGGCCGACCTCGACGCCAGCGGCGGCGCGGGGGCCACGGCGAATGGTGGCGCGGGCGGCGAGGTGTTCCTCGGCACCGACGACTACTTCTTCACCGACTGGTCGGTCCTGGTGAACGACGGCGACATCGACGCGCGCGGGGGGCCCAGCGCCAGCGTCGGCAACGGCGGCTTCGGCGGAGACGTCGTGCTGTGGGGCATCGCGGGTGTCACGAACCGCGGCGCGATCGACGTGAGCGGCGCGGCAGGCGGCTGGGGGGGCTACGGCGGAAGCGCGCAGCTCCTCTCCGATCAGGGACGGGTCGACAACGTCGGCGCGCTGACCAGCCACGGCGGCGCTGGCACGCTCTTCGGTGGTGGCAACGGCCACCTGGTCGAGCTGGTCGGGGCCACGGTCGCCAACGCCGGCGCGCTGCGCGCGAACGGCGGGGACAGCGTCACCACCGACGATCGCGTCGGCGGTGACGGCGGTCTGCTGTTCCTGCACAGCCTGTGGGGCACGACCCAGCAGACGTCGACCACCCTCGAGATCGCGGCGGGCAGCGGCGCCTCTCTGGGGATGCACGGGCAGGTGATCCTCGATGGGATGAACGTCACCGACGACTGGACCCCCTAGCCGACCCTCTCTCCTCTCCCGCGCGCCGCCGCAGCCTGGCGGCGCACCCCTGGAGCCCTCCGATGTCGAACCGCACCCGCTCGCTGTTCTCCGACGCCTGGCCCGTGATGGTCGTCGCGCTCTCACTCGCTGCATGCAAGGGCGGCGGCACCCCGCTGATCGAGATGCGCGCGCTCGAGGCGGGCGAGGAGTGCGCAGCCGGCGGGTCGGTGATCACCGTGGGTGTCGACGCGGACGGCGACGGGCGCCTCTCCGGGGACGAGATCACGGGGTCCGAGACCGTGTGCAATGGCGCGGATGGCGCGGAAGGGCAGCACGGCACGCTCACGACGACGACGGTGCTCGCCGTCGGCGATCCCGACTGTCCTTACGGCGGGCTCCGCCTGGATGCGGGTCGGGACGACGGGACGGGCGGCGGCACTGCCGGCGACGGCCTGCTGCAGCCCGGCGAGATCACCTCGACTGAGCTCGTGTGCAACGGGCGGTCGGCGGTCACGTACAACGACATGGAGCCGCCCGCAGGGCCAGCGGGCGCCTACGCGGCGGATGTCTCCGGGGGCCCGGGCAGCGCGGTTCGGGGCGGCGACGGGGGCGTGTTCGAGCTGGAGTTCTACGAGGGCCCGGGCGGTGGTGGGATCAAGGTGTTCACGACGGGTGAGGCGCAGAGTCCGGTCGCGTTCCCGAGCGTCCTCTCAGCCTACCTCGGTCCGAACCCCGCGATCGTCACCACGTCGACGACGGTGAAGCTCGATCCCGACACGGCGACGCTCGCGGACGGCGAGCTCTACATGGCGTCGCAGGACGACCGACTCTTCCGCTGGGATGACGCGAATGACGAGGGGCTCGTCGTCACAGGGCTCCGCGTCGCTTCGGGCGCGACGCTGACGCTGCCGAACAACATCGGGCAGATCACGCGCGCCGCCCTCGCGCTGTCGAACGATCTCCACCTCGCGGGCACGCTCACCACCACGGACGGCAGCGGCGGAAAGGTGCACCTCACGGCGCAGGTCGCCACCTGGGTCGGCGAGGCGACGGGTCGCGTGGACCTCTCGGGCGGACCCGGCGTCAGCGGACACGACGCGCTGATCGTCGCCAGCGACTGCCGCGAAGGCCCGACCCAGTGCGGCGGCGCGGTGTTCAACCGCGCGACCTTCGACGTCTCCGGCGGCGACGCCTCGGGCGGCGGCGGGGACGGCGGGGACGTGTACCTCGAGGGTGAGGTCGCGACCTACAACCTCGGATCCATCGACGCCTCGGGCGGCGTCGCCACCGCGGGCGCCGGCGGCGTCGGCGGCTTCATCGGCTTCGACGTGCAGTTGGGCACCGTGTTCAACGGCGGCGCCCTCGATCTCCGCGGCGGCGCCGGACAGGTCCAGGGCGGCTACGGCGGCGAGGCCTACTTCTATAGCGGTTCCAGCGGGTTCGTCGTGAACACCGGCGATGTCGACGCGCGCGGCGGCGCCGCGCAGACGTGCTCAGGCGCCACCGCCTGCTACGGCGGGCAGGGCGGTGGGCTCTACGCCTATCTGTACAGCAGCGCGTTCGTGAACACGGGAGACATCGACGGACGCGGCGGCGACGCCCCGCTGCCGGCCAGCCCGACCACCGAGAGCTCGTTCGGGGGCGGCGGCGGGTACGTCTACGTGTACTACGACAACTACGGCAACGGCTGGTGGGGCCAGTACGTGCTCCCGGGCGACGTCCACTTCTCGGGTGATCTGCGCCTGGGCGGCGGTGCGGGCGGCCAGGGCGGCACCGGCGGGCGCGTCGATGTCTACCACTACCCGTACTACACGACGAACAACCAGGAGATCGTGTTCTACGGCTACCCGAGCATCGACGCCTCGGGCGGGGACGGTCCGGCGGGCGGCGATGGCGGCAGCGTCACCCTCGAGACGAACTACGGCGAGGACCTCACCGGCGGCTACGCGCCGGGCGGGTTCGTCGTGAACGCCGCCGACGTCGACGCCCGAGGCGGCGCGGCCACGGCGTTCGAGGGCGGTGACGGCGGCGCGTACTCGATGCGCACCGACTACTACTACTTCACGGACTGGTCGGTGGCGGTGAACACCGGCGAGGTCGACCTGCGCGGCGGGTCGAGCGCCGGGGGCGACGGCGGCTACGGGGGCGAGGCGCTCCTGTGGGGCATCGCAGGCGTCACGAACAGCGGAACCATCGACACCAGCGGCGGCGACGGCAGCGGGGATGGCTGGGGCGCCGGCGCCGGCGAGCTGCACCTCCTGTCCGATCAGGGGCCGGTGACGAACACCGCCGACCTGACCGCCAACGGCGGCGACAGCGACGCCCGCATGGGCGGTCAGGGCTACACCATCGAGCTGGTCGGCGCCACGGTCCACAACGCGGGCGCGCTCCGGGCCAACGGCGGCGACAGCCCGATGACGGACGCGTGGAACGGCGGGTCGGGCGGCTCCTTGTTCCTGCACAGCCTGTGGGGCACCACCGAGCAGACCTCGTCCACGCTCGAAGTCTCGGCGGGCGCCGGAGACGAGCCCGGTGAGCACGGACAGGTGTTCATCGACGGGATGAACGTCACCGACGACTGGACGCCCTAGCCAACCTCTCTTCGCCTCTCTGCCCGGAGCCTCAGATGACCCACCGCACCCGCGCCCTGTTCGCCGAGGCCTGGCCTGTCCTGGCCGTCGCTCTGGCGCTGTCCGCCTGCAAGGGCGACCCGCTCCCGCTGATCCAGACGACGACGCTCGCCGCGGGCGAGGCGTGCGCGGCGGGGGGCACGCGCGTCGACGTGGGCATCGACGAGGACGGCGACGGCGCGCTCTCGGCCGCCGAGGTCACGTCCTCGCAGCTCGTCTGCGATGGCGAGGACGCCACGGACGGCCAGCAGGGGACCGTCACCCGGACCACGGCCCTCGCCGATGGCGACGCGGACTGTCCTTACGGCGGCCTTCGGTTCGACGCGGGGCCGGACGATGGCGCGGGCGGCGGCACCGCGGGCGACGGGGTGCTGCAGGACGGCGAGATCACCACCACCGAGTTCGTCTGCAACGGGCGGCCCGAGATCGTCCCGTCCGGCATGGAGCCCCCCGCGGGGCCGGTCGGCTCGTTCGCGCTCGACGTCTCGGGTGGGGACGGCCGGCTCGCGTCGGGTGGCTCGGGCGGCTCCATCTCGCTGCAGTTCGACTACGGCTCTGGTGGTGGCGGCGTCAAGGTGTTCGAGACGGGCGAGGCGGCGCACGCGATCGCGTTCCCGGCGACGCTCACCGCGAACCTCGGGCCGGTGCCGGTCGTCGTCACCACGAGCCGCACCGTCCTGCTCGATCCCGACACCGGAACGCTCTCGGACGGCGACCTGTACCTCCGATCGGGGTTCGACACCCTGTACCGATGGGACGCGACCGCTGGCTCTGGCCGGATCGTCACCGGGCTCCGGGTCGCGAGCGGCGCCACCCTCACGCTGCCGGCGAACTGGAACACCAACAGCAGGACCTATGTGTCGCTGTCGCATGACGTTCACCTCTCGGGCACGCTGACCACGAGCGCTGGCGCGGGTGGGAAGGTCGACCTCTCGCTGTTCGTCGGCAACTGGCTGGGTGAGGCGACCGGCTCCATCGACCTCACGGGCGTCGATGGCGCTGGCGGGCGGAACCTCGAGATCTACGCAGAGACCAGCGTCCCTGGCACCTACCAGAATGGCGGCGCGGTGTTCAACCGGGCGACCCTCGACACGTCGGGCGGCGGAGGGAGCGTCGACGGCGGTGGCGGCGGGTCTGTCTGGGTAGAGGCGCGCGTCGCGCTGTACAACGCCGGGACGATCGACACGTCGGGCGGCGACGGGGGCACCGGGGAGGGCGGTTCGGCCGGCTCCCTCGGGATGGCGACGCACTTCGGCACGTTGTTCAACGAGGGCGGGCTGGCGCTCACGGGCGGCGCGGGCGGGGCGTTCGGCGGGTATGGCGGCGAGGCGCACCTGGCCGGGTACAACCTCGGTTGGGTCGTCAACGCGGGCGACGTCGACGCGCGCGGTGGTGCCACGCAGGTCTGCCCGGCCGCCGCCTCGTGCTCCGGCGGCCGCGGCGGGGGGCTCTATGTCCAGACGTGGGGCGGGGCGGTCGTGAACACGGCAGACGTCGACGCGCGCGGCGGGGCGGCGCCGCTACCGGCCTCCCCGACCACCCAGACCTCGACGGGGGGCACCGGGGGCTACCTCCATGTCCATCAGCAGAACTACGGGAACGGCTGGTGGGGCGACTACACCTTGCCACGCGACATCCATGTCTCCGGTGATCTCCGCCTCGCGGGGGGGGCAGGCGGAGCGGGCGGGCACGGCGGCTGGGTCCAGGTCACGGCTTCGCCGTACTACGCCGCGAACAGCCAGGACGTCGTGTTGTTCGGCTACCCGCACATCGACGCCTCGGGTGGGGCCGGCGCCACGAGCGGCGGCACGGCGGGGAGCTACGCCGTCTTCATGAGTCCCGGCGTCGACCTCTCGGGCCAGTCCGTTCCTGGCGGCTACGCCGTGAGCGTGCCCGATGTCGATCTCTCCGGCGGCGCGGGCGCGAACGGAACCGGTGGAGGCGGAGGCTCCTTCAGGCTCGAGACCCCCTCCGACCACTTCGCGGAGGGGTCGGTGGTGCACAACCACGGGGACGTCGACCTGAAGGGCGGGCGCGGCGGCGGCGCCTTCTCGGGTGGATATGGGGGCGAAGCGCTGATGTCGGGCATCGCCGGGGTGTTCAACGCGGGCGCCGTGGACGCTCGCGGGGGTGCGGGCGGGGCGACGGGGAGCGGTCGGTGGGGCGGCGGGATCCGGCTGTTCGCGGATCAGGGCACGGTCGACAACGACGGTGCGTTGACCGTGGACGGCGGCGCGGGGGCTGCGGCCAACGGCGGTCGCGGCGGCACCCTCGAGCTCGTCGGCGCCACGGTGGAGAGCGGGGGCGACCTGCACGCGAACGGCGGCGCGGGCGCCACGACGAGCGGGTTCTACGGCGGCGACGGCGGCGTGGTATTCCTGCACAGCCTGTGGGGGACCACCCAGCAGGACGCGACCTCGTTGACGGTCGCGGGCGGCGTCGGAGACACGCCGGGCCTCCCCGGCGAGGTCCACGTCGACGGCATGAACGTCACCGACGACTGGACCCCGTAGGCGACAGGCGGAGATGGCGATCCGGTCCCGCGGCCTGGTCGCAGCCGTGGGCCGGCCGTCCCGGCCGGCCGCTCCACGTCCGTTGGTCGCAGCCGTGGGCCGGCCGTCCCGGCTGTCGATTGATCACTTCTTCAGGAAGACCCGCTGAAGGCGGGTTCACGAGGCTCCATGAACGTGGGCCGGGCGT
>CAYQSE010000100.1:0-18811 GCA_964419905.1 uncultured Enterobacteriaceae bacterium
ATGATCTCGGGCCGCAGCCA
This sequence comes from uncultured Enterobacteriaceae bacterium, assembly GCA_964419905.1. Lineage (GTDB taxonomy): Bacteria > Myxococcota_A > UBA796 > UBA796 > JAFDJI01. The sequence goes on from CAYQSE010000100.1 coordinate 21, forward strand.
AGATGTGTAGGATCGACAGCCGTCCCGGCCGACCGCCGCCTCAGTCGGCGAGGCGTGCGTCGAGGCCGCGCAGGAGCAGCGTGCGCTCGGTGTCGGTGAGGACGTCGTCGGCGAGCGCCTCCTCGAGCTCGAGGTTCCAGGTCGTGATCTCCCACAGCCCGAGGTTCGCGCGGGCGGGAGCGGTCTTGACGATCACGATCTTGTCGCGAAGGAAGGCCTTGTTCGGCTGCTCCGAGAGGGCCTCGATCATCGTGAGGCTGTCCGACAGCGAGCTGTCGACGCTCTCGCGCAGCACGAGGCTCCAGAACCACGCGAACAGCGCGACGAGGACGCCGCTGCTCGCGAGGACCGCGAGCACGGTGGTGAGCCCCAGCGCGGCCACAGCGCCGAGGATCCACCGGCGCAGGCTGCTGCGGGCGGGCGGCGGGGCGGCGGAGGGCGCGGGCGGCTCGGTGAGCGGGGGCGCCAGCGTGGGCTCCGCGCCGCCGGTCCCGAGGACTCCCTGCAGCACCTCGCCGGACAGTCCGTCGCGCGACAGCTCCCGCGCCGACAGCGCGGGCATCACCGCCTGCTCGGCCCAGTCGCGCAGCCACGGGCCCTTCAGGTTCGCGCGGACCTGGCGCAGGCGCCGCTCGAGCTCGCGCGCCGTCGGGCGGTCCTCGACCTCGTACTGGAGGCAGTCTGCGAGCAGGGCGAGCAGCGGTTCGTCGTCGACCCGTGCGCGCACCGAGGCGAGCAGCGCTGCGGAGTGCGCGGCGTGCCGCTCGGGGTGGATCGTGGTCGGCTCGGGGTGCTCGCCGGTGATGGCCTCGCACAGCGAGATCGCGAGCGCGTAGACGTCGCCGCCGTGCGTGTCCTCCAGGTCGAGGCGGTCGGGCGACATGTACGGGCGCGAGCCCATCATCACCGCGCGGGTCTGGGCCTCGCGCCCGTCGAAGCTGGCGCGCGCGATGCCGAAGTCGAGCAGCTTCACCTCGCCGCCCGGCGTGATCTGCAGGTTGCTCGGCTTGATGTCGCGGTGCAGCAGCGCGAGCGGACGACCGCCGCGGCTGGGCTGCTCGTAGGCGGCGAACAGCGCGCCTGCCACCTCCTCGGCGATCTCGACGGCGACGCGGGGCGGCACCTCGACGGACGCGATCAGCTCGGCGAGGGTCACGCCCTCGACGTACTCCATGACCACCGCCCACCGACCGCCCAGCTCGATCAGATCGTCGACCTGGACGATCGCGCGGTGCCGCAGCAGCCCGAGCACGCGCGCCTCGTCGCGCAGGCGCTGCACGATCTCGGGGCGTCGGCCCAGGTCGTCGTTGAGGACCTTCAGCGCGACCCACTTCGAGAACCCGCCCGCCGAGAGCAGCTCAGCGCGGTACACGGTGCCGAAGCCGCCGCGCCCGAGCACCTCGTGCACGTGGTAGCGACGGCCGGAAGTCGGGCTGGGGGTCGCGATGACGTCGGACATGGACCCGGAGGATACGCCGTGAGGGCGCGCGATGGATCCGCTTGCGACCGCTCAATCAACTGATTAGATTCGCTGGGTCGCCTTGGAGCCGCCATGCAGGTCCTCGAGATGCCCGCGCCGGATGTGTTCGCCGACGAGCCCGCTCCGCTCGACGAGGCGGCGCTCCTCGATCTCCCACCGCTCGCCGCGCGCGACGTCGCCGCGGGCCTGCCGATCGACACGCGGTTCCGGCTGCGCGACGACATCACCCCGGTGCAGTGGGCGTTCCTGCAGCAGCACGGCTTCCTCGTGTTCGCGCGGGTCGCGAGCCCAGGCGAGGTGGCGACCCTGCTGGCCGAGATGGACAAGGTCGAGGAGAAGCTGATCCGCGAGGACATCCGCTCGATCTGCGGTGTGCCGGTGTGGTTCGGCACCGGCATCGACGGCAAGCCATGGCTGCAGCGGATGGGGTTCTCGTCGTACTACTCCGACTGGCTGGAGCGCTTCGTCACCGACGCGCGCTTCGAGCCGATCCGTCGACTGATCGGCGAGCACGCCCGCATCGGAACGCGCGAGAAGGACGGGGTGGTGTTCAACCGCTACCTGAACCTGCCCGGCAGCATCCGGCCCGACCTCGCCTGGCACACCGACGCGCTGCGCGACGTGTTCTACAACGGTGAGATGCCCGGCCCGATGCTCAACGTCGGCCTACACTTCGACCGGATCCGCCCCGAGGACGGCGGGCTGCGCATCCTGCCGGGCACGCACACGCAGTCGGCGTGGCGCACGCTGTTCCACAAGGTCCACTTCGTGACCAACGACGACGACCCGCGCGAGGTGATGGTCGAGACGTGGCCCGGCGATCTGACGGTGCACGACGGGCGCGCGTGGCACCGCGTGAAGTCCTCGCCGCACACCGGCGCGCGCAGCATCCGGCGCAGCATGTACGTGCCCTACGTCGTCGACGCCTACCAGCCGAAGCACGCGGGCAGCGGCACCAAGGCGTACATGAAGGTGTTCGACAAGGTGATGCGGGCCAAGGGTCGGGTCGGCAAGCTGAGGGCGCGGCTCGGGCGCTGACGCTCCTGACCGTTGCCTTGCACGGTCGGCGGCGCGGGCGACTACCCTCGGCCGACCATGCGTTCGCTCCTGCCCGTGCTGCTGCTGCTCTCGGCCTGTGAGGTCGGCGAGGTGCGGCGTCCGGGCCTCGGGGACGACACGAGCGCGTCGGACGACACGAGCGCGTCCCACGACTCGGGCGCGCTCGACGACACCGCGTGGGCCGACCCCGACGACACCGATCCGCTCGACGCGGGGCCGTGTCCGAACGACATGGTGCTGCTCGAATCGGGCGCATGCATGGACCGCTACGAGGCGCCGAACGTGGCCGGCGCGCTGCCGCTGGTGATGTACACGCTGGACGAGTCGGCGGCGTGGTGTGCCGCGCGCGACAAGCGCCTGTGCTTCGACGACGAGTGGCAGGCGGCGTGCGAGGGGAGCGCGGGCCTGGCCTACGTCTACGGGGCGTTGCACGAGCCCGGTCGGTGCAACGACGAGGAGATCTGGCGGACGTACTCCCAGGCGACGCTGAGCGGCTGGCCCTATGGGCTCGCGGTGAGCGGGGTGGATTCGCTCGCGGACCTGTTCGCGCTCGCACGGGCGCACGGGACCGCGGCGTCGGCGGCAGCCGACCACGTCGAGGCGCTGTACCAGGGCGAGGGGAGCGGCACGAACACGGGCTGCGTCGGTGCGGCGGGCGTGTACGACCTGAACGGGAACGTCGAGGAGTGGACCCGGCGGCGCGATGGGGGCACGAGCGGCTTCCGCGGGGCGCTGAAGGGCCGGTACTGGTCGGAGACCCGCACCTGCCAGTCGCGCATCACCTCGCACGGCGACGCCTTCCGGTTCTACGAGATCGGCTTCCGCTGCTGCGCAGACCCGGCGCTCAGGTGAGGCGCGCGGCGGCGGCGCGGAGCGCGGCGGCGCACGCGCCGCGACCGAGGATCGGCTCGCCGTGCGACATCGTGATCACGCCGACCTCGCCGCGGTCGGCCTGCGCCCGGAGCCACGCGGCGAGCGCCTGACGATCGGTCATCAGCATCCACCGCCCCAGGCCGGTGATCCCGAAGAAGCCGGTGCTGCGGGTGAGGTAGCGCATGACGAACCCCTGCAGCCCCGGCAGGTGCGCGACGTGGAACACCTGGTCGTTGAACAGCAGCGCGCGGCTGCCGTCGCCGGCCTCGACCTCGTAGACGAGCTCGACGGGCTTGGTGCCGTCCGGCACGAGCACGGTGGCGCCGAGCGCGGGCAGCGCGTCCTCGGCGCTCGCGTCGACCGGAACCGCCGCCTGCACCTTCGCGCGGACCGCCGCGGGGCACACGACCTGCAGGGCTGGCCAGCGCGCCTTGTACACGCCAGCGTCGAGTCGATGCATCGTGCTCGGGACCACCATCGTGCGCGGCGCGCCGAGCGCGAGCAGGGCGTCCACCGTCGGCTCGTCGACGGCGACGACGCTGTGCAGCAGCAGATCGCCAGCGTCGTCGCGCCACACGATCATCTCGCGCGGCAGGGGAAACGACGGCAGCGTGCCACGTACGCGCCACAGCCGCGGCGCGAGCGGCTCGAGCGGGCCGTGGGGCAGCACGTGCTTCGCCCAGTCGCTCATGGCGCGTCGGGCTCCTCGACAGGCGGCGCGTCGGCGGGAGGCGCATCGACCGGCAACGCATCGGCCCCGTCGCGGGGGGTCAGCTCGGCGATCGCCTTGCCGAGCGCGTCCAGCTCGCGGCCGAACGTCTGCCAATCGGCGCGCGCGGCGGCCTCGGTGCGGCGGGCGTTTGCCTGCGCGGCGCGCGCCTCGGCCCTGCCTTCGGGCGGCGCGGCGGTCGGGGCGGTCGGGTCGACGGGAGGGGGCCGATCGCCCCGATCGGCGGGCGGGGGCGCCGCGCGGGCGCCGAACAGCCGCTGCAGCGCGAGGTCGAGCGTGTCCTCCATCGCGATCTGGTTCTCGTAGCCGACGAGCACGCGCTTGAGCTCGGGGATGGAGCCGGTGGACGCGCGCAGGTAGAGCGGCTGCACGTAGATCAGCGACTCCTCGACCGGGATCACGAGCAGCGTGCCCAGCTCGACCGAGCTGCCCTGCTGGTTCCACAGGCTGAGCTTCTCGGCGATGCTATCGTCCTGGTTGAACCGCGCCACGATCATGTTCGGACCGTAGATCATCTTGTCTTTCGGGAACCGGTAGACGATGACCTCGCCGTAGTTGTCGCCGTCGGAGCGCGCGACCATCCACGCGGCCAGGTTCGGCTTGTTTCGCGGCACGAACGGGAGCATCACGATGAACTCTTCGGTCTGCTCGCCCGGCACCTTCATCACCGTGTAGTACGGCGACATCGTCATGCCGCCCGCGACCGGGACCTCCCACTCGTCCTCGCGGTTGTAGAACATCTGCGGGTCGGTCATGTGATAGGTGGCGAACAACGCCGACTGAACCGTGAACAGGTCGAGCGGGTAGCGGATGTGATCGCGGATCGCCTTCGGCATCGCCGTGGCGGGCGTGAGCAGGTCGGGGAACGCGCTGCCCCACGCCTGGATGATCGGGTCGGCGGGATCCATCTCGTAGAACGTGACCGTCCCGTCGTAGGCGTCGACCGTCACCTTCACGCTGTTGCGCATGTAGCTGACGCGCGCGATGCGCTGCGCGTAGGGGAAGCGGCTGGTCGCGGTATACGCGTCGAGCACCCACACGAGGCGCCCGTCGGCGATCACCATGTAGGGGTCGTTGTCGAGGATCAGGAACGGCGCGATGCGGCTGACCCGCTCGGTGATGCGCCGGTAGAGCAGCACCCGGCTCTCGGGGGTGATGTCGGTGGTCAGCAGCACCTTGCTGTTCTGCAGGCGGATCGCCCACAACGCGCGCCACCCCATGCCGCCGACCGGCGCGCCGCCGAGCCCGGTGTAGGTGGTGTAGGCGTTCTGCTCGCCGCTCGGGTAGTCGAACTCCTCGCTCTTGGTGGCGACGAAGACCTCGCGGGCCATCGACTCGCCGTAGTAGATCGCCGGCTGATCGATCGCGAGGTCGTCCGGGTAGCGGACCGCGGGCGGGAGATCCTGGACCCACAGCGTGGGCAGCCCCTCGCGGGTGACCTCGTTGACCGGCCCGAGCGCCACGCCGTAGCCGTGCGTGTACACCATGGTCTCGTTGACCCAGGTGCGCGCGCGGGCGGGAAGGCTCGCGCTGGACATCTCGCGCGGCGAGAGCATGGTCTGGCGCAGCTCGCCGTCGACCATGTAGCGATCGTTGTCGACCGACGGGAAGTTGTAGTAGGTGCGGATCTCCTGGATCTGGCTGAACGTGTCGCGCAGCGGGCGGTGATCCCACAGGCGGATGTTCTTGATCGTCGGCGCGTTCTCTTCGATGTCGTCCCAGGTGAGCTTGGCGTCGCCGGTCAGGCGACGCTCCTCGATGGCGCCGAGCGCGAACGCGTGCCGCGTGGCGGCGATGTGGTGCTCCAGGTAGGGGCGCTCCTGCTCTAGCTCGTTGGGGAGCACGACGAGGCGGTGGTAGGCGTCGGGCGCGAGGTTCGCGACCACCGCGGCGAGCACGACGGTGACGAGACCGCCGATCCACAGCGAGTTGACGCGCCGTGCGATGCCGTAGGCGACCGCGCCGCCTGCGAGCAGGGTGAGCAGGCTCTGCACGCCGAGCAGCGGCAGGGCGAGCAGGACCTCGGCCCGCGCCGGCCCCGAGATCAGGCCGCCCTGGTCGAACATCAGCGTGTAGCGCGTGAGCCAGGTGCCCATCGCGATCGTCACCAGCCAGGCGCCGAGCAGCGCGCCGAGGTGCGCGCGGGCGCTCGGCTCGATCTCGACGCCGCGCGCGGTGACCTGGCCGTTGACCTCGACCAGATCGAGCTTGACCGCGCCGCGGCCTGCGTAGAGCGCCGCGGTGACCAGCGCGGCGAGCACGATCGCCGCGAGCACGGTGCCGCGGGCGAACTGGAGGAACGGCAGCGTGAACACGTAGAAGCTGGCGTCGTGACCCAAGACGGGATCCACGTAGCCGAAGCTGCGGCCGTGCAGGAAGAGGAGGAACGTCTCCCAGAACGCGGTGGCGCCGAGCCCGATGAGCACCGCGACGCCGCCGCTGGCCGCGGTCGCGATCTTGAGGGGCGAGACCCGCGCGAGCCACAGCCCGACCGGCGTGGCGGCGAGCTCCGAGGACAGACGCAGCGTGCGCCCGCGCCCGCCGCGCAGCGCGAGCGCGGCGTTGCCCTGGAGGATCGCGAACGCGACGAGCCCGGTGAACAGGCCGAGGCCGACGCGCGCCATCACGGTGGCGCGGAACACGCCGCCGTGCCCGATCGCGTCGAACCAGCGCCAGTCGGTGAGAAAGTGCGCGATCGAGCCGCTGAAGTAGACCAGCGCGACGATCGCGGCGACGAACAAGGAGAGGACGGTGGAGGGCTTCATCCCTGCCGTGTAGCCGACCGGAGCGCCCCGGTCACCCCGCGGAATCGGACCACCCCGCTGGGATTTCCATGGTTCGGCGCACGTCGGGGTGACATACTCCGGCGCGATGGCCTCCCCACCTGAAGAGACCACCGGCGGTCTGCAGCCGGTGCCGCGCGCTGTGGTCGATCCGAACGTCGGTCGGCTGCTCGCGGGTCGCTACGAGCTGCACGAGAAGATCGCCGAGGGCGGCATGGGGGCGATCTTCAAGGCGCTGCAGCGCGGCATGGGCCGCTGGGTCGCGGTCAAGCTGCTCCTCGATCACCTCGGCGCCGACGACGAGGTGGCGCGGCGCTTCTACCGGGAGATGCAAGCCACCGCGCGCATCGAGCACCCGAACACGGTGCGCATCTACGACTTCGGCCACTCCGAGCAGGGTGATCTGTTCCTGGTGATGGAGCTGCTCGACGGGCAGACGCTGTCGGAGCTGATGGTCGACGCGGGCCCGCTGCCTCCTGCGCGGGTGGCGCGGATCGGCGCGCAGATCGCGAGCGCGCTCGCGGCGGCGCATGCCGAGGGGGTCATCCACCGCGATCTCAAGCCCGAGAACATCCTGCTCTGCGATCGGCACGGCACGCCCGATCAGGTCAAGGTGCTCGACTTCGGTCTCGCGCGTCTCGTCGACGCGCACCCGGGCGATCGCACCGCGGTGGGCTTGCGCGTCGGCACGCCCGCGTACATGTCGCCCGAGACGGTCAAGCGGCGCGAGGCGGACGCGCGCTCCGATCTCTACGCGCTCGGCGTGCTCCTGTACGAGATGCTCGTCGGCCGCCCGCCGTTTCTCGGCTCGCCGCACAAGGTGATGATCCAGCACGAGGAGGCACCTGCGCCGCGCGCGGGCGCCAACGCGCCCGGCCACTGTCCCGCATGGCTCGACTCGCTGATCGACCGCCTGCTGCTCAAGGATCCCGCAGCGCGACCCCAGGACGCCGCTGCGGTCGCGCGCCTGCTCGAGCAGGGCGTCGTCCGCGAGTCCGCGATCGAGGCGGGGCACCTCGACGCACCGCCGCCGCCCGCGCCCGCGCCGTCCGCGCTCCCCGCCCCCTTCGTCGCCGTCGCGGGGATGGCCGTCGGCGCCCTCGGCGGCGGCACGCTGGTCGCCGTGGTCGCGCTCGCGCTCTGGCTCCTCCTCGGTCGCTGACGTGAAGCGTTCGACTCCGCGATGGGGTGTTACGGGCGGGGTCCGGCCCGAGGAGTCTGGTTGACGTGGTCTGTGTTCGGGCGTGATCTGCTGGCGTCGGTCGTGGTGTTCCTGGTCGCGCTGCCGTTGTGCATGGGGATCGCGATCGCGGCTGGGGTTCCGCCGGCGATGGGGCTGGTGAGCGGCATCGTCGCGGGGCTGCTCGTCAGCGCGTTCGGCGGGTCGCCGCTGTCCGTCACCGGGCCGGCGGCGAGCTTGATCGTCATCGTGCACGAGATCGTGCAGACCCACGGGCTGGCCGGGCTCGCGGTGGCGACGGCCCTGGGCGGGCTGCTCCAGATCGCGGGCGGGCTGATCGGGGCGGCGCAGCTGTTCAGGGCGGTGGCGCCGCCGGTGATCTTCGGGATGCTCGCGGGCATCGGCGTGCTCATCTTCGCGGGCCAGTTTCACGTGATGATGGACGCCACGCCGTCCGCGAACGGCCTGGTGAACCTGATCACGATCCCGTCGGCGCTGTTTCGCGGGCTGGGCCTCGGGGCCGGCGCGCATCAGCTCGCGGCGGTGGTGGGGGGGATCACCCTGGCGACGCTGCTCGGGTGGAACCAGGTCCGCTCCCGGACGCATCATGCGATCCGCACCCTCCCGTCGGCGCTCGTCGCGGTGGCGGTCGGCACGGCCACCGCGGCGATCTTCTCGCTTCCGATCCGCTACGTCGAGATCCCGACCGATCTGCGGGCGTTCTTTCGGTTTCCGGCGCCCGCCGACGCGCGCTTGCTCCTCGACGGCAGCGTGCTGGGCGCCGCGGTGGCGATCGCGGGTATCGCGAGCGCAGCGTCGTTGTTCTCGTGCGCCGCGGTGGATCGGATGCACCGCGGCCCGCGCACGGACTTCGACCGCGAGCTGGTGTGGCAGGGCATCGCGAACACCCTGTGTGGGCTCGTCGGAGGGCTGCCGAACACCGCGGTGATCGTGCGCAGCGCCACGAACGTCGAGGCGGGCGCGACGACGCGCACCGCCGCGGTGCTGCACGCCGTGTGGCTCGCGATCACGGTGTTCGCGCTGCCGTGGGTGCTCGCGTGGATCCCCGTGGCGACGCTGGCCGCGGTGCTCGTCTATGTCGGCGCGAACCTCGTCGACACGAAGGTGGTGCGCGATCTGCTCGCGCGAGGGCGCTGGTCGTTCGGCATCTACGCCGCGACGATGATCGTCATCGTCGGCTACAGCCTCGTCGCCGGGCTGCTGATCGGCCTCGGGCTGTCGTTCGCGAAGCTGCTGTACACGTTCTCGCACCTCGAGGTGCGCGTCACCTCGCCGTCCCCCGGCGTCTTCGACGTCGATCTGTACGGCGCGGCGACGTTCGTGCGGCTGCCGGCGCTGGCGCGCGCGCTGGAGGAGCTGCCGCCGGACGCCGAGGTCCACGTTCACCTCGCGCACCTCGACTACATCGACCACGCCTGCCTGGAGCTGGTCGCCGATCAGGAGAAGTTGCGGGTCGAGCGGGGCGGGCGCCTCGTGGTCCAGTGGAGCGAGCTGCACTCCAAGTCCGCGTCGCCCGGTCAACAGACGCGCACGGCGCTCGACGAGATCGCGGCGCGGCAGCCTCCGATCTGATCGAGACAATCTCGTGACGTGGCGTGTCTAGCGTTGAAGGCATGCTCCTCGGACTGTTGATCGCCGCGTTCGCCCTCCCCATCCTCGTGTTCTTCACGTGGATGGGGGCTGCGCACGTGCACGCGTGGGCGTGGCACCGTCGCCACGACCCCGCGCGGCCCGCCCTCGGCGCGGCGGCGCACGTCCGCGCGTGGCTCGAGGAGGCGCGGGCGTTCGCGGTGCTCGGCGTCTGGCACGTGATCGCCTGGCCCCAGGACGACCTGCGCTGGCCGGGCGTCGTCGCGAGCGGCCCGCCGGTGCTGTTCGTGCACGGCTTCACCCAGAACGGCACGAACGGGTGGGGGCTCCGCCGGAGGCTGGAGGCGCTGGGCCGGCCCACCGCAGCGGTCAGTCTCGGGCTGCCGTTCCGCAGCATCCACGCGCACGCCGCGGCGCTGACGGCCCGCCTGCGGGAGCTCGCGGCGGCGTTCCCGGACGGTTTCGACGTCGTCGCGCACTCGATGGGCGGCGTGGTGCTCCGCTACGCGCTCGTCGAGCACCCCGACCTCGCGGGGCGCGTGCGGCGCGTCGTGACGCTGGGCTCGCCGCACGCCGGCACCGCAGGCGCGCGCCTCGCGCCGCGCGGCTGGCGCGTCGACTTCTCCGAGCTCGCGCCGCACGCGCCGCTGTTCGCACGACTACCCTCGCTGTCCGACCTGCTGCCGCACGCCGACGTCACCACGGTCGCGGCCGTGGGGGATCTCATCGTGTACCCGGTGGCGACCTGTCATCAGCCGGGCGCCCGCGCGATCGCGCTCCCGCTGCTCGGTCACGCGTCCCTGCTCACCCACCCGCGCGCGCTCGATGTGGTGATCGAGGCGATCACCGCGTCGCGGAGCCTGCTGCACGCGCGGGCCTGACGCGCGCCGCGCACGCCGTGCGGCATACTGCGCGCGGAGGTGTGGATGCCGGCGACCCGATGCATGGCGGCGCTGTTTGCCCGCGCGCCGACCCTGCACACGCTCGACGCGCTGCTCCGTCCGCTCGGCGCGCTGCGCGCCGAGGCCGGCGGGCTCACGCTGGAGGTGGACGATCGGGCCCTGTCGATCGACGTGTTCGCGCGACGCTGGCCGACCGAGGCGGACGTCGCCGCAGATCCCGCGCTCGCGGAGGGCTTCTCGGCTGGAGCGTTCGGGCAGGGCACGCTGCCCCAGAGCTATGCGCGCGCGCTCGAGCATCCGTGGACGTGTCGGGACGCGCGCCGCGCCGCGCCGGGCCACCAGGCGTTCGTGCGGCTGCTGCTCGACGCATCGGACGCGCCGATCGCGGACTGGATGCTGCTCACCGGCGCGGTCGCGGCGCTGGCCTCCGCCCCGGGCGCGCTGTGCGCGTTCACGCCGGCGGGCGAGGCGCTGCGGTCGTTCGAGCGCGTGGCGACCGGGCTGCGATCGATCGGCGCGGCGCCCGCGCCGGTCGACCTGTGGGTGAACACCCGACTGGCGGCGCTCGGGCCGCGGTGGCAGGCGATGGACACGATCGGGATGGCGCAGCTCGAGCGGACGGATCTCGTCGCGCTCTACGAGAGCGAGCGCACCTCGTATCGGGCCGCGGACGCGTTGCTGCGCAACCTCTGCCTCTACGTGCTCGACGGCGGCGTGCTCACGGACGGCGACCGGCTGCCCGGGCCCGACGGCGCGCCGTGGGAGGTGCGCGCGTCGGAGCAGTCGCTGCTGCCGCCCGAGCGCCCGATGCTGCAGCTCGCCGCGGTCGGCGGGCCCGACCTCGGGGTGATCGTCAAGGGCTGACGTGCGGGGCTGGCGTCAGCGGACGACGCAGGTCTGGGCAGCCGCGCTGCACCGCAGCGTCGTCGTCTCGGCGGGGCGGATCGTCAGCGTGTCGACCGTGACGGTGACGCCGTCTGCGAAGGTGACCCGCGCGCTGTACGTTCCGGCGGGCAGCGGACCGGCGCCGCGCGGCACGCCGTCGCGGCCCTCGACGCGCAGACCGCTGACCCCCGCGCCGTCGAGGACCAGCTCACCGAGCGCGGGCGCGGTGTGGACGGGTGTGGGCGTCGGCGCAGCGGCCACCGGCTGGGGGGTGGGCGTCGGCGAGACCGTGGGCCGCGGTGCGGGCACCGGGTCGGGCAGTGGCTCCGCCTCGGGTGGCGGCGCCGGCGCCGGCTCGACGGGGAGGTCGGGTGTGACCTCTATCATCGGCGCGGCAGGCGCCGGCTCGGGCGCCGCGCTCGGGCGTGGCTCGGGTGCCGGCACGTCCTCGGCCGAGAACCAATAGAACGCGCCGCCCGCCCCGAGCAGCCCGGTCGCGACCGTGCCGGCCATCGCGACCGCGAAGAACGCGAGCGCGAACCCCCACAGCGCGGGTCGTCGCGGCGCTGGCGGTGCAGGTTCGCCCTCGGCGGGCTCGGGCGGGCCCTGTCGCGCGAACGTCGGCGTGTGGCCGTCCATCGGGTGCGGCGCGGCGGCGGGCACCGCGTCGATCGCGGCGCCCGCCCACTCGGCGAGCCACGGACCCTCCACGGTGTGCAGCAGGCCGCGGAGCCGCCGCACCACCTCGTCCGCCGCCGGCCGATCCTCTGGCGCGTAGTCCGTCATCGCGGTGAGGAGGCCCCGAAGCGCGTCGGGGAGGTCCGCGACCTCGCTCAGCGCGACGTGGATCCGGGCCGCGTGGCGTCCTGGCTCCACGGGGAGCTGACCCAGCGGCGCCCCGGCGAGCGCCTCGATGCCCACCAGTCCGAGCGCGTACACGTCCGAGGGCGGCGCCTCGCGACCCTCCCAGCGCTCCGGGGCCATGTACCCGATGGAGCCGAACGACAGGTCGCGGGTGGTCGCCTCGCGCGCCTCGAACCGGGCGCGCGCGATCCCGAAGTCGAGCAGCTTCACCTCGCCGCCGCGCGTCACGCGGAGGTTGGCGGGCTTGATGTCGCGGTGGACCAGCTCCAGCGCGGCGCCGGTCGAGGGATGCGTCGCCGTGTGCGCCGCGTGGAGGGCCGAGGCCGCTTCGAGCAGGATCTCGCACACCGGGCGGGCGGGGATCGGGCCGAGCTTGACCAGCTGCTCCAAGTCGACGCCGTCGACGTACTCCATCACCAGCGCCCACCGGCCGTCCACCTCGACCAGATCGTCCACGCCGACGATCGCGCGGTGGCGTAGCATCGCGAGCATCCGCGCCTCGTCGCGCAGACGACTCGCGAGCTCCGGGATCTCGGCCGCCGACGCCTTCAAGATCTTCACCGCGACCGGCTTCACGAGGCCGGCGCCGCTGGTCAGGTCGCCGCGCCACACGACGCCGAACCCGCCCTCGCCGAGCACGGCGCGGAGGTGGACGGCGCGGTGCTCTCCCAGCCGGAGGACGTCCTCGCCCATCACCAGGACCAGGTCGCGACCGCGCCGACGCCGAGGCCGGCGGCGCCCGCGGCCAGCGCCCACCCCGAGACGCCCGTGACCTGATTCCAGGTGCGCACGCGCTCAGGGTTTCGCGGGGGATCCTCCTCGTCGTAGTAGCGATCCTTGAGCACCGCGGCGGTGCCCAGCGCGGCGCCCGACGCGACGCCGACGCCGAGGCCCGCGAGCAGCAGCGGCACCGAGCGTCGCTTGCGCGCTTGGATGGAGGGAAGCGGGTCGCTCTGCGCCGGGGCCAGCCCCGCTGGCAGCGCCGGGGCATCCACGTACCAGGTCGCGATCGGCTCGATGTCGACGCGCTGTACGACCGCGTTCCCGTCGATCGGCACCTCGGTCGCGGCCACCTGGCCGTCCACCACCCACCGCCCCTCGGGCAGCGGGATCGTGATGGGCTCCCTTCGGTGAGCGGCGAGCTCGAACGCGATGAACAGGCCGTTCCCAGGCCGAGCGACCTCGGGGCTGGGCGCGAACGTCGGATCGGCGGCGAGCACGCCGCGGACGGCGCGCAGCATCCGATCCTGGTCGCGGTCGAGGAACGCGCGGAGCGCGAACGCGTAGTGGAGCTTCGCGGCCTGGGCGCTGTCCAGCGTCCCGGTGAGGCAGTCCAGCTCGGCGCGGATCGCGTCGAACCGTCCCGTGAACCCGTCGAGATCGAGGTCGAGGTAGGACGCGGACGCGTGGTCGAGGTCGCGCGCGAGCGCGGTCGGCTCGACCGGGCACGCGGCCAGCGCGTCCCCGGCGAGGCCGAGCGTCAGTACGATCAGCGCGCTCACGCCCGACATCGCAGACCTCCGTGACGCGAGCTTACCCCAAGCGTCACGAGGTGCCCGAAACCCGGCTCGCGCTTCGACTTCGCCGCGCGGCTACGCGGGCTCCTCGATCGTCACCGCGTTCATCTTCACGGCCTTCGAGGTCTGGCCGCTGCGGCTGCCGAAGCCCTCGATCTTCTTCACGACGTCCATGCCCTCGATCACCTTGCCGAACACGGGGTGCTGCGACGGGGTGCTGCGGTCGAACCAGTCGAGGAAGGCGTTGTGCGCCGTGTTGACGAAGAACTGCGCGCCGCCGGAGTTCGGACGGCCGGTGTTCGCCATCGACAGCGTGCCGGGCTCGTTCGACAGCTTGGCGGTGTGCTCGTCCTTCACGTTGCCGAGCGGCGAGGAGCCGGTGCCGGCGCGCGGGTGGCCGTAGGTCTTGCTGAACTCGCAGCCGAACTGGAGCATGAAGCCGGGGATCACGCGGTGGAAGTGGAGCCCGTCGTAGAACTTCATCTCGACCAGCTTCAGGAAGTTGCCGGCGGTGATCGGCATCTCGTCGCGGAAGATCTCCGCCTTGAAGGTGCCCTCGGACGTGTCGAAGGTAGCGATCGGGTTGGCCATGGGTCGGCTCCTTTGCGATGGGGGCGGTGCCTCTAGCACCGTGGGGCTGCGTTATCGAGCCCTGGCGCTGCTCGGAGGGTGTCCGTGTCGTTGTTCCTGCTCGCGCTCCTGGCCTGTGGGCCCAAGCCCGCCGCCCCTTCCGACACGCTGTCCGGGGCCCCCGAGATCGTCCTGAACGCGTCCGCGGTGGCCGGCGTGCAGGATCCGACGCTGCGGCGCCTGCTGCACGAGCACTGGGAGCACACGATGTCGCGCGCTCCGGTGTGGGCCACCACGCTCGGCGATCGGCGGTTCGACGACAGCCTCGGGGATCCGTCCGGCGAGGCGGTGGCGGACGCGGAGCGGGTGACGCGAGGGCTGCGCGCGCGGGCCGCGGCGATCGATCGCGCGGCGCTGTCGCCCGCGGACGCGCTCACGCTCGCGCTGTTCGAGCAGCGCCTGGACGCGGCGCTGGAGCAGGCCGTGTGCGCCTACTGGAAGTGGTCGATCTCGCCGCGCTTCAACGCGTTCGTCGACCTGTCCACGCTGCCCGAGGATCACCCGGTGCTCGCGCCGGAGCACGGCGACTCGCTGCTCGCGCGGTATCGCGCGATCCCTGCGTACGTGGACGCCGAGATCGCGAACCTCCGCGAGGGCCTGCGCACCGGCTTCGTCTCGAACGCGCACAGCGTCGCGCTCGTCGTGCAGCAGCTCGACGCCGCGCTGGCCGAGCCGGTGGAGACGTGGACCCTGCTCGAGCCCGACGTGCGACCGGGCGCCTACGCGGATCCGGCCGCGATCGAGGCGCTGCGCGCGGCGCTGCGCGTCGAGGTGGAGGCGCGCATCGCGCCGGCGTTCGCGCGCTACCGCGACGCGCTGCGCGACGAGGTGCTGCCGGCGGGGCGTCCCGCCGGAGCGGAGGGCGTCGCCGCGCTGCCCGACGGCGAGGCCTGCTACGCGGCGGTCGTGCGCGGCTACACGACGACGTCGCGGACGCCCGACGAGATCCACGCGATCGGCCTCGCCGAGATCGAGTCCATCAACGCGGAGCTCGCGGCGCTCGGCGAGCGGCTGTTCGGCACGCGCGATCGGGCGGCGATCTACGCGCGCCTGCGCACCGATCCCGCGCTGTACTTCACGTCCGCCGACGAGGTGGAGGCGGCGGCGAACCACGCGGTCGCCAAGGCGCGCGCCGCGATGCCCCGTGCGTTTGGGCGGCTGCCCGGCGCCGAGGTGGTGGTGCGGCCGATCCCGCCCCACGAGGCGCCCTACACGACGATCGCGTACTACCGCCAGCCGTCGCCGGACGGCGCGCGCCCCGGCGAGTACTTCGTGAACACCTACGCGCCCGAGACGCGCCCTCGCTACGAGGCCGAGGTGCTGGCCTACCACGAGGCGATCCCTGGCCATCACCTGCAGATCGCCATCGCGCGCGAGCTGCCCGAGGTGCCCGCGTTCCGCAAGTACGGCGGATTCACCGCGTTCGTGGAGGGCTGGGGGCTCTACGCCGAGCGCCTCGCCGACGAGCTGGGGCTCTACACCGACGATCTCTCCCGGGCGGGCATGCTGAGCTTCGATCTGTGGCGCGCCGGGCGCCTCGTCGTCGACACCGGGCTGCACGCGAAGGGCTGGACGCGGCAGGAGGCGGTGGACTTCCTGCTCGCGAACACGCCGCAGGCCGAGAACAACATCGTGAACGAGGTGGATCGCTACGTGACGTGGCCGGGCCAGGCGCTCGCCTACAAGACCGGACAGCTCGCGATCCGCGACGCGCGCGCCCGCGCCGAGGTCGCGTTGGGTGACGACTTCGAGCTCTCCGCGTTCCACGACCTCGTGCTCGGCGCCGGCGCGCTCCCGTTGTCGGTGATGGACGCGCGGATCGACGCCTGGATCGAAGGAGTCGGTCGTTGAGCCGACGCGGGGCGTGATCTGCGCCCTTTCCTGGTCGCTGGAGCCGGTTAGGACTCCGTCTCCAGTCGGAGCCCGCATTCATGGTCCCCCCGAGCCTGCTCACCGGTGAGAACGCTGCCTTCCTCGACGCCCAGTACGCGCTGTGGCGCAAGGACCCTGACGCCGTGCCGGCAGCGTGGCGCGCGTTCTTCGAGGGCTGGGAGGTGCCGGTGACCGCCAACGGCGGGCCGCGCTTCGCCCGCCGGTCGATCTTCAACCCGCCGTCCGCCGCGCCCGCCGCGCACGAGGCGTCCACCACCGCGCACGCCAGCATCCAGGCGAAGGCGGTGCAGATGATCAACACCTACCGCGTGCGCGGCCACATGAAGGCCGAGATCGACCCGCTCGAGCGCCGCGAGAAGGTCGTGCACCCGGAGCTCACGCTCGCCTACTACGGGCTGAGCGACGGCGATCTCGACGCCGTGGTCGACACCGCGCCGCTGTTCGGCATCGCGAAGCGCGCGACACTGCGCGAGGTGGTCGAGCACTGCCGGCGCACCTACTCGGGCTCGATCGGCGCCGAGTTCATGAACATCGACAGCCTGCACGAGAAGCTGTGGGTGCAAGAGGCGCTCGAGACGCTGCCCAACCGCGAGCTGCTCACCCGCGAGGAGGAGCGCCGCATCCTGCGCAAGCTCGCCGACGCCGAGAACTTCGAGCGGATGCTGCACACGCGGTTCCCGGGCACGAAGCGGTTCAGCCTCGAGGGCGCCGAGACGCTGATCCCGCTGATGGACCTGCTGGTCGAGCACGCGGGCCAGCGCGGCGTGCTCGAGATCGTGATCGGCATGGCGCACCGCGGGCGCCTGAACATGCTGGCGAACATCCTCGAGAAGCCGGTCGGGCTGATCATCGACGAGTTCCAGGACAGCCGCGGCAACACCTACCAGGGCTCCGGCGACGTGAAGTACCACCTCGGGTACTCGGCCGATGTCGACACGGTGCGTGGCGATGTCGTGCACCTCTCGCTCGCGTTCAACCCGAGCCACCTCGAGGCGGTCGATCCGGTCGTCGAGGGGCGGGTGCGCGCCAAGCAGGACCGCGCCGGCGACGCTGCCCACGCGAAGGCGATGGCGGTGCTCATCCACGGCGACGCGGCGTTCTCGGGGCAGGGGATGGTCACCGAGGTGCTCAACCTCTCCCAGCTCCACGGCTACCGCACCGGCGGCACGGTGCACGTGATCGTGAACAACCAGATCGGGTTCACGACCTCGCCGATCGACGGTCGCTCGACGCCGTACGCCACCGACGTCGCGCGGATGCTCGGCGGGCCGATCTTCCACGTCAACGGCGAGGATCCGCGCGCGGTCGCGGCCGTCGTCGCGATCGCCTCCGAGTGGCGCGCGCTGTTCCGCAAGGACGTGATCATCGACATGTACTGCTACCGCAAGCACGGGCACAACGAGGGCGACGAGCCGTCGTTCACCCAGCCGCTGCTCTACGACCAGATCCGCTCGCGTCCGACGCCTCGGGAGGTGTTCGGCCGGCATTTGGTCGAGGAGGGGTACATGACGCAGGGCGAGGCCGACGCGATCGTGCTCGAGAGCCGCGACCGCCTCGACCGCGCCGCCGACGCCCGCCTCGCGGAGCAGCCCGACGGCGAGAAGTTCGAGGGGCCGGCGGCCACCAAGGGCGCGCGAGACGACACCGCGCTGTTCTTCGACAAGGACCCGTCCGATGGCGTGGCCGGCGCGAAGACGACGGCCGCCGACCTGGACGACAGCGGCAACTCGCCGCTCAAGGGCCTGTGGTCCCGCTACCTCGATGGGGTCATCGACGCCGAGACCGACACCACCTTCGGGCGCGAGCGGCTCGAGGCGCTCATCGCGCAGATCGCGTCCGTGCCCGACGGCTTCGAGCCGCACGCGAAGGTGAAGCGGCTGCTCTCGCAGCGGCTCGAGATGGCGCGCGGCGAGCGTCCGATCGACTGGGCCGTCGGCGAGCTCGCCGCGTTCGCGACGCTGGTGGTCGGCGGCTGGCGGGTGCGCCTGTCGGGTCAGGACTCGGGCCGCGGCACGTTCAGCCAGCGCCACGCGACGCTGACCGACATCCGCACCGGCGAGGACTACCAGCCGATCGCCCACCTCTCGGCCGACCAGGCGCCGTTCCAGGCGTTCGACTCCAGCCTCTCCGAGGCCGGCGTGCTGGGCTTCGAGTACGGCTACTCGCTCGACACGCCGGACGGCTTGGTGCTGTGGGAGGCGCAGTTCGGCGACTTCGTGAACGGCGCGCAGGTGATCATCGACCAGTTCATCACGTCGGGCGAGCAGAAGTGGGCGCGGCTCTCAGGCCTCGTGCTGCTGCTGCCGCACGGCTACGAGGGGCAGGGCCCCGAGCACTCCTCGGGCAAGCTGGAGCGCTTCCTGCAGCAGTGCGCCGAGGGAAAC
>CAYQSE010000101.1:0-18699 GCA_964419905.1 uncultured Enterobacteriaceae bacterium
GGGGTGCGGATGGACTTCGGGGGGGAGGGGTTCTGGGGGACGGCGTTCCCGGGGAGTCATCGGGTGGGGGCGGTGGGGACGGTCGGGGTGGCGGGGTTTCCGACGCGGGAGGTGCCGCTGGTCGAGGGGTTGGTGGGGCTGCTGGACGGGCGTGAGGTGGGGTTCGGGACGACGAGCGGGGTGTTCCTGCCGCTGACCGGGGCGATCGACGCGACGGGGCTTCCGGGGCTCGGAGACGACGACGGGGCGTTGTTCTTGACGCCGATCGACGTGGACGTGCCGGAGTATGGACGTCGCCTGCCGGTGACCGTCGCGTTCGATGCGGACGGGGGGCGCTTCGGCCCGCGCGACCTGCTCTCGGTGCTCCCGTTTCAGGGCGTGCCGCTGCGCCCGGAGACGCGGTACGCGGTGGTGGTGACGACGGCGCTGACGGACGCGGACGGCGCGCCGCTCGGGGTGCCCGACGCGGTGCGCGACCTGGCGCGGGTGCGCGCGTTGCCCGGGCTCGGCGCGGCGGCGCAGGCGGATCTGCGCGACGCGCTCGACGCGGCGGCGGCGCTCGGGGTGGGCTGGCGCGACGTGGCGGGGCTGACCGCGTTCACGACGGGCGATCCGCTCGCGCCGCAGCGGGCGCTCGCCGAGGCCGCGCGCGAGCACCCGCTCGCGGCGCCGGAAATCACCGCGGGCGAGGTGTTCGATGACTTCTGCGTGCTCACCGGGCGCGTGCGCGTGCCGGTGTTCCAGTCCGGCGAGCCGCCTTACCTGCAGGGGGGCGGCGCGATCCTGTGGGAGGGCGGCGCGCCAGTGCTCGATCACGTCGAGGAGGCGCGGCTGGTGTTCACGATCCCGCGCGGGACGATGCCGGACGGCGGCTGGCCCGTGGCGGTGATGATCCGCACCGGCGGGGGCGGCGATCGGCCGCTGGTCGACCGCGGGGTGCGCGACGCGACGGGCGCGGTCGCCGTCCCGGGCTCGGGCCCCGCGCTCACGCTCGCGCGTGCCGGCTTCGCAGGAGTCAGCGTCGACGGGCCGCACGGCGGGATCCGCAACGTGACCGGCGGCGACGAGCAGTTCCTGATGTTCAACATCGGCAACCCGGACGCGCTACGTGACAACCTGCGCCAGTCCGCCGCAGAGCTCGTGTTGCTGCCCGATCTGCTGGACGGGCTGACGGTCGACGCCTCGGACTGCCCCGGCGCGGACGCGACGGCGCGCTTCGATCTCGACCACCTCGCGCTGATCGGGCACTCGATGGGGGCGACGATCGCGCCCCTGGTGCTGGGCACCGAGCCGCGCTTCCGCGCGGTCGTGCTGTCGGGCGCCGGCGGGAGCTGGATCGAGAACGTGCTCCACAAGCAGAAGCCGCTCGCGGTCCGGCCGCTCGCCGAGCAGCTGCTCGGCTACGAAGAAGGCGGGCTCCACGCGCACGATCCGGTGCTCTCGCTGCTGCAGTGGGCCGGGGAGGGGGCGGATCCGCCGGTGTGGGGGCCGTCGCTGCTGCGCGAGCCGGGCGACGACGCGCCACGCCACGTGCTGATGGTGCAGGGGATCGTCGATCGCTACATCCTGCCGCCGATCGCGAACGCGATGTCCGTGTCGCTCGGCCTCGATCTGGCGGGGCCCGCGCTCGACGAGGCGGTGGACGAGGTGGCGGCGTATCTGCCGGCGGCGTCCGTGCTGCCGCTCGGCGGAGGGGGCACCCTCGCGTTGCCTGCGACGGGCAACCGCCACGGCGGCACCGTCACCGCGGTGGTCGTGCAGCACGCCGAGGACGGCGTCGAGGACGGTCACGAGGTGTTCTACCAGCTCGAGGCCGCTCGCGCGCAGGTGGGTTGCTTCCTGCGGACGTGGGCGCGCGACGGGGTCCCGGTGGTGCCCGCGGTGGGCGGCGACTGCGAGTAGGGTAGACTCGCGCGCTCGGAGGTCCCGTGCGCCGCTTCGCCCCCTACGTCGCGCTGGCGCTGCTGCTGTTGCCGGCGCTGTTCGTGCTCCTCTTGAACCTGGGCGTGCTGCCGGCGCGGGACCGGGGCTTCAACGCGGTCCTCCACGCGCCGCCGTACGCGGTCGATCCTGCGGCCCGGGCGGTCCACGACGCGGCCTATGTCGTCGATCTGCACGCCGATCCGCTGCTGTGGCGGCGGGATCTGCTGGCGGAGAACACGCGCGGTCAGGTGGACGTGCCGCGCCTGATCGCAGGCGGCGTCGACCTGCAGGTGTTCGGCGTGGTGACGCACTCGCCGAAGGGCCAGAACCCCGAGCGGAACGCGGCAGACACCGATCGGCTCCCGCTGTTGTTCTTCGCGACCTTGCGCCCGCCCTCGGCGTGGTTCGATCCGTTCGGTCGCGCGCTCGCCCAGGCGCGGGAGCTCGCGCGGTTCGCCGAGCGCTCCGACGGTCGACTGCGGATCGTGCGCTCGCGCGCCGACCTCGACGCCGCACCGGGTGGCGTCGCGGGTCTCCTCGCGCTCGAGGGGATGCACCCGCTTCGTGACGATCCGCAGCGCCTCGAGGCGCTGTTCGCCGCGGGCTATCGGATGATGGGGCCGGCGCACTTCGTCGACACCGCGGTCGCCGGGTCGGCGCACGGGCTCGACCAGCACGGGCTGACGCCGCTCGGGCGCACGCTGCTGGCGCGCATGGAGGCGCTCGGCGTGACCGTCGACCTCGCGCACGCCTCGATACCGGCGTTCGACGAGGTGCTCGCACAGGCGAGTCACCCGGTGGTCGTGTCGCACACGGGTGTCCAGGGCACCTGTCCCGGCCCGCGCAACCTCTCCGACGAGCAGCTCCGCAAGGTCGCGGCGAACGGGGGCGTGGTCGGCATCGCGTACTTCGATCACGCGATCTGCGACGTCTCGGTCGCGGGGATCGTCGCCGCGCTGCGCCACGCGGTGGCGGTGGCGGGGATCGATCACGTGGGGCTGGGCTCGGACTTCGACGGCGCGGTGCACACGCCCTTCGACACCACCGGGGTGGCGCTGATCACCGAGGCGCTGCTCGCGGCTGGCTTCTCGCGTGACGAGGTGCAGCGTGTGCTGGGAGGAAATGCCCGGCGCGTGCTCGAGGCGAACCTCCCGCCCGGTTGATCCGGGGGCTGCGGGCACGCCTCGACGGGCCTACACTACGCACCACGCTCCGAGGTCCTCCTTGCGCTCCACGCTCCTGCTCCTCCTCGCCGGTTGCGGTGCTTCTGATCCAATCCCTTCCGGACCCACCCAGGTCACCCTCGACGAGGACACGTCCGCGACGTTTCGTCTCTCGGCGTTGTTCGACCAGGGCAAGGAGGAGGACCTCCACGTGCAGCTGACCAGGCTGCCGTCCCACGGCGAGGTCACGCCCACCGAGGGTGGGGCGCCGCTCGAGGTCACCTACACCCCCGCGCCGGACTTCCACGGCGTCGACACGCTGGACTACGTGGTCACCGACGCGGGTGGCCGACGCTCGCTCGTCGGACGGGTGGCGCTGGTGGTGGCCCCCGTCAACGACCCGCCGACCGCGAACCCGACGAGCGCTGAGACCGACTCGGTGACGCCGGTTGTGATCGACGCAACGCTGAACGACACCGACCCGGACGGCGACGCGCTGGTCGTGTCCTCGGTCACGGCGCCTGACCACGGCACGGCGATGCCGATCGGCGGCGGCCGGATCCGGTACGTGCCCGAACACCCCCACCCGGGCGTCGACAGCTTCGACTACACGGTGTCCGACGGCGCGGGCGGCACCGACACCGCGACGGTCACGGTCACCGTCACCGTGGGCGTCCCGGTCGCGGTCCAGGCGTTCACGGCCGCCCCGCGGTTCCCGATCACCGGCGACCCGGTCACGCTGACCTGGAGCGCGTCGGAGGCCACGGCGTGCGTGATCGACCAGGGGGTCGACACCGGTGGCGCGACCGCCGGTGTCGCGCAGGCGGTGCCGCTCGTACAGACGACGTGGACGCTGACCTGCGAGGGCCCCGCCGGGCCGGTCATCGCGACCGCCGAGGCGCTTCCGTGGCCGACCGACGCGGACGGCGACGGTCTCTCGGACCTCGGCGAGGCGATGCTCGGGACGGACAGCGCGAACCCGGACACGGACGGCGACGGGATCCCCGACGGGCTGGAGCTCCGCACGGACCCGGCGGATCCGGACAGCGACGACGACGGGATCCCGGACGGGATCGAGGATCTGAACCGGAACGGACGCCTCGATCCGGGCGAGCTGGATCCCGCCGACCCGGACTCGGACGGCGATGGCGTGTGTGACGGGCCGCGGCGCGACGGCGAGGGCGACGGCCTCGATCACGGCGGCGACTGCGCCGACCCCGAGGTGTGGTTCGTCGTGGAGGGGGGCGGCGGTGACGGACGGTCCTGGGCCACCGCGTTCGGCCGCGTGCAGCAGGCGCTCGACGCGTCTGCGCCCGGTGACCACGTCTGGGTCCGAGAGGGTCGCTACACGCCGGGCCTCGCAGCGACGTCGGTGGCGATCGTGCCCGACGGACGCCACCTGTTCGGGGGGTTCGTGGGCAGTGAGGCCAGCCCGCTCGAGCGCCCCGAGCTGCTCGGCATCTCCGTGCTCGACGGCGACTTTGACGGCGACGGGCTCGATCCCGCCGTCCCCTCCACGGTCGACGACAACAGTCCGAGCGTGGTCCGCGTGGTCGACGGCGAGGCGACGATCGACGGGTTCACGATCCGCGGCGGCAAGGGGATCCCCGATCCGAACGCTCCGGTCATCGGCACGCGTCCGCCGATCGACGGGGGCATCGATCTGCAGCGCGCGACCGTGCGCCTGTCGCGCCTGCGTCTGACCGGCAACCTCGCCGATCGCGGCGCGGCGGCCGGAGGGACCTCCTCCTCCGTCCTGCTCGCGGGCGTCACGGTCGATGGCAACCGCGGCCTCGGGCATGCGCTGCACTTCGTCGCGTCGGACGTGTCGATCTCCGACGCGCGGCTCGTCGACAACGCGATCGGCGCGCTCACCGTGGCGGCAGGCTCCGAGCTCTCGCTGATCCGCGCGGAGGTCGCGCGCAACCACGGCACGTCGGGCGCGCTGCTGGTCGCCGACAGCGACGCGCGGCTGTTCGACGTCGACCTCGTCGCGAACGAGAACGCCTCGGGCGGTTGCTGTAGCGGCAGCGCGCTGACCGTGCTGGCGGTCGGGGGCTCGCGCGAGCTGGTGCTGCTCGATGTCGCGTTCGTCGACAACGTCGGTGGCTACGGCGCGATCTCGCTGGACGGAGCGGCCAACCTCACGCTGTCGGCGCACCTGACGAGCGTGTCGTTCCTCGACAACGTGGCCAGCAGCGCCGTCGGCGCGGTGCGAGGCGGCGCGGTGACCTACGCGGACGCGGACCTCGTGATCCGAAACACCGTGTTCTATGGCAGCACGCCGTCCGATCTCGGCCGCCGACGAGGGGACGTGGCGTCGGTGAGCGCCAGCCTGAGCGAGCTCGACCTCGGCACCGGCAACCTCCTGGCGTCCGCGTTCCCGTTCCTGGCCGCGGCGTCCGGGGAGCTCTTCCTCGATCCGGAGGGGCAGGGAATCGACGCCGGCGACGTGTCGGCGGTGGTCGATCTCGAGGTGGGATACCCGCGGTTCCAGACGCGCATCGGGCGGCGATCGGCGACGCTGGATCGCGCTGGTGACGACCCGCCGCCGGATCTGGGCCGCCACTACGGTCTCCTCCGTCCGGTGATCCGAGCGCTGGAAGCCGACGACGACGTCGTGCGTTGGGACGTCGTGAGCGCCGCGACGTGTACGCTGACCGAGGTCGGCGTCCCCGAGGCGATCGCGGTGATGTCGGACCCGTCGGTCGGGGCGCTCCCGCACGGCCGCGCCAGCGGCGCCGTGCTGCGGCTCGACTGCGGGCGTCCGGGCGAGATCCATGCGGCGCGGGCGACCACCGAGGTGCCGTAGGCGCGGTTAGGCCACGGGGCGGAGGGTCGATGTCGCTTCGAGAACGCCTGCTGGGTGCGCTGCAGCCGCTGCGAGAGCGATGGGACGCGCAGCGCCCGGTCGTCGAGCTCCGGATCGACGAGACGCTGGACGTGCAGCTTGCGGGCACGCTGCCGATCGAAGCCGCGATCAGCCAGACGGTCCCGGTGCGGGTCGTGCACGACCTCCGTACCCACGTCGAGATCGACACCCGGATCGAGGTGCCTCTCGACGAGGAGATCACGGTCCCGCTGGATCTCGTGGTGCGCGTACCGCTGAACACGCGCGTGAAGATCCACGACACGCTGCACATCGTCACCGAGATGGATCTCGACACCACCGTGATGGCGGCGGGCTTCGCGCCGATCCCGATCCGGGCGACGGTGCCCGTCGCGCTCGAGGTGCCGATCCATCAGCCCGTGCACATCGAGGGCGAGATCGAGGTGCCGGTGCGCCAGGACGTCACCTTCCGGCTCCGCCGCACGCTGAGCGTCCCGATCAAGGCGCGGATGCCGGTGCGGGTCGCGCTCGACGAGGAGCTCCCGGTGCGGATGGACGCGACGCTCGCTACCGAGGTCCGGGTGGAGCAGAAGCTGCCGGTGCGCGTGCGGCAGACGCTCGTGCTGTCGGACGACAACGTCCGAATTCGCGGGGCGTCGGGCAGAGTCGACGAGGAGGGGTGACGCTGGGGGGGCGTCACCCTGATGTCGGGCGTTGAAACCTTACGCGTCGATCTGGCAACCGTCGTTCGTCCGATGGGCGACGCGTCGCGCCCCGTTTACAGCAAACCTCGACTCTGGTACCGTCTCGCCGATCCGGTTGGACGCCAGAGAGAGCTCGGTAGGCCAACCGAACCTGGAGGAAGTCATGCAGTTCGGGTCCAGCGCAGTGACCACGGTGTTTCTCGCGATCGCGCTCGCGGTCACGGGATGCGAGGGGCCCGCAGGCCCGGAGGGCCCGGCAGGGCCCACGGGGCCGGCCGGTGCGGACGGTGACGACGGCGAGGATGGCCTGCCTGGCGACGATGGCCTGCCTGGCGACGACGGGCTGCCGGGTGACGATGGCGAGGACGGTGCGCAGGGGCCCCCCGGCTCCGAGTACATTCCCCCCGGCGACAGCTCGGGCACGCTGGTCGGCGAGATCACCGGGGTCGCGATCGACACCACCGCGGGCGCCGACCTGACCGTGACGTTCGAGATCGCGGACGCGAGCGGGCTGCCCGTCAGCGGGCTGACCAACTTCGAGTTCACCGTGGCCAAGCTCGTCGAGCCGACCACTGCCGGCGACTCACCCTACTGGCAGAGCTACATCAGCCGCTCGCGCCTACAGAGCGGCGGCGTGACGATCCTCCGCGCGGCGGGCGAGCGGGCCACCGCGTCCACGACGTTCAAGGTCGCCGAGCCCTCCCCGGGCGTCTACACCTACACCTTCGGCACCGACCTCGACGCCGTGGCGGACTTCGTCTACTACGGCAGCGGCCTCGAGCCGGTGTCGGGTGGTGCGATCGGCGTGGGCTCCAATGGCCAGCTCACCTCGGCGGCGGCCACGACCGTCCTCGCCGGGCTCGACGTCGACTACGACCCCACCGCGACGCACCGCGTCACCATCGTCAGCCGCAACAGCGGCACACGCTACAGCGCGACCGCCGACTTCGTCCCGGCCGAGCTCCCCAACGTGCTCTCGAACCCGGTCAACCAGGTGGTCACCAACGCGTCGTGCGGCGCGTGCCACGGTGATTCCAGCGATCGCGAAGCGCTGTGGTTCCCGAACTTCCACGGCAACACCCGCTACGACGTGAACGTCTGCGTCACCTGCCACAACCCGGGCACCTTCGACTCGCTCGCGTCCACCAACGACGCGTGGGTCGATCTCTCGCTCGGCACGATGATGCACAAGCTGCACGGCGACGTACCGGGCTACGAGATCGCCGGCCGCGACTACACCGACACGCACTTCCCGCAGCCGATGGCGAACTGCCTCAGCTGCCACGACAACCAGCGCGTCGATCAGCCCGCGGGCCGCGCCGCGGCCGATAAGGTCGCGTGGGCCGAGCGCCCGACGCAGGAGGCGTGCAACACCTGCCACGCGGTCGACTATAGCGCCCACAACGGCAATCATACCAACAACGCCGGGTGTGGGACCTGCCACGCAGGCTCCGGCTTCAAGCTGGTAGATGAAGCGCACGCGAGTCACGGCTCCACGCCGAACAACCCGCTGCTCCCGGCCGGCTCCTACGCGTTCGAGTACCAGATCGCCGAGGTCTCGCTGGACGGCAACCGCCAGCCGATCGTGAAGTTCCGCATCCTCGCCGACGGGGCGCCGCTGACCTTCTCGGCGCTGCCCACCGGTGTCGGCCTCGGCAACGTCCGCTTCTACGCGGCGTGGAGCGCCGAGCACCTCGCGCCGGACCAGGTGCACGACGGTCCTGGCATCGCCGCGCCGGCCGACTTCAACAACCTCGGCACGACGGCCGGCCGCTTGTGGTGGGACGTCACGACCAGTCAGGGCGTCCGCTCCTACGACCAGCCGATGTCGATCGCGGGTAGCCCGGCGGTCTGGCAGCCCGGTCTCACCGGTCCCGACGGCAGCGGGTACTACACGACCTCTGCTGGCGTCGGCACCACGCCGTTCGCGTTCCCCGCCGACGCGCAGATGATGGTGATTGGCATCGAGGGGCGCCCCACCGTGCTCAGCGGCACCTCGGTGAACACGCCGAGCGTGGTCGCGGGCATCGGCGTCAACGAGCCCACGCCGCGCCGCCAGATCGTCGACTCGCAGCGCTGCCTGACCTGCCACGAGGGGCTGTCGTTCCACGGCGGCGGCCGCAACGACAACGTCGACTGGTGCGTGACCTGCCACAACCCCGAGAACTCGAGCAGCAACATCTTCGAGGGGGAGCTGGAGGTCGACGGTACGGTGCACCGTCAGATGCCGATGAACCTGAAGGACCTCATCCACGGGCTGCACGCCGGCAAGCCGGTCGGCGGCGACCCGATCCGCACCGTCCCGTTCGCGTTCATCCGCGGCACGTTGGCGGGTGGCCAGGGCCAGGGCGCCTACGACTTCAGTCACATCGGCTTCCCCGCGAAGCTCAGCGACTGCGAGACCTGCCACATGCCGAACACCTACGGCCTGCCGATCGACGCAGACGCGATGTGGTCGGTGGTCGACGGCTTCGACGCGGCGACCGCGGAGGTGCCGGCGGCCCTGGGTGATGTCACCTACAGCCCCGAGCTCGCGATGCGCATCGCGCCCGCGACCGCGGCGTGCTCCGGCTGCCACGACAGCGGCTACGCCAAGGCGCACTTCGAGCTGAACACCGCGTATTCGTTCGGCGCCGAGTCCTGCGCGGTCTGCCACGCGCCGGGTCGCACCGCCGCGGCGCACGTTGACTGACGCGCGAACGCTAGGTGTCCGCCGGGGGGGGGGGGGGGGCGCCGCGCCCCCCCCCCCACCCCGCTGCGATCAGGGCCCCCGCGATCGGCACCACCCATTGCGCGCGCGCCGCGAGCCACAGCAGCCCCGCGGCGATCGGCTCGCCGAACACGTAGCCGAGCCCGGTGAGCAGCGGCACGGTGACGAGCAGCCCGGCGAGGTCCCACACCAGGAAGTCCCGGGGCCGCACGCCGAGCGCGCCTGCGGTGAAGAACGTGCCGCTCCGCACCCCGATCGACAGCCGCGCGATCAGCACCGCGGCAGGGCCGTGCGCGGCGATCCGCGCGCGCGCCGCCTCGATCTTGCGCCGCGGGAGCACGCGGTTGACCCAGGGGCTGCTCAGCGCGCGCTCCCCGAGCAGGTGCCCCACGCCGAACACCAGACCGTCGCGCAACAGCACGCCCGCGAACGCCACCGGCACCGCGGCGTAGCCCAGCTCGCCCGAGGCGACGCGCATCCCCGCGTACACCTGAGGGACGTCCTCGGGGATCGGGATCAGGATGCCCGAGAGCGCGCACCACACGAACAGCCCGGGGTAGCCGGTCAGCGAGTCGAGGATCCTCGTCAGGGTGTCTCCCGGGATAGCGAGCTCCGACGCTAGCACGGGCCCCAGCGCCGCGCCGCGGTCGGCTTCTTGGACTACACTGGGCACCCCTTCGCGAGGTCCTCCATGCCCGCCGTGCTCACGGCCCTGCTCCTGGGCTGCGGCTCCCTGCCTCCGGTGATCGACGCCGAGCCCCTGCGTACGCTCGAGGAGGATGCCTCCGCGCTGGTCGGGATCATCGGCCTCGCGGGAGACGGCTCCGATCGCCCCGTCACCGTCCGGATCACGGAGCCGCCTGCGCATGGCAGCCTCGACGGCGCCGAGGGCGTGTCGCCCTACGACGTCCGCTACACGTCGGATCCCGACTTCTTTGGGGTGGACGGGTTCGCGTACGCGCTGGTCGACCGCAAGCGTGAGACCCTGGGGCGGATCACGCTCGTGGTCACACCGCTGCCCGACCCGCCGGTGGCGTCCGACGACGCGTTCACCACCAGCGACCTCGCGCCGATCGACCTCGACGTGCTCGCGAACGACCTCGATCCCGACGGCGAGCCGATCGCGCTCATGGAGTGGACCGCGCCCGCGTCGGGCTAGGGGGACCAGGGCGGTGCCGGCACCCTGCGCTACACCCCCGAGGTCGGCACCTCGGGGGAGGTGACCTTCACCTACACCGTGATCGATCCCACCGGGCGCACGGACGACGCGACGGTGACGATCACGGTGACGCCCGGTGTGGGTGTGACGATCCCGCGCTTCGACGTGTCCACCCACTACCCGGACCCGGGCGCGTCGGTCACGCTCACCTGGACGTCCACACAGGCGAGCGCGTGCGCGCTCGATCCTGGCGGCGTGGTCCCGGTCAGCGGCAGCCGCACGGTCACACCGACCGAGCCCACGACCTACCTGCTCTCGTGCGACGGGCTCGGGGGGCCGGCGCGCGCGTGGCTCTCGGTGACGCCGTGGGGCGAGGATACGGACGGCGACGGGATCAACGATCTCTCCGAGCTCGAGCGTGGTCTCGATCCGTTCGATCCCGACACGGACGGGGACGGGCTGGCGGACGGGCGCGAGATCCGCACCGATCCGCGCGATCCCGACAGCGATGACGACGGCTGGCTCGATGGTGAGGAGGATCTGGACGGCGACGGACAGACCCACCGCCCCGAGACCGACCCGACGCTGCCCGACAGCGATGGCGATGGGGTGTGTGACGGGCCTCGCGCCGACAACGACGGCGACGGGCTCGATCCCGCCTCGACGTGCGTGTCGCCCGGCGTGCTCCGCGTCGACACGACGAGCACGGCGATCGCGCCGGACGGCCTGTCGTGGGCAACGGCCTACACCACGGTGGCCGCCGCCGTCGCCGCGTCCGATCCGGGCGACCACGTCTGGGTGGCCTCGGGGCACTACCCCACCGGAACGATCTCCGTCGCGCACGGGCTGCACCTCGTCGGTGGGTTCGCCGGCGACGAGGCGCGCCTCGCCGACCGCTGTGGCGCGCCGTGTCGAGCATGGCTCGATGGCGAGGGGGCGCCGGGTCCGCTGCTCGCGATCGACGGCGCGCGGGTGACGGTGCGCGATCTCGTGCTCGTCGCCGCCGGCGCGCCCGGCGTGCTCGACGTCACCGCGTCCGAGGTCGCGTTCGCGGACGTCGCCGTCGCGTCGTCGTCGGCGCTCGGCGGCGCCGACGACAGCGACGTGCTGTGGGTCCGCGGGGCGTGGTCTGCGCTCGCCGGGCCGTCGGTGGTCGAGGGCTCTGCGGTGCGGCTGTTCGGGCTCCGCGCGCGCGAGGCCGCGGGCGTCACCTGGATCGGCGGCTCGCTCGACGCGCGGGGCGTGGATGTCGCGCACCACGACGGCTCGCTCTTCGATCTGGTGGGCACCGACGCCACGTTCGTCGGCGCGCGGTTCTCGGGCTTTGGTCTCCTCGGAGACGCGGCGATCCAGGCGGACGGTGCTGCGACGGCGCGCGTGATCGACGCGGTGTTCGACGACCTGAGCGACGGCGCTGCGGCGCGCGCTACGGGCGCCGCCACGCTGTCGCTGAGCCACGTCGCCGTGCGGGGCGCGGGAGCCGGCGGGCCCGCCATCGAGGCGTGCGCGCCGGGCCTCGTCGTCGCGAACAGCGTGTTCTTCACCAACCCGACCAGTGACGTCGCGGCGTGCGGCGGCGGTTCGTTCACCGTGACCGGCTCGGTGTCCGACCGCGCGCTCGGCGCGGGCAACACTCAGTCCGCGCTCGATCCGTTCGTGCCGGCGGCCGACGGCTGGTTGTTCCTCGATCCGGACGGTCCTGCGATCGACGCGGGCGATGTGGCCGCGGCCGACGACGCGCAGCGTGGCTACCCCGCGATCGAGCTCGACTGGCGCGTGCGCTCGACGGCGATCGACGCCTCCGTCGACGAGGCCCCGGTCGACGCGGGGCCGCACCGCGACCCCGCGCAGGCATACATCCTGAGCCTCGCGCAGGACGCCGACGTGCTCACGTGGTCGGTGCGCGGCGCACGGTGGTGCGACCTCACCGACGACGCCGAGCGTACCTGGCTGTGGCTGCCCACGCCCACCGAAGGCCAGGCCCCAGCGGGCGAGGCCGATGGTCTGTTCACCTGCGTCGGTGCGCCGGGCACCACGCCCGCGTGGGCCGTCCCGGCGCTCGCGGCGCCGTGATCTGCGAGACCGAGCGCCTCGTGCTGCGCACCGTGCGGCCGTCCGATCGGGACGTGATCGCGCGGATCTGGGCGAGCCCGGTGGTCACGAAGCACCTCGGCGGGATGCGAGAGCGGGCGGCGGTGCGGCGCGCGCTGCGCGAGTACCACGACCCCGAGGCGCAGCTCGACCTGTGGGCGGTCGAAGAGAAGGCGACCGGTCGGGTGATCGGCCACTGCGGCCTGCTGCCGCGCCGCCTGTTCGACGAGACGATCATCGAGATCATCTACGTGCTCGGCTCCCGCGCGTGGGGAAAGGGCTACGCGACCGAGGTGGCGACAGCGCTCCTCGAGCGCGCGTGGGCACTCCGGGTTCCGAAGGTCTACGCGTTCATCGAGCCCGGCAACCAGGGCTCGATCCACGTCGCGCGCAAGCTCCGCATGCGCCACGAGCGATCGGTGCTGCTCCCCGACGGCCGCCTCGAGCACGTCTATGTGCGCAGCAGGCCCCGCCGACCTGCGAAGCGCCCGCCCCCGGAGACGCCGGACGCCGCGTGAGGTAGGCTCGCGCGTCCCCGTGCAGAGGCGGCGATGGCCCGCACCACCCCGTTCCATCCACGCACCAGCGCGCTGTGTCGCTCCTTCCTCTACAAGGAGTGGTCCGGCTATGCGGCGGTCCGCACCTACGACGCCCACTCCGAGCGCGAGTACTTCGCCATCCGGCACGGCGCGGGCCTGCTCGACGCGACCCCGCTCTACAAGCTGGAGGTGCGGGGCCGGGACGCCGCGCGAGCGCTCGCGCGGATCTTCACCCGCGACGTCGCCAGCGCAAAGGTCGGGCAGGTGATGTACAGCGCGCTCGCCGATCCGCACGGGCACTGCCTCGATGACGGGACTGTCGCTCGGCTGGGGCCCGAGCACTTCCGGGTCGCCACGTCGGAGCGGTGGGGGGCGTGGCTGCAGCGGCACGCGCGGGATCTGTCGATCGAGGTCGAGGACAGCACCGATCGCCTCGCGTGCCTCGCGGTGCAGGGGCCGCGCGCCCGCGAGATCCTCAAGCCGCTCGTCGCGTGGGATCTCGACGTGATGCGCTTCTTCCGCGTGCAGCGCACCACGCTCGCGGGCAAGGACGTCTGGGTCAGCCGCACGGGCTACACCGGCGACCTCGGCTACGAGATCTGGATGGACAACGACGATGCGCTCGCCGTGTGGGACGCGATCGTCGAGGAGGGGCGGCCGCGCGGGCTCGAGCCGATCGGCCTCGACGCGCTCGATGTCGTGCGCCTCGAGGCCGGCTACGTGCTGCAGGGGGTCGACTACGTCTCCGCGAAGAGCTGCCTCATCGAGGCGCGAAAGTCGACGCCGGACGAGGCGGGGCTCGGCTTCACCGTCGACCTCGAGCGCGATCCGTTCATCGGGCAGGCCGCGATCCGCGAGGAGCGTCGCCGCGGGAGCAAGTGGGGCCTGGTGGGGCTGACGCTCGACTGGGCCGGGATCGAGTCGCTGTACGCCGAGTACGGGCTGCCGCCGCGGCTCGCGCCGATCGCCAGCCGTGACGCGGTGCCGATCTACGACGCGGGCGGGCTGCGCCAGGTCGGCCAGGTCACCAGCCAGGTGTGGTCGCCGCTGCTCAAGCAGGCCATCGCGATCGGTCAGGTGTTCGCCGCCTACGCCGAGCCGGGCATGCGGGTGCGCGTCGAGCACACGCCGGAGTTCCATCGGCGGCAGGTGGGCGCGCGCGTGGTGGCGCGCCCGTTCTTCGACCCGGAGCGCAAGCGGAGCACGCCAGGCGCGAGGAAGCGCGCATGAGTCAGCGATACGACGCGATCGTGATCGGCGGTGGCCACAACGGGCTCACCTGTGCGGCCTACCTCGCGCGGGCGGGTCGCAAGGTGCTCGTGCTGGAGCGACGGCACGTGCTCGGCGGCGCGGCGGTCACCGAGGAGGTCCATCCGGGGTTCCGCTACACGGTGTGCAGCTACGTCGTCAGCCTGCTGCGCCCCTGGATCCTGCGCGATCTGGAGCTCGCCAAGCACGGGCTGCAAGTGCTCCCGCTCGAGACGACGTTCACGCCCTACCTCGACGGGCGCAGCCTGTGCCGCTCGTCCGACCCCGACGCCACGTTCCGCGAGATCGCCGGGTTCTCACGACGCGACGCCGAGGTCTACCCCGAGTTCTCGAAGGCGATGGGCAAGTTGGCGCGGTTCGCGAAGGCGATCATCGACCACGAGGCACCCGATCCGACCTCGCTGCGGCCCGCCGATCTGCTGCAGTTGGCGCGGCTCGGCGGTGCGTTCCGCGGGCTCGGTGACGATCTCGCCGCGCTGCAGTTCAAGCTCACCACGATGAGCGCGGTCGACTTCCTGCGCGAGTTCTTCGAGTCCGACGAGCTGATCGCGCCGATGTCGTGCAGCGGCATCATCGGGACGATGCTCGGGGTGAACTCGCCGGGCACCGCGTATGTCCTGCTGCACCACTACATGGGCGAGATCGATGGCGCGTCGCGTGCGTGGGGGTTCGCGAGGGGCGGCAACGGCGCGGTGAGCGAGGCGATCGCCAGCTCCGCGCGGGCGCACGGCGCCGAGATCCGCACCGAGGCGGGCGTGCAGCGCATCCTCGTGCAGGGCGGTCGGGCCACCGGCGTCGTCCTCGACGACGGCACCGAGCTCAGGGCCCGCGCGGTGATCAGCGGCGCCGAGCCGCGGCTGACGTTCCTCGGGCTCGTGGGTGAGTCGCACCTCCCCGACGAGTTCGCCCGCGATCTGCGTCGCTACAAGCTGCGCGGCTCGTCGGGCAAGGTGAACCTCGCGCTCGACGGCTTCCCGGACTTCGCGGCGCGCCCGGGGCAGGGGCCGCACCTGATGGGCGACATCTCGATCGCGCCGTCCACCGACTACCTCGAGACCGCCTACGACGACGCCAAGTATGGGGCGTTCTCGCGTCGTCCGTTCATCAACGTCGTGTACCCGACGCTGTTCGACCCGTCGATGGCGCCACCCGGCAAGCACGTGATGAGCTGCTTCGTGCAGTACGCGCCGTACCACCTCGCGGAGGGGCCCGAGGCGTGGCCCGCGCAGCGCGAGGCGTTCGGCGATGCGGTGATCGCCACGCTCGCCGAGTACATGCCGGGCCTCGAGGACCGCATCCTGCACCGGCAGGTGCTCTCGCCGTGGGATCTGGAGCAGACCTTCGGGCTCACCGAGGGAAACATCTTCCACGGCGAGCTCTCGCTCGAGCAGCTGTTGTTCCAGCGGCCCGCGTCGGGCTGGGCGCGCTACCGCACGCCGATCCGCGATCTGTGGCTGTGCGGCTCGGGCGCGCACCCCGGCGGCGGGGTGATGGCGGCGCCCGGCGCGCTCGCGGCGCTGAAGATGCTCAAGGAAGGTGCGATTTGAGCGCCGTCGACACGCTCGTCCTCGGGGCCGGCGTCGACGGGCTGGTCGCCGCGCTGACGCTCGCGAAGGCGGGGCGCAAGGCGGTGGTCCTGCACGGCGCGGGGCCGGTGGGTGGGGTCGCCGCGGGCGAGGCGTTCGCCGAGGGCTATCGACACGTCGGTGCCGCGCACGACAGCGCGCAGGTGAGCCCCACGGTGATCGACGCGCTCGGGCTGCGCGCGCACGGGCTGAAGACGCGCCCGCGCCCGACGCTGTGGGCCAGCGGGCTGCGGCTCGACCCCGACGCGGTCGTCGGCGACCTCCCGAGCGGTGACGTGGCAGGCTACCGGCGGCTGCGCGCGCTGCTCGACGGCTTCCGCCCGTTCTCGTCTGCGCTGATGCACGCCCCGCCGCCCGACGTACGCGGTGACGCGGCGTGGCTGCCGCTGGTCAAGTCCGCGCTCGGGCTGCGGCGTCTCGGCGGCGCCACGATGTCCGAGCTGCTCAAGATCGGGCCGGCCGCCGTCGACGATCTGCTCGCGGAGTACGTCAGCGATCCGCGGCTTCGGGCGGCGCTCGCGCTGCCCGCGCTGTTCGGCACGTGGATGGCGCCGCTGTCGCCGACGAGCGCGGCGTATTTCCTGCTGCGTGACGCCCTGCTCGGCGAGCACGAGGTCGACGGGGGGCCCGCCGCGCTCGTGCGCGCGCTGGTGGTCGCGTGTGACGCCGCGGGCGTGGTGATCCGCGCCGGCTCGCCCGTGGCGCGGATCGCCGTCAGCGAGGGGGCGGTGCAAGGGGTCGCGCTCGAGGATGGCTCGGAGCTCTTCGCGCGCCGCGTGCTGTGCTGCCTCGGGCCGCGCCGGCTGCTCGACCTGCTCCCGCCGCTCACGCTGCCGACGCCCGACGAGGACGCGCTGCTGCGGGTGCGCGCGCGCGGCATCCTCGCCAAGGTCCATCTCGGGCTGCGCGCGCCGCTCGCGCTCGGCGGTGAGGCCGGCGTCGAGCACGCCGTCCTCGCGGACGGGCCCCTGCACGTCGAGCGGGCGTTCGACGCGGCGAAGCGGGGCCGGCTGGCCGAGCGGCCGCCGATCGAGGTGCGGGTGCCATCGGTCCGCGACGCTCGCCTCGCGCCCGCGGGGCACCATGTCGTCTCGGTCTTGGTCTACGGCGCGCCGCACGCGCTCGTCGGGGGCTGGACCGCTGCTACGCGCGCGGCGCTGCGGGACGCGGTGCTCGACGCGCTGGCAGGGCATGACGCGGCGATCCGCGACAAGGTGGTCGCCGAGGAAGTGCTCACCCCGGTCGATCTCGAGGCGCGGTACGGGCTCGACGGCGGCCACCTCGACCACGCCGAGCAGGCGCTCGATCAGCTCTGGTCCCTGCGTCCGACACCGGGGCTCGCGGGCTACCGTGCGCCGATCCGCGGGCTCTACCTGGGCTCCCGCGCGTCGCATCCGGCAGGGCTGACGCTGCTCCCGGGGCACCTCGCGGCGCGCGTCCTGGCGAACGACGCGCGCTAGAGCGGCGTCTTTGCGGCGATCGGCGAGAACTTCTCGAATACAGTCGTGCGTCGTGAACGCGGTGCGGCATGCACGGCGTCGGTACGCTAGAATGACGCTCTCCTCAACCGGGGTGTTCCATGCCCAGCCAGACCCGTCAGCAGCAGACCACAACGACGTCCACCGGCGCATCGAGCACCGCCACCCAGGGCACGTCGGGCGGAGACAACGCGTTCCTCGCCGCGCTGCTCTCGGGGCAGGAGCGCCTCGACGGCGACGCGAAGACCTACTTCGCGCACGGCATCACCTTTCAGAAGGGCATGAAGGGCGAGCTGATCAAGCGCGTGCAGGAGGCCATCGGGGCGGGCCAGGACGGTGGCTTCGGGAGCATCACCGAGGGCAAGCTCAAGGCGTGGCAGAAGAAGAACGGGCTGCCCGAGACCGGCACGGTCGACGAGGCGACGTGGTCGGCCGTCGTAGCGGCCACCCGCAGCCTGAAGAACCTGTCGGGCGACGAGGACTTCGAGGCGATGTGGGCGGCCCATCCGCGCAACAACTACGAGAGCGAGCACGAGAACACCGACTCGGGCGATCTCATCAAGCAGCTCGGTCTGCCCGAGGGCAGCGTGCCGAACACCTGCGCGCTGCGGCTGTCCACGATGCTCAACCGCATGGGCGGCAACCTCACCCTCACCACCGACAAGGGCCGGCAGGCGGGGCTCGACAAGATGCGCTCGGGCGGTCTGTACATGCCGCGGGTCAAGGATGAGCTGCAGGACGGCAAGGACGGACGCGTCGTCCTCTCGGCTCGCGAGATGTGGACCTACATCGAGAAGTTCCGCGGCAAGCCGGACTTCGAGTGGCCGGCGCGCGGGCGGTTCAAGACCGAGGAGGAAGCGATCGAGGGCGCGAAGCACGTCGAGTCGGTCGCTGCGGGGCAGCGCGGGTTCGTCGCGTTCGACAAGATCTACGGCTACGGCGGCACCGGACACGTCGACATCTTCAAGGGCACCGAGCTCTCCGCAGCGAAGAGCTGGTACCCCAGCCAATCCATCAAGCTCTGGTACGTCTGAGCGGGGCGCCAGCACGAACCTGCACCTGAACGGGCGTCGGTGACGGGGCGGGCGTGGGCCGGCCGTCTCGGCCGGCCGCCGTTGCCTGAACAGACTCGGTGCGGGCACGGGCGCGTGCCGGCGCGAACGCCTCCGGCCGCATCGCCTCCGCCGGCTGATCGCGTCTCCGGCGCTCGTTCCTCCCGGCCACCTCGGCGTACCCCTGGGCTCGCT